>JAJFGI010000250.1 GCA_021776215.1 Kiloniellaceae bacterium | reverse complement strand
TTGCCGGTGGCCCGGCGGCGGTTGGCTGAGTGGATAGACAAGTCCGCACTGTCCCGGTCCGCCACGGCGTCGGCGATCCGGGCGAGCTTGCGGCGGACGACAAAGGCACTCTTCAATCCGTCCGCGCCCTTCCCGCGCGTGACGAATATCTACCGTCAGTCCTTTGGCTTGTCGGTGTCGTGTTCCTTCTCGTGCTCTTCGCTCCCCTCCTCGCCCATGTGCGTCATCAGCTCCCTGATGCGCGGCGGGACATCCGCCACGGAGAATTTTTTCTGTTCTTCCCCGTGATGGACGAAGGCGATGATGTCGGCCAGCTCGGCGCCACTGAACTCGATCTGCTCGCCAAGCTCCTCGCGCTGAACGTAGATCATCGCTTCGGCGCCGCGCCACATCTTCGCTGTGAACTCAAAAGGGTTCATCATACGCGGCATGGTCGAGGCATCGAGTGGCGTGGCGTCCTCGCCGCCAACGCCATTGACTGAATGGCAAACCACGCATCCCTTGCTGGCGAAAAGTGTGCGCCCGCGAGCCGGGTCCATGGCGGGCATCATCAGGCCCTCGCCCATCATCTCCTGCCCCATCATTCCCTGTTCCATCATCATGCCGGGTCCCGTCGTCGAGTCGGGCTTACCATCCGGCGGGGTTGCCGCTCCGGTATGCTGGCCGGCGGCGAGACCGGCGGATGCCGAGAGTATCAACCCCATCACTGCGATTATGGAAGCTGTGATCGGCGTTCTCGTTTTCATCATTCATTCCTTCAATGCTGCGTGTTTTGTTCGGTAGTTCGGCTCGTTCCACCCGCGCGGGACCTGGACCGGCCCCTCCATGGCGGGCATAGGCGGTGCGACTAGAAAGCCTTACTCAGGCCGACGAGGATCACGTAGTCCCGTTCGATTTGTGGGCCATCCAAAGTCTGGAAGACCGGAACGACCCCTTCGACCGAAAGTCCGGTGCCTTGAAGAACTCCGGACGGAATCAAGAAGTTCAGCCCAAGCCCCAGGCTGACGAATTTTCCTGCACGCCGGTCCGGATCGGCTGTCGGCACCTGCAGCGGATTGAGCCGAGGGTCCGCACCATCGATGTTCTCAACGGCCTCGCCGGTCACGCGCACTGACGAACTCAACCAGTTTACCCACCGCCGCGCGCCCCAAATCGAGGCGCTGTAAACGTTGCCGAGCGTGTAGTTATCGTCGTTCTCGCCCAGCCGGACGATGGCGTTGGCTTGGCTGCCCCACGACCAAACATCGGACCTGCCGGTGTAGGTGACCCCCGGCAGCAGGTCGAACGTTCCGGACCCGTTTTGCATGGGATAGGGCAGCAACTGGTTCGGGCCCGCGGGCGTACGATCGCGCTCGTCGGTCGAGCCGGTGGGCAAGCTCAGCCCTGCGGACAGGCCGATGGTATGGCTGCCCCATTTGTAGACCTCGTACCCGCCGAGCACGCGCAGATCGCCGAAGCCCTCCGATTCAGTCGTGAATTGGGCTCCCATCCGGGTGACATGGTCCATCGATTTCCAAAGGTACGGCACCATCGCCATGACCGAGATATCGTCGGTTACACCGTACATGACGCCACCCATCAGCATGTCGACATTCATGTTGAGCGGCGCGACCGGGAACTGGGCAAGGACCTCAGCCGTGCTGACATCACTGCTGCCATCGCGGTTGCCGTCCATGCGCATGTGCATGTATTGCAGCGATGGCATGAACACGCCCTGCCTTGGACTCATACTACCCGCGACACCCTGAGGTGGGGCCATATCCGGGCGCATCGCGGCCCCCATGCCTTCCATGGCCATCCCACTCATTCCCTCGGACGGGGTATCTGCCGCGGCCAACAGTGGCGGCGTGGACGACGGACCATGTGTGCTGGCATTGGCGTCCGCCACCGCTGCAAGCCCCAACAAGCACACCAGGCCCGTTGCGCCGGTGCGGCGCAAGTTCGCCAACCTCCATCGACGTTCAGGCAACGGCCGTCGCCGGGAAGGTCCAGAGGCTATATTTCCATCCATTGTCATGATTCCTACCTCGTTGGATTAGCTGCTAGAAGCAGCCAGCCGCCTGGGCCCGAGTGCCAAGCTTGGATTACCGGGCCGGCTCTTGAACCATCTGGTGCCCCTTGCCGCCGATCGGGATTTCGCCGTGTACGGCGAGGCTGTTGCGATCCACGACCCAGAGCTTGGGGTCGTCGGCGCTCGAGACGTAGAGCTTCCCCGTCCCGCGCACGGCGGCGAGATGATAGGGCGCCGGAGCCAGGGTTGCGTCGCGTGTCACCCCGGTCGCCAGGTCGATGCTGACGAGTTTGTCCTCACCCAAATCGGCCACGAACAACGTTCTGCCGTCGTCGGAAAGATCGATGCCATGAAGCGTCGTGCCGACCGAGATGGTCTGCACGGCCTTCTGCGCGCCAACATCGACAACGGACACCGTGCCGTCCTCGACATTGTTGACGTAGAGCGTGCCGCCGTCCTTGGATAACACGACGTGCTCCGGGCTGGTGCCGACGACAACGTTCCAGCGGACGATCCAGCGCCCGGTATCGATTGCGCTCACCGTGCCGTTGCCGGCGTTGCTGACGTAGACCTGGCCGCCATCAAGGCTGAACGCCGCATAATTCGGGAACGGTCCGGTCGCGACACTTGCCACGACCTCGTACGAGGTCAGGTCGATCACGCTGATCCCGCCTTCGTTAGGATGCGTGACGACGGCGAAGCGCCCGTTCGGACCGACCGCGACATGATGAACGGCGCCGGGCACGTCGATCCGGCGCACGACCGAGCCATCGGCGGTGCGCACGACCGAGACGGTGCTGACGACCGCCCCGGTCTTTTGCGATTTGGCCGGCGCGGCGCCATGGTGCGCGGCGTGTTCGTCCTCCGTCACGCCCGTCGGCTTCTCGGGCGCCGCACCACCTGGCTCGCGCTCCTCGAAGCTGCCGGCAATGAGAAAACGCCCGTCCGGCGTTCCCGCGAGGCCATGAACGGCCGTCAGACCGTTTATCGTATCGACGACCTTGTCCTTTGCGGCATCGATGACGACGATCTTGCCGTCTCCGCCCAGCGGTACGTAAACGAAAGGCTCGGCGGAGGCTGGCTGCATCGCCATTACGAGGGCAGCCAAACCGGCATAAGCCACGGGTCGAATTGCTTTTTTTGCGTTCACGATTTCTCTCTCCATTTCACGATACACGGGCCAGAGGGTCACAACGAACATTTGGCCGCGGCGGCTGATACCGCCTCAATCGGACAGCGCCCGCTTCCGCTCCTCGAACTCCGCCTTGTCGAGCTCGCCGCGCGCAAAGCGTTCCTCAAGAATACCGAGTGCGGTTCTACCCGAAGCCGCCCCCGTGGGGGTTGGCCTCGAGCTCCCGCCCAGCGATCGCACTGCGACGACGATCAAGATGATGAGTCCGCCCCAGAAGGCGATCATCATAAGGCCGCCGGACATCATGCCCCCCCAACCCCAGCCATCGTGCCAGTAGCCAGATCCACCGGCATCGGCCTGTGCAAGGCCCGGCAGCGACGCCAGGGTGGCAACCGCCGCGATCGTCGCTGTCTTCAGTTGTTTCTTCACATTCATCTCCATTGTTCGCCAACGTCGGTTGGCATGTTGGTTCTCGCCGGCGCTTTCCGGTCGATCGGCTAGTCGCCGTCCACGAACCCCCGCCGCTGGTGCTCATCCATCGCCAGAACCAGGAGGGCAAGGTTCGCCCGAGACGTATTCGAACATCCGGCTGTCACGGTGCCGTCCTTCCACAGCACCGAAACGGCGATGGAGTCGATCTGTTCCAGATTGTCGAGACCGGCGGAGAATATCTCCGCAGCGGTCGTTCCATGCAGGCTCCGGATTTCGGTCATCGTTGCATCCCCTAGCGGAACTTCGCCGCGAAAAAGTTGTAGAGCGGCGCGAAAATGAGGGCGATGTACCAGCCATAGGAAAAGGCCTCGATCAGGCCGAGTAGAAAGCTGGTCCAGCTTATCCAGGTGAAGCCCGGCAGCAGCGGCGCCCACAGCGGGTTCATGGCCAGGGTCGGGAACCAAAGATCGAACAGCACACACAGCACGAATGTCAGTGCGAGGAATGTTCCCAAACTCATACCCAGGGCCACAACCGGGATGCGCGGACTACCGCGCACCGGCAGCGGGGTACCCGAGCGACCGTGCTGCTCAAAGGTGGTCACTGCCTCAGGCATGGGAGTGCTCCAGTTCTGGATGGTTGGGATCGCCGCCGCCTACATAAAGATCGGGCGCGGCCTCGAAGACCTCGCGGCAGTCGCGCGAGCAGAAGTAGTAGACGTTGCCGGCGTAGACGCTGGGTTTCGCTTTGTCTGTCATCACCGTCTTGCCGCAGACGGGATCGGTGTCTTTTTTCGGCGGTACCCAGCGAAACTCGGGATCGGCGGCGGTCGCGGGCTTGTTCTGAACCCGCCCCTTGTCTTGACCATGCCCCATGATGTGTGCGCCACAACCGAAACGCATCATCAGAAAAATGAGCCCCGCCCAAAGCGCGAAATAGAGTAATGCTTCCATTGCAATCTCCTGACCATCCCCTAGGCATTGCCAGCGCCACCTGCCGGCGTATGCCGCCCGGCGCGGAAAGCGACCCGTCCGATGACGCGCCGCTTCCCGTCTTGCCGGCTATTCGGCTTGCTGCATTTGGCCGCTGTGCCGGTCGACCTTGAATCGCTGCGCCAGGGATCCGTCCTGGGTGACGATGTCGGCGGTGATGGTGTCGTCGTCGGTTTCCGTCACGTCGCCGACCTTGAGACGCTTGTTGCCGTGCCAGGTGAGATTTCCCTCAAGCCGGGCGCGCACGTCGTCGGCCGACAGATCCATGTCAGGCCTGGCCGCCGGGCCCATGCCATAGCCGGTCCCGGATCCGTAGCCGGGACCCATCATCCCCGGTCCCATGCCGGAGCCTTGGCCGGGTCCCATGCCGGAGCCTTGGCCGGGTCCCATGCCGTACCCTTGACCGGGTCCCATGCCGTACCCTTGACCGGGTCCCATGCCGTACCCTTGACCGGGTCCCATGCCGTAACCTTGGCCGGGTCCCATGCCGTAACCTTGGCCGGGTCCCATGCCGTAACCTTGGCCGGGTCCCATGCCATAGCCCGATCCCGCTCCATAGCCCTGGCACGGACCCATCATCCCCGGCCCCATGCCGGGGCCTGGACCGCCACCGTAGCCGCGATTCATCATGCCAGGACCGCCTTGGCCCTGCGCTCCGCCGCCACCACTCATGTGCGCGAGCTGGACTTGTGCCGCCACACCCTGGCCCGGGCCTGTGTCCCTGGCGCCCTGATGGCTGCCAGCGGCGAAGCCCGGCGCCACGGCGAGCGCGAGCGTACCCAAACCAGCCAAGGCGGCAACCGTCGTTTTGCGAAACTGTCTCATGGTACTTCCCTTTGTTAGGTGTTCTTGAACACCATGAATCTAGGTATCTTATGCAACGGATCGACCCCCGGCGGGGCGGCATTGGGTAACGAACCGTCACGAGCGCCGCCGCGGTTACAGTCCGTTACAAAGTTTTCCGGTGCCGCGGCCGGCAGCGGACGTTACCCTGGGTCCATGAACACGCCGAACACGGAAAGCCTGGGCCACGTTCTGGTTGTGGACGACGACCGCGAGATACGCGATCTCCTGAGCCGTTTTCTGACCAAGCACGGATATCGGGTTACAACGGTGCCAGACGGCAAGGAAATGCGCCGGGCGTTGGCCGACTGGCGTATCGACCTGGTTGTACTGGACTTGATGCTGCCCGGCGAGGATGGCCTGTCGCTGTGCCGGGGCCTGCGGGCGAAGTCACAGGTCCCCGTCATCATGCTGACGATGATGGGCGAAGAAACCGACCGCATCATCGGCCTGGAGATGGGCGCCGATGACTATCTTCCCAAGCCATTCAAC
>JAJFGI010000249.1 GCA_021776215.1 Kiloniellaceae bacterium | reverse complement strand
CGCGCTGGCCTACCGCCTGACCTTGGCGCGCAAGATGGTGGCTCAATACCCGTGGGTCTACGAGCGCACCAGTCTATTCACCTGGCGTGAGAAGAGCCGTATATAACATACAGGAGGAAATCAGAATTTCTGCGACCAATGCCGCCCTCGATTGGCGGCGCTGGCCTCGGCGGGCGCCGGAATCTCTTGCCGCGCCTTCGGCAAGTGCTAAAGTATGGCCGGCAATGAATCTCGACCTCAATTGTGATGAATTAGCAGGGAGTTAGCATATCATGCGTAAAAGCGCACTTGGTGTTCTCTCCGCCGCCGCGATCGCCCTCGGTTTTGCCGGGGCCGCGCAGGCAGAGATTAAGATCGCGACCGTTGGCCCGATCACCGGCCAATACGCCTCGTTCGGCGAACAGATGCAGCGTGGCCTCGAGATGGCCGTTAAGGATTTGAACGCCGCTGGAGGCGTTCTCGGCGAAAAGCTCGTCGGCACGGTCGAAGATGACGCGTGCGACCCGAAGCAGGCGGTCGCCGCGGCTAATAAAGTGGCCTCCGAGAAGGTCGCCCTCGTGGCCGGGCACTTCTGTTCCGGCTCGTCCATTCCGGCTTCGGCCGTTTATGCCGAGGAAGGCATCCTGCAGATCTCGCCGGCCTCCACCAACCCGGCGCTGACCGAGGATGCGGCCAAGAAGGGTTGGAAGAATATCAACCGCGTCTGCGGTCGTGACGACGCCCAGGGCATCGTCGCCGGCAAGTTCCTGGCAGAGACCTACAAGGGCAAGAAGGTTGCCATCCTTCACGACAAGACCGCTTACGGGAAAGGCTTGGCCGACGAGACCAAGAAGAACCTGAACGCGGCTGGCGTCCAGGAGGCCATGTACGAGGCCTACACCGCGGGTGAGA
Source organism: Kiloniellaceae bacterium (assembly GCA_021776215.1). Taxonomy (GTDB): domain Bacteria; phylum Pseudomonadota; class Alphaproteobacteria; order Kiloniellales; family J153; genus JAJFGI01. The sequence continues at coordinate 3,114 of JAJFGI010000249.1, read as the reverse complement.
AGGACTATTCGGCCCTTATTTCGAAGATGAAGGCCGAGGGCATCGATGCCTTCTATGTCGGCGGCTATCACACGGAAGCGGGCCTGATGATTCGCCAGGCGCGCGAGCAAGGCTACAATCCGCAGATGGTCTCCGGTGACGCGCTGGTGACGGACGAGTTCTGGAAAATCACCGGCGACGCCGGCGAGGGCACCCTCATGACCTTCCAGCCCGACCCGCGCAAGAACGACGCGGCGAAGGGCGTCGTGGAGCGTTTCCGCGCCGACGGCTACGAGCCGGAAGGCTATACTCTGTACACTTACGCGGCCGTGCAGGTATGGGCTCAGGCGGTTGCGGCGGCCGGCTCCACGGACACGGACAAGGTGGCGGCGAAGGTGCGTGGCGGGACCTTCGACACGGTCATCGGCAAACTGAGCATCGACGACAAGGGCGATGTGAAGAACCCCGAATACGTGTGGTACATCTGGCACGACGGCCAGTATGCCGAGAAATAGGCTCTAACGCGGTTAAGTCGGGCGGCTTCGGCCGCCCGCACAAGACAACGGCCCGGCGGAAAATCCCGTCGGGCCGTTTTTTCTGTCGGAGGCGCCGCTGGAACTAGGCCCGCCGTCTAGGCGGATCTGATCTGCGCGACCTTGCGGGCCTTGTGGCCGAGGCCGATCTTTTTGGCGAAATCCGACCGCCGCTTGGCGTAGCTCGGGGCGACCATGGGATAATCCGGCGCCAGGTGCCATTTCGCCCGGTATTGGTCGGGGGTCATGTCGTATGTCGTGCGCAGGTGCCGCTTGAGCATCTTCAGCTTCTTGCCGTCCTCGAGGCAGACGATATAGTCCGGCGTGACCGAACGGCGCACCGGCACCGCCGGCTTCTGCGGTTCCGCGTCGCCTCCGCGCCCGCCGTCGAGGTTCGCCAACGTCTTATGGACGGTGCCGATCACGGCGGGCAGATCGCTGCTTGCTATCGTATTGTTGCGGACAAATGCCGCCACAACCTCGGTGGTCATGCGCAATAATTCGGTGGAAGTAAGCTCGTTGGATGTTTGTTCAGTCATTTTCTTGAATTCCGTTTATTTAGTTCCCCCAAAAGGATTTGTCGAAGATCGCATGGTATTCGAATAGTGTCAATTTAGAATAACAGAGAGAATTTTATTGAACTCAATTGATTTCCCGGCCTGTCCCTTGCCCGAAACTTGACATACTATCAGGGGGTGATTTGCCGCGGGTGGAAATATCGGGGCAGTCGGCCTCGCCCTGAGCCCAGGACCCCATCCAAGCGCGAGACCTTGTGCCGGGTTTTCAGGGGACGCCGACATATGGTAGGCTCCGCGGCCATTTTTGGGCCAAGGGATCTTTGGGGGCAGGCTGGCCGGAATGTCCGGGAAACCCGTTGCGATCGGCTCGGACCACGCCGGTTACGAGATGAAGGAGTTGCTGATCGAAGAACTGCGGGCTTTGCGCCGCGAGGTTCTCGATCTCGGCTGTAGTGGACCGGAATCCGTCGATTATCCGGACTTCGGCAAGGCGGTCGCTGCGGCCGTGGCGGATGGCCGGGCGGAGTGCGGCGTGGTCGTTTGCGGCACCGGAATCGGCATTTCGATTGCGGCGAACCGCAATCCGAGTGCGCGCGCGGCGGTGTGCCATGACGAGACGTCGGCGCGTTTGGCGCGCGAGCACAATGACGCCAACGTGTTGGCACTGGGTGCCCGGCTGATCGGTACCGAGGTCGCAAAGGGGTGTTTGCGGGTGTTCCTGGCGACAGAGTTCGCTGGCGGACGGCACGCGGCACGGGTGGCCAAGCTGGGCCGCCAATAGGGCAATAGGATTGAACGGGCCAATAGGCTTGAACGAAAAGGACGGAGTGTCATGAGTTTGGCGGACGCGGCACAGACCGGCAGGGGTGTGGAGGGATTCTTCTCGGCCAGCCTCCGCCAAGCGGATCCGACTCTGGCTGATGCCATTGCCGGTGAGCTGCGCCGGCAGCAGGATCAGATCGAACTGATCGCCTCGGAGAATATCGTCTCCCGCGCCGTGCTCGAGGCGCAAGGCTCGGTGCTGACCAACAAGTATGCGGAAGGCTATCCGGGCCGTCGCTACTACGCCGGCTGCGAATTCGTGGACGATGTGGAGCAGTTGGCCATCGACCGCGCCAAGAAGCTCTTCGATTGCGCCTTTGCCAATGTGCAGCCCCACTCGGGAGCGCAGGCGAACCAATGCGTTCTGCTGGCCCTCTGCAAACCCGGCGACACGATCATGGGACTTTCGCTGGCCGCTGGCGGACACCTGACCCATGGGGCGCCGCCGAATCTGTCGGGCAAATGGTTCAACGCCGTGCCCTATGGCGTCAGCCGCGAGGATAGCCAGATCGACTTCGACGAGGTGGAAAAGCTGGCGCGTGAGCACAAGCCGAAGCTCATCATCGCCGGTGGCTCGGCCTATCCGCGCATCATCGACTTCGCTCGCTTCCGCAAGATCGCGGATGCGGTGGGGGCCATCTTCCAGGTGGACATGGCGCATTTCGCCGGCCTCGTGGCGGCCGGTGTCCACCCGAGCCCGCTGCCGCACGCCCATGTGGTGAGCACCACCACTCACAAGACCCTGCGCGGCGCCCGTGGTGGCATGATCCTGTCGAACGACCTGGATCTGGGGAAGCGGATCAATTCGGCGGCGTTTCCCGGCCTGCAGGGCGGGCCGCTGTTGCACGCTATTGCCGGCAAGGCGGTCGCCTTCGGCGAGGCGCTCAAGCCGGAATTCAAGATCTATGCCCGGGCCGTTGTCGAGAATGCCCGCGTTCTGGCCCAGACCCTGCTGGACAACGGCTTCGACATCGTCACCGGCGGCACCGACACGCATCTGATGCTGGTCGATTTGCGGCCCAAGGGGTTGACCGGCAAGGCGGCGGACGAGTGCCTCGATCGCGCGGGTATCACGTGCAACAAGAACGGCGTGCCGTTCGACACCGAGAAGCCGACCATCACCTCGGGGATTCGCCTGGGCACCCCGGCCGCCACGACGCGCGGCTTCGGCGTGGCCGAGTTCCGTCAAGTGGGCGACTTGATCACCCGCCTGCTCGACGGTTTGGCCAAGGACGGCGAGGGCAATGCGGCCCTGGAGGCGC
>JAJFGI010000248.1 GCA_021776215.1 Kiloniellaceae bacterium | reverse complement strand
ATCGCCACGGCGGCAAATACGCAGGTCGTGAATACCGGCACTCTGGCACTCGCCGGTGCGGTGCCCGTGCTGGGCAATTTTGACGGCAACGATCTGGCGGCACTGGACACGACGGCGATGTCGTTCTCCGTCGATACGGCCGGCGTCGTGACCATGACCGCGGGGCCGACTGGGTTCTCCGTCGATCCGGCCAGTCAGACCGTGGCCGCGACCGGCAACCGGATCATCACGATCACGGACGGCACCAACTCCTTCGACATCACGCTGGACGTCACCACCGCGAACGGCGGTGCCACGGCAACCTTTGACGTGGACATTCAAGAGGTGCTGAACAGCGCTGGTGTCGGTGCGCCGGTGACGGGGTCCACGTTCTCGTCCGCGGTTCAGATCTTCGACTCCCTCGGCAACGCCCATGATCTTGTCGTTCAGTACACGAAAGTCTCCACCAATACCTGGAACGTCGTCGTGAACGATCCAGTGCTTGCAAGCACCGGTATCACGAGCGGCACCGTTACGGCGGCAACCCGAAGCATCGTCTTCAACGGAAACGGTACGCCGGCCACCATCATCTTTCCCCCTGTCGCGATCACCGGCTGGACCACCGGGGCGGTCGACAGCACGGTCACGACCAACGTCGGCACGGCCAATCAGACCAACGGCATCACCCAGTTCGCGGGACAATTCGCTCTCAACTCGGTGGACCAGGACGGCGCCCGCTATGGTGGTTTCGTCGGTGTGAACATCGGCGCCGACGGCATCGTCACCGCCCTCTTCGACAATGGCGAGCAGCTGGCGGTCTACCAGCTCCCGATCGTCATGTTCGCCAACCCGAACGGCCTCGAGGCCCGCAACGGCAATGCCTACTCGCAAACGGATCAGTCGGGTGACATCATACTGCAGCAGGCCAATGCCGGCGGTGCCGGCGTCGTCGCCTCCTCGGCCCTGGAATCGTCGAATGTGGACCTGGCCGAAGAGTTCACAAAGATGATCACCACCCAGCGGGCCTATTCGGCCAGCGCCCGGATCATCACGACCGCCGACGACATGCTGGAAGAGCTTATCCGTATCCGTCGGTAATTCTTGAGGCCCGGCCCATAGAAGCCAGGCCGAACTGGGACATTTGTCCTAGGTCGGCCTTGGCCTATGGGCCGCCAGGGGCCGTTTTCCGGCCTCCCGCGCGGCCCCCGCCTTATCTCTGCAATTTTGGCTTAATAATTGGAATTAATGGTTTTTCAAGAGCGGAACGGTAGTCTCCCTGACAGATCGATGGCGATCGCACACTATGGAGAGGAGTCGATGGACTCGGACCGCCCAGGTAGGCCCAAGAATGTGATCGGACCGGCAGGAGAGCCGCTGACCATCGACGATTTGCCGCCCCCGGAGACCAAGCGTTGGGTCATCCGGCGCAAGGCGGAGGTGGTCGCCGGCGTCCGCAACGGCCTTATCAGTTTGGAAGACGCGTGCAGCCGCTACAAGCTCTCGGCCGAGGAGTTCCTTTCCTGGCAGAAGCTGATCGAGGAGCATGGTATGCGCGGTCTGCGAACGACCCGGCTGCAGCAGTATCGCAAGCCCGGGGCCGACGGAGGCGATACGGCTCCGGCGGGTTCCCAGTTCAGCTCGAAATCCTCGACCTAGCTAGCGGGCTCCGCCGGCGGGTGTCCTAAGCGGATCACCGGCCGGCTCCCTTACCCAGCTCCAGACCGCAGCAAAATCCCGGCTCGGAAGTCCGAGTCGGGCACAGCCGTGCCCGGCTTCCTGTCGGGGGACGTGCCGTTTTGACTCGAATCCGCTCCCCGCACGGCAATTTTTGCCTCCCCAGCTAGGCAAGAATTGCCTTTGTTAACGGCAACTTTACCCAAGCGATTTAGATTATTTGCAAGGGTTTGGGGAGGCAGCCGAGGGGTCTCCTGCTCCCACAGCAATGATGCGATCTCGTGGCGGTGTCCCTCAGGGACAGCGGTAATCCAGGACGGGCAGAATTGAACTCACTCAGCGACACCATCAGAAACTTGGGGGCGGCCCGGCTGGGCCTCATGGCCGCTGTCGCCGCGGGCTCGCTCGCGTTCTTCATCTATCTGACCAGCCGCCTCGCAACGCCGGATATGGCGTTGCTCTATGCCGATCTCGACCCGCAGGACAGCGGCCAGATCGTCAGCCGGCTCGAGCAGAACGATACCCCATTCCGGATCGGCGCCGACGGCAGCCAGATCTTCGTCCCCGCCGATGAGGTGGGCCGGCTGCGTATCGCCATGGCCGAGGACGGCCTGCCGGCCGGCGGCTCGATCGGCTATGAGATCTTCGATCGATCCGAGGGCCTGGGCACAACAAGCTTTGTGCAAAACGTCAACCATGTGCGCGCGCTCGAGGGCGAGCTAGCGCGCACCATCCGGGCGATTACCCGCATCAAGCAGGCGCGGGTCCATCTCGTTCTACCGAAACGCGAGTTGTTCAGCCGCGACCGGCAGGAACCGACCGCCTCGATCGTCATCGCCATGCAGGGCAGCCAGCGCCTGGAGCGGCAGCAGGTCCTGGCGATACAGCACCTGGTTTCGGCAGCCGTTCCCGGACTGAAGCCCACCATGGTCTCGATCATCGACAGCGGCGGCAATCTGTTGGCCCGCACCGCCGACGAGGGCGATTTGCAAGGCACGGCCACAACTGCCGAAGAGATGCGCGTCGCCCATGAGACGCGTCTGATCCGGACCGTCGAGGAGTTGTTGGAGCGGTCGGTCGGCCGCGACAATGTGCGTGTCCAGGTCTCCGCGGATATGGATTTCGACCGCATCACGGAGAATGCCGAGACGTTCGATCCGGACGGTCAGGTCGTGCGCTCGACACAGACCGTAGAGGAACAATCCGGCAGCGTTGACGGTCAGGGCCTGCCCCCGGTCACCGTCGGCGGCAATCTACCGGATGCCGAGCTTGGCGCAGCGGACGCCAACGGATCGCAGAGCAACGCTTTGCGCAACGAGGAAACGGTCAACTACGAGATCTCGCGGACCGTAAAGACATTCGTGCGCGAAAGCGGCGCCGTCCGGCGGCTGTCCGTTGCGGTGCTGGTCAACGGCATCACCACCGTCGCCGAGGATGGGACATCAACATACGAGCCACGCAGCGCCGAGGAGATGCAGCAGCTCTCCTCCCTGGTTCGCTCGGCTGTCGGGTTCGACGAGGCGCGCGGCGATAAGCTGGAGATCGTCAATCTGCAGTTCGCCGACGCCGCTATGGACCTGAGCGCGGCAGAAGGCAGCGGATTCCTCGGCTTCACCGAGGCACAGCTTATGCGCATCGCCGAGGTCCTGGTCCTCGGCATCGTCGCGGTGCTGGTCCTGCTGCTTGTGGTGCGGCCGCTGGTCGGCCGCATGGTCGACGGCGGCGGCGGAGGCACCGGTGTCGGCAGGATTGCCGATCGCTCCGCGTCCGGCGCTGGCGGACGTCCTGCCCTTGCCGGCCCGGATTCAGGCGGCGACGACCGGCTGTCGCCCAGCAATTCCGAGGTGGTCGCCGACGAGATCGAGCACATGATCGATCTGAACAAGGTCGAGGGCCGGGTCCGCGCGTCGTCCGTCCGCAAGATCGGCGAGATCGTCGACAAGCACCCGGACGAGGCCGTCGCCATCATCCGAAACTGGCTCTACCAGGAAGCCTAAGGTAGCCGAACTATGCGTCTGCGCGAAGACTATCGCACGATGAGCGGCCCGGAGAAGGCCGCATTGCTGATGATGTCCGTCGGCGAGGAGAATGCTGCACGCCTGTTCTCCTTGATGGACGACGAGGAAATCAAGGAGCTGTCCCAGTCGATGGCCAATCTGGGCACGGTCAGTTCCCAGATGGTCGAGCGCCTGCTGGTCGAATTCGCCGATCAGATCTCCAGCACCGGGTCCCTGGTCGGCAACTTCGACAACACGGAACGCCTCCTGGCGAAGGTTCTAGGTGAGGAACGCGTCGGCGTGATCATGGAGGAAATCCGTGGGCCCGCCGGCCGGACCATGTGGGAGAAGCTGACCAACGTCAACGAGACCGTGCTCGCCAACTATCTGAAGAACGAATACCCCCAGACGGTCGCCGTGGTCCTATCCAAGATCAAGCCGGAACATGCCTCCAAGGTCCTGGCCCTGCTGCCGGAGCCCTTCGCCATGGAGGTGATCATGCGCATGCTGCGCATGGAGTCGGTGCAAAAGGAGGTCCTCGACGACGTCGAGCGCACCTTACGCAACGAGTTCATGTCGAACCTGGCGCGCACCAACCGGCGCGACGCGCACGAGATGATGGCCGACATCTTCAATTTCCTCGATCGCAACGTCGAAACCCGCTTTCTCACGGCCCTGGAGGAGCGCAACCGGGATTCGGCGGAACGCATCAAGGCCCTCATGTTCACCTTCGAGGATCTGGGCAAGCTCGATCCCGGCGGGGTGCAAACGGTCCTGCGCAACGCCGACAAAGACAAGATCGCCATCGCCCTCAAGGGCGCGTCCGAAGAAGTGCGCGACCTGTTCTTCTCCAATATGTCTGAGCGGGCCGCCAAGATCATGCGCGAGGATATGCAGTCGATGGGCCCGGTCCGACTGCGCGACGTGGACGAGGCGCAGATGTATGTGGTCACCATGGCAAAAGACCTGGCCGCCAACGGCGAAATCGTCATTGCCGATAACAAGGGGGAAGACGAGCTCGTCTACTAGGACGACTCGTAACCAATATGAACGCACCCCGAAAATTCCTCTTCGAGACCACGTTCGAGACGGCCGAGCCGTCGGGCAAGTCGCGGCCGGCCAAGAAGGAGCCGGTGAAGACCTTCACGGAAGAGGACCTGGTTAAGGCCCGGGACGATGGATTCGCCGCCGGCAAAGACGCCGGGCAGAAGGCGGCTGAGGAACTCATCGAGCGCGATGTCGCGCAGACCCTGGCCCGCTTGACGCAACAATTGGGGGAACTCGGCAAGGTGCAAACGGACGCCATCGAGCGCCATGGCCGCGAGGCCATCGAGGCGGCACTGGCGGTCATCCGCAAGCTGTTTCCCAATCTCGCGGAGACGCACGGCATGGCCGAGATCGAGGCCATCATCGGCGAATGTCTCTCGCGTCTGCGCGGCGAACCGCGCGTCGTCATCCGTGTCGCCGATTCATTGCTTGATGCCGTGAAGGAGCGGGTCGAGGCGTTGTCCACCGAGGCCGGCTTTGAAGGCAAGGTCGTGCTGCTCGCGCAAAACGACCTGCAGGCCGGCGACGTTCGCGTCGAGTGGGCCGACGGCGGCGCGGAGCGTGATGGCGGAGCGCTCTGGCGCGAAATCGATGATGTGGTCGCTCGTGTCATCGGCGGGGCACGCCCGGATGCCGGTGGCGCCACGCCAATCGAACCCGCTGGTGCTGCGCTGACTGAAGAATCGGATCGGCCTAAGGCCGTATCCCAATAGGAGGATTTGTTATGGCGGAAGACGAAAACCTGAACCTGCAGGACCTGGAGCAGGAGGCGGGAGACGATCAGAGCCCCGTCGCCGCCCGTGGCGACCCCGGACGGGTTCCCTCCAATGCCAAGGAACTCGAGGCGGTCTACGACATACCTGTGCAGGTATCGGCCGTGCTCGGCCGTTCGACCATGCAGGTAAGTCAGTTGCTCAAGCTCGGCCGCGGCGCGGTGGTGGAACTGGACCGCAAGGTCGGTGAAGCCATCGACATCTATGTCAACGACCGCCTCGTGGCCCGCGGTGAAGTTGTCGTGGTCGAGGATCGTCTCGGCGTGACCATGACCGAGATCATCAAGATGGACCGCTCCTAGAGACCGGCGGCGAGTAAAGGTACGCGACATGGCAACTGCGAGCACGGCCGAGAAAGCCCGCGCCGATGACCGGGGCACGGAGCTGGCCAACCGAGCCGCGAGCCTCGACATTGCGACCCTCGGGGGCGCGATCGGCGCGTTTGTCGTCATTGGCGCGGCGATGGTTATCGGCGGCTCGCCCGGCTCCTTTGTCGACATTCCGGCCCTGCTGATCGTCATCGGCGGCACATTCCTGGTCACCACGATTTCATTTTCGTTGCGGGAAGTCGTTCATGCCCAGGGAGTCATGCTGCGGGCCGTCGTCTACCACTCGGAAACGCCCGCCGAAGCGGCGATGCGCATGCTCTACGTGGCCGATCGGGCGCGGCACGAAGGGCCAATAAGCCTTGAAGGTTCCGTCAAGAACGCGCACGCCGGCCGTTTTCTTATCCAGGCGGTGAGCTTGGTAGCCGACGGCATGCCGACCGAGGAAATCGAGCAGATGCTCGCCCGCGAAAGCCATGCGACCCGCGAGCGGCATGTTCGTTCCGCCGGCGTCTTGCGGCGCGCCGGCGAAGTCGCACCGGCCATGGGCCTGATCGGCACGCTGGTCGGCCTGGTGCAGATGCTTGGCAATCTGGACGACCCGTCGACGATCGGGCCGAGCATGGCGGTCGCCCTGTTGACGACCTTCTACGGTGCGATCCTGGCCAACATGTTCTTCAATCCGCTGGCCAACAAGCTCGAGAGAAATTCCGAAATCGAGCTGATGGTCAACCACATCTACGCCATCGGCGTCGCCTCGGTCAGCCGCCAGGAAAATCCCCGGCGGCTGGAAATGATCATCAACTCCATCCTTTCGCCCGCGCAGCGGGTGAATTACTTCGACTGATCACGTACGGAGAGAAAAGGTATGAGGCTCCTAATCGTCGGCACCCTCGACGGACACATCACGACCGCCGGCAAGATCGCGCTGGAGCGCGGCGCCAAGGTCGCGCATCTCGACACGATCGATGGCGCCCTCGATGCCCTCAGGTCCGGCCAGGGCGCCGATCTGGTGATGGTCGATGTCCGCTTGGACGTCGGGTACCTGTGCACCAGCCTGCGGACGGAGCGCTTCTCGGTCCCCGTCGTCGCCTGCGGTATCGGCGCCGATACCAAACTCGCCGTCGCGGCGATCCGGGCCGGGGCGAAGGAGTATATCCCGCTGCCACCGGATGCGGAGCTGATCGCGGCGGTACTGGCGGCGGTGACCGAAGAGACCAATGCCGTGATCCAGAAAGATCCGGCGATGGCGGCGGTTCTTCGCATGGCCGACCAGGTCGCCCCGTCGGATGCCAGCGTTCTGATCACCGGCGAATCGGGCACCGGCAAGGAAGTTCTGGCCCGCTACCTGCACAGCAAATCGAAGCGCGCGCGCAAGCAGTTCATCTCGCTCAATTGCGCGGCCATTCCCGAAAACCTTCTGGAGTCAGAGCTTTTCGGGCACGAGAAAGGCGCTTTCACCGGCGCCGCCGGCCGGCGTATCGGCAAGTTCGAGGAGGCGCACGGCGGCACGCAGCTGCTCGACGAAATTTCCGAGATGCACCCGCGTCTGCAGGCGAAGCTATTGCGCGCCGTCCAGGAGCGTGAGATCGATCGCGTCGGCGGCAATCAACCGATCAAGGTCGACATTCGCCTTTTGGCCACGTCGAATCGCGACCTGGAAGACGCCGTGCGCAAAGGCGACTTTCGCGAGGACCTGTTCTTTCGCCTTAACGTCATCGCCATCGAAGTGCCGCCGCTGCGTGACCGGCCCAAGGACATTCAGGCGCTGGCCGAGCATTTCCTGAAGAAATACGCCGAGGCCAACGGCATAGCCGACATGACCATAAGCCCGGAAGCCCTGGCAATGCTGGACACGCACCACTGGCGCGGCAACGTGCGCGAGCTTGAGAACACCATGCACCGCGCCGTCCTGCTGGCCCAAGACAAGCAGATACTGCCCGAGGCCATCCATCTGACCGGCGCCACCCTGCAACACGGCGACACCGAGGACGGCAGCAAGGATGAGGCGACCGCCGCGCGGATCGCCCAATCGCGCGCCGCCTTGGCGACCGGCGGGCACAAGCTTGTCGGTCGGACCGTGGCCGATGTCGAGCGTGACTTGATAATCGACACCCTCCAGCACTGCCTGGGGAACCGGACGCACGCGGCGAACATCCTCGGGATTTCAATCCGGACACTGCGCAACAAGATCAAGCTGTATAGCCAGGACGGCGTTCCCGTTCCCATGCCGGGCGAAGCGGAAGCATCGTCGGCCTGATGCCGCCGCCCGGCCTCCGTTTAGGGAATCGCATTAGACCATGACCGAGACCAGCGTGCAGGAAACCCACGCCGCCGACGGTGCGCCCCCCGGGGGCTCCGGACCATCGGTGTTCGATCGGATTTCCGAGCAGCTCAAGCGCGGCGATATCGCGCTGGCATTGGGCGTTGCGTGCATTCTGGTGGTGCTCATCCTGCCGCTGCCGAGCTGGATGCTCGACATCTCTTTGGCCGTTTCGATGACCCTGTCGGTGCTGATTCTGATGACGGTTCTGTTCATCAGCCGGCCGCTGGATTTCAGCTCGTTCCCGACCATCCTGCTCATCGCGACAATGCTGCGCCTGTCGCTCAACATGGCGTCGACGCGCCTCATCCTGGCCGAAGGCCACAACGGCTCGGATGCCGCCGGGCAGGTGATCCAAGCCTTCGGCAACTTCGTCATGGGCGGCAATTTCGTCATCGGCATCATCGTTTTCGGCATTCTGGTGATCGTCAATTTCGTCGTCATCACCAAGGGTTCCGGGCGTATCGCCGAGGTGTCGGCGCGCTTCAGCCTGGATGCCATGCCGGGCAAGCAAATGGCCATCGACGCCGATCTGTCCGCCGGGCTGATCGACGAAGCCGATGCGCGGTTGCGGCGCAAGACGCTGGAGGACGAGAGCAACTTTTTCGGCTCGATGGACGGTGCCGCCAAGTTCGTACGCGGCGATGCCATCGCCGGCCTGCTGATCACCTTCATCAACGTCATCGGCGGCATGATCATCGGCGTCGCCCAGCAGGGCCTCACCTTCGCCGAGGCGGCGCAGAATTACACGCTGCTCACGGTCGGCGACGGCCTGGTCACCCAGATCCCGGCGATTATCGTCTCCACCGGCGCCGGTCTTCTGGTCTCCAAATCATCCGCCGTCGGCTCCACCGACAAGGCCGTGTTCGGCCAGCTCAGCGCCTACCCGCGGGCGCTTGGCCTGTCCTCGTTTCTGATGCTGTCCCTGGCGCTGCTGCCGGGCATCCCGGCCCTGCCGTTCCTCATGCTCGCCGGTGTCGCCGGCGGACTGGCCTGGTCGTCTACCCGCCGGGACCAGGCCACGGCCGCGGCCGAGACCAAGGCCGGCGACGCCGCCAAGGAAGCCGCCCCGTCAGCCGAGGAGCCGATCAGCAATACCTTGCAGCTCGACAACCTGCGCCTGGAGCTGGGTTACGGATTGCTGCCGATGATCAGCAACCAGGGCGGTCAACGGCTGACCGACCAGATCAAGGCCCTGCGCCGACAGCTGGCCCAGGATATGGGCTTCGTCCTCCCGTCGGTGCGCATCCAGGACAACCTGCAGCTGCCCTCCAACAGCTACACCGTGCGCATCAAGGAGATTGCCGCCGGCCAGGGCGAGCTGCGCCCCAGCGCCCTGCTGGTCATGGATCCGCGCGGTGAAAAGATCACCTTGCCGGGCGAGGAGACCGTCGAGCCGACGTTCGGACTGCCGGCCATGTGGGTCGATCCGAGCGCCCGCGAGGAGGCGCTGTTTCGCGGCTATACGGTGGTCGATCCGCCGACCGTCATTACCACCCACCTGACCGAGTTGGTGAAGGACAACATGGCCGAGCTGCTGTCCTACGCCGAAACGCAGAAACTGCTCGACGAGATGGGCGAAGAGCACCAGAAGCTGATCGCCGATCTGGTCCCCACTCTGATCTCTGTCGGCGGCCTGCAACGCGTCTTGCAGAATCTGTTGGGCGAGCGGGTCTCGATCCGCGACCTGTCGACTATCCTGGAGGGCGTCGCGGAGGCGTGCGGCTACACGCGCAACGTCACCGGCATCACCGAACATGTGCGCACCCGCCTCGCACGGCAGATCTCCAGCGCCCAGATAAACGAGGAAGGCTTCATCCCGATGATGACCCTGTCGCCCCAGTGGGAGCAGGCCTTCGCCGAGGCAATCGTCGGCGATGGCGACGACCGGCAGCTCTCCATGGCGCCGTCGAAGCTGCAGGAATTCATCAAGCTCGTGCGCGCCGGTTTCGAGCGCCACGCCATGATGGGGCAAACACCGGTGCTGCTTACCAGCCCGGGCATCCGTCCCTACGTGCGCTCGATCATCGAGCGCTTCCGCCCGTCGACCGTGGTGATGTCCCAGAACGAAGTTCACGCCAAGGTCCAGATCAAGACCCTGGGACAGATATGACAATGATCGCGTTTACCGGCACAAAAGACCTGTAAGTATCTGATGAGATTACGAAGCTTCACCGGGAAAACACTGCCTGACGCGATGCGCCGGGTGCGCGAGGCGCTGGGCCCGGACGCCGTGATTCTATCCACGCAGCCGGCGGAGGCCGGCGGCGGCGTGCGCGTAACGGCGGCCCTCGAAGACAACCCCCTGGAGAATTTCGAGCTCGCCGATAGCGGCGGCGGCCTGCACGCCATCGACGACATCACCGAAGCGCTCGCCTACCACCGGTTTCCACCGGGTCTGTTGGACCGGTTGGTCGGCGCCGCCGCCGATCTGCCGGCGTCCGATTCGGTCATGTCGCTTGCCGGCGCCTTGGACAGCGAGTTCGCCTTCGCGCCCCTGCCCGCCGCGAAGCCGCCTCGGCCGATTATGGTGATCGGCCCCCCCGGCGCCGGCAAAACGGCGACCGCGGCCAAGCTGTGCGCGCGCGC
>JAJFGI010000247.1 GCA_021776215.1 Kiloniellaceae bacterium | reverse complement strand
CTGGCTCTCGCACCTGGGGGCGGCGGGTGCTGTGCTTGCCGGTGGGATCGTGCTCTTTGTCCTTGGCTGGCTGGGGGGCGGGGACGTCAAGCTGATCGCCGCCGTTTCCTTGTGGACCGGGTTCGAATACCTGCTTCAGTTCTTGGTCTACGCAAGCCTGGCGGGTGGGGCAGTGGCGCTTTTACTGGTCGTGGCCCGCCGCCTGGCAAGGGAGCATCGAGTCGGCCAGACCGAGGGGGGCGGCAGGGTATTGCCGCGGATCCTGCGAACCGGGGAGAATGTCCCCTATGGCCTCGCCATCGCTCCAGCGGCCATCCTCGTAGGGGGGCTCTTGCCGGTCGTTGGCGGGCCGTGGACCTAGGCCGACCCAGACGTCTTGAAACGCCGGTCCATTCGGCTTCACCTAGGTTTTCCAGGCGATTCCCGGGTGCCGGTTAAGCCCGTATTAAACTTATCCGGGCATTACTACTGATAAGAACCACTCCAGATAGTAACGGCCGATAAAGCCGATATAGCCGGAGTTTGCCCGGACGGAGACCGTTTATGACGTTCCTCGAAATCGCCCGGCGCTGGACGATCGTGATCCTCGCTGAGACGCTGAGGATCAGCGCGAGCGCCGTCGAAGCGGTGCTGCCGTTCCACCCGCGCTGGCTGGCCCAGATCGCCCTGTTGGCCTCGCAGTTGCGGGCCTCCGCCGATGGCAACGAGGAGTGGAGCGCCGCTGGCGATGACTTGGGAACCGACGGGTTGCCGAGCATGGAGGCATTGCTGGCCTCCCATACGCGGCTGCGCCAGGCCCTGTCCGACATCGTTGCCCGTGGCTTGGCACTGGATGACAAGCTGCTGGAGCGTATGCGCAGCGATTGGAGTCAGGACAGCATCGTCAGCTACGTGACCTCGGCCGAGACGACTCTGCGTGACGGGGCGACCACGGCGTTGGAGGAGGCCGCCGAGCCTCTCGGTATGAGCGTTGCCGCAATGGCGGCTCTCGCCGGCGCCGGCGCGGACGTCGTGGAAACCGTGCAGATCACATCGAAACCGACGGTCAAGAGGGCCGTCACCCCAGCGAAAAGGCCGGAGTCGGTCCGATGACCCGCGCCAATACGCGTGGTCCGGTATCGTTTCGCGCTTTGCTGACCCCATTCAGATCGTGGCTGCCGGGCGGGATGCGGTCCCCGGCCGGCGCGCCGGCTCCAGGGGCCGATACCGAGCAGGTTTGGGACAAGTTGCTGCAACTGGCGGATACCGAGGACCGGCTCATGGGCCAACGTGAGACCTTGGTCCGGATGGCCGGTGACGCAACGCAGGCGCGCAAAGTGGCGGAGGCCGCCAGTGACGCGAAGTCGGGCTTTCTCGCCGACATGAGCCACGAGCTGCGAACGCCCTTGAACGCCATCATCGGCATTACGGAAATATTGATCGAGGATGCAAAAGAAGAGGGCCGCCAGGATCAATTGGAACCATTGACGCGGGTGTTCAGTGCCGGTGAGCACCTGCTTCGACTCATCAACGACGTTCTCGATCTGTCAAAGATAGAAGCCGGCAAGATGCGCTTGGCAATCGAGGCCGTGGACGTATCGGACGCGCTCCGCGAGGTGGTGGCAACCATGATGCCGTTGGCGGAGAAGAACGATAGCCGGCTGTCGCTGAACGGCGTTGAGGAGGTGGGGGCCGTGCAGGCTGACCCGCTACGCTTCAAGCAGGTGATTCTGAATCTGGTCGGCAATGCCTGCAAGTTCACCAAGTCGGGCGAGGTGCGCATATCCGTTAGCCGCGACGGCCATGGAACCGGTCAGCGCCTGCTTGTCGCCGTCTCGGATTCCGGGATCGGCATGACGGCGGAACAGGTCGACCGTTTGTTCCAGGAATTCTCCCAGGCCGAAGCTCAGACGGCGCGCGACTACGGCGGCACCGGCCTGGGGTTGATGATCAGCCGCCGCCTGGCGCGGCTCATGGGCGGTGATATCGATGCCGCCAGCCGGCCGGGCGAGGGGTCCACGTTTACCTTCTGGCTGCCGATCGGCGAGACTCGGGCCGCTGTTCGTGAAGTGCACTCCTGAGGCGGCCCCTACGTATTGCGTGAGCGGTCGGGCTTCGGCCGAGGCGTGCCGACGAGACCGGTGGTGTTGGCACAGCACTCCCGCGGTCCAATTAGCCATTGTCGTTATCGGCCTGCTCGTCGTCTCGTTGGGGGCCGATTTTGCGAATGCCACGGTGCGCGGTCGGTCATCGCCGCCGGCTGCCGTTGGTCCGGTGTTCGTCGACCCTGGGGAACCGAGCACTGCCGGCGAGAGTTCGGTTCCGTCGACTGCCGCTAGAGGGGCGGCGTATTGGCAGGCACTGGGACATTCGACTGCTCACGACATCACCGTGACACTGGGGCTGGCGCTAGTGGCGAGCCTTGTGGTTGTCGCCAAGCTGGCGCACAGCGGCCGGCAGCGGGCGCGTGCCGCCGAGAAGATAAATGCCCGGCTCCAGGTCGAAATCGATGAAAAGAAATGGGCGGAAAGCGAGCTCTACAACAGTCTGGAAATGTCCAGCCGCTTGGGCCGTATCGTCGACGACACATCCAACGAGATCTACGTCTATGACGTGGAGCTCTTGCGCTTCATCCAGGTTAACCGCGGCGCGCGCGGCAATCTCGGATACGAGATGAAGGAACTCAAGGACCTCACCGCCTTCGCGATCAAGCCGGAGATCAGCGAGGACGCCTTTCTTGAGAGAATCCTGCCGCTGTGGACCGGCTCGGTCAGTCGACAAGTCTTCGAGACCGTGCATCAGCGCAAAGACGGATCGACCTATCCCGTAGAAGTCCGACTGCAGCTTTCCCGCTCGGAAACACCACCGGTATTCGTCGAGATCGTTCAGGACATCACGGAACGCCGCAGCGTTGAGCGCGAACGCGCCGCTCACAGCGAGCATCTGGAACAGCAGGTGGCCCTGCGTACGGCCGAACTGGCCGAAATCAACGGACAGCTGGCTCTTGCGGCCCGGCAAGCGAAGGTGGCCAAC
>JAJFGI010000246.1 GCA_021776215.1 Kiloniellaceae bacterium | reverse complement strand
CCTGCAGGTCATTCTGGGAACGGTGCTGGCGCTGACGCTTTACGAGCTGGTGCGCAAGGAATGGCTGCGCGTCCTCCTGCTCATCGCCATGGTGCTGCCGATGATGCTGCCGCCGTCCATCGTCGGCGTCTTGTGGAAGTTCATGCTCACCCCCTCGAACGGCGCGGTCAATCAGGCGTTGCTGAATTTGGGTCTGGTCGATCGGCACGTGGAATGGTTCAACGCCGGCGTCTCGCTGTGGGCCATCATCATCGCCGACGTTTGGAACTGGACGGCACTGCCCTTGCTGATCGTCTATTCCGGCCGCGTCTCCTTGCCGCCGGCGGTCTACGAGGCGGCACGGGTGGACGGCGCCAAGGGCTGGCTGGTCATGCGCCGGATCACCTTGCCCATGCTGAAGGAGGTGATCGCCATCGCCTTCATCGTCCGCTTCATGGACGCGTTCAAGTTTGTCGATCTGGTCTATGTAATGACCTCGGGCGGGCCGGCGCAAAGCTCCGAGCTGCCCGCCTACATTGCCTTCCAGCGCGGCATCCGCGAGTTCGCCATCGGCGAGGCGGCGGCCTATGCGATTATCATTTTCGCCATCTCGGCGATCCTCATCACCTTGTTCCTGAAGTACCTGAAAAAGGTGCTGAAGGCGCAGGGGATCGCCTGACGAGGGGGTGCCATGAGCGAGCAAAGCGCCCGTCTGGTCCGCACCCTGCTGCTGATATTTCTCGGCCTCTGGCTGATCCTGACCCTGTTCCCGCTTTACTGGCAGTTCATCACCGCCTTCAAGTCGGCGGCGGAGACCAATCGCACCATCCCCACCTTCTGGCCGGAGGTCTGGCATTTCGAAAACCTGGCTGCGGTGTTCGCCGAACGCACCAACTTCGATGCCCTGGTGGACAGCTTCATCATTGCCACCGGCAACACCGTCGCCTCGCTGGTCCTGGGCACGTTGGCCGGCTATGCCTTCGCCCGTTTCCCGCGCCAGGCCGGCGGCGAGAATCTGGCCTTCTGGATTCTGTCCAACCGCATGTTCCCGCCGGTGGCCGTGCTGGTGCCCATGTTCTTCCTGTTCGATGCCATGCCCTGGGGCACCGACAGCCACCTGTCGCTGATCATCCTCTATCTCGTTTTCAACATGCCGCTGGCCACGTGGCTGATGATGGTCTTTTTCCGCGACGCCCCGCGCGAACTGGAAGAAGCGGCGTACCTGGATGGCTATACGCCGCTGCGCGCCTTCATCAAGGTGACCTTGCCGCTGGTGCTGCCGGGCATGATCTCCGTGGCCATGCTGTGCTGGATCTTCGCCTGGAACGAATATCTGTTCGCCAATCTGTTCGTCGGCACCAAGGTGCGCACCTTCACCATCGTCATCCCCACGTTCACCCATGGCAGCCAGACTCTGTGGAACCTGCAGATGGCCTTCAGCATGATCGCCATGCTGCCGCCGGTGGCGCTATTCATCCTGCTGCGCCGCTACATGGTGCGCGGCCTCTCCCTCGGCGTCGTGAAGGGATAGGGCGATGGCGCGCTTGCGGATCGAGGGCTTGTGCAAGGGTTGGGACTTCCCGGTCATCGACAATCTGGACCTGACGGTCGAGGAAGGGGAATTCTTTGTCGTCGTGGGACCCAGCGGCATCGGCAAGACCACGTTGTTGCGCTTGATCGCCGGGCTGGAGTCAGCGGATGCCGGGCGCATCGCCATCGGTGATCATGACATAACCAATCTGCCGCCCTACAAGCGGCCGGTGGCCATGACTTTCGAAAGCTACGCGCTCTATCCGCACCTGAGCGTCTTCGAAAACATCGCCAGCCCCTTGCGGGCCCGGCGCCTGGATGCGGCGGCCATCCGCGCGACGGTCACCGAGGTGGCGAAACTGTTGCGCATCGAGGCGTTGCTCGACCGCCGGCCGGGCGAGATTTCCGGCGGGCAGAAACAGCGCACGGCGCTGGGCCGCACGTTGGTTGCCAAGCCGCAGGTCTTCCTGCTGGACGAGCCCATCAGTCATCTGGATGCCAAGATTCGGCACGATCTGCGCCTGCAATTCCACGCCCTGGAGGAATTGCGCCGGGTGGCGACCTTGTACGTGACCCACGACTATGTCGAGGCGCTGTCTTTGGGCGATCGCATCGGCGTCATGGGCCGCGGCGGTCTGGTGCAGATCGGCAGTGCCCGCGACGTCTTCCTGCGCCCGCGCAGCCTGTTCGTGGCCGAGCACCTGGGCCAGCCGGCGATCAACGCGGTCGCCGCCCGCCTGACCGGCGAGGGAACGGCTTTGCACGTGCGCGCCGGCAACTCCGGCTTCGGCTTTCCCGTGGTTGCCGCCCATGCCGCGGCGCTCGCCCGCGGCGATATCCAGCGGGTCACCGTCGGCATCCGCCCGCAGCATGTCAAAGTGCTGCGCAATGGCGAGGACGCGCCGGGCCACCACGTCATCGATGGGCGCGTGGAGATCTACGAGGCACTCGGCGCCAACGGCGTGCTGGTAGCCGATGCGGGCGGCGTCAATCTGACCGCACTGACCTCGCCGGAGCGCGACTTTACCCACCGTCAGCCGGTGCGCCTGGCGCTGCAAACCGACGCGGTCTTCTATTTCCACGCCGAGAGCGGCGACAACCTTTTGCTGTAGGGGCCATGGCCAGCATCCGCCTTGCCCAAGTGAACAAGATCTACCGCTCCCGCGGACATGCGGTGCACGCGGTAAAAGACCTGGATCTCACCGTCGAGGATGGTGAGTTTGTCGCCATCCTCGGCCCCTCCGGCTGCGGCAAGACGTCGACCCTGCGCATGATCGTCGGCCTCGAGGAGATTACCTCCGGCGACATCTTCTTCGACGACCGGCGGGTGAACGATTTGGACCCGCAGGCGCGCAATGTGGCCATGGCCTTCGAGACCTATGCCCTCTATCCCAGTTTCACCATCGAGGAGAACCTGAGCTTCCCCTTGGAGGTGCGCGGCGTCCCCGCCGCTGAGCGGCGGAAAAAGGTGCACGATCTGGCGGCGCTGCTGCGCATCGAGGACATCCTGGGGCAGAAGCCGGCGGCGCTTTCCGGCGGTCAGCAGCAGCGGGTCAGCCTGGGCCGGGCGCTGATCCGCGATCCCGCCGTCTTCATCCTCGACGAGGTGATGAGCCACATCGATGCGCACCTCAAGTTGCAGATGCTCTTCGAGCTCAAGCGCATCCACCAGGAACTGGGCAAGACCATGATCTACGTGACCCATGATCAGGTGGAAGCCCTGGCGCTGGCCGACCGGGTCGCGGTCATGAGCCACGCGGCGTTGCAGCAAGTGGGCACGCGCAACGAGCTCTATCACGAACCGGTCAACGTCTTCGTCGCCGACTTCATCGGCGAGCCGCCGACGAATTTCTTCCCGGCGGAGTTGGACGCAGGCGACGACCAGCCGTTCCTGCGCGCCAAGAATGCGGCCCTGACGTTCGCCGTTCCGGTGGAGCGGGCCCGGCGCCTCGCGGCCGGTGGCCGGCGCGACTACGTGGTCGGGTTGCGGCCGCAGAATCTGCATCTGGACGGCGCCGAGTCCGGCGCGGCGCCGGCCGGCGGGATGCTCACCGCCGAGGTGGCGATCAACGAATACGTGGGCGAGCGGACCATCCTGACCCTGGTCGCCGACGGTCATCGCTTCCGCGCCCAGGCCCATGCCGAAACGTCTTTCGGCCGGGGTGAACGGGTGTGTCTGCGATACGCGAGTTCCGACGTGATGGTGTTCGATGCCGAGACGGAGGCGCTTATCGCCTGAGCGCCGCCAATACCTAACCAAAGGCCAAAACTCAAGCAAAGGGAGGAGAGGACAATGGGTTTGTTCAGTGGATTGACACGGCGCCGGTTTATGCAAGGTGCGGCCGCCGGCGCAGGCGCCGCAGCGGCGGCGAGCATGTTGCCCCGCCCCTCGTTCGGCGCCACCCAGGTGCCGCCGGGCAAGAAATTGTTCAAGGACGTGGAGCTGACCTATTTCCAGGACTCCAACTGGCTGCATGCGCCGCTGTGGCTGTCGCCGCACTTGATGAAGGAAGCCGGTGTCGGCATCAAAAGCCGCGAGCTTTACGACGGCGGTGATGCGGTGGCCAAGATCCTGCCGCAGCTGTTGTCGAAGCGGCCGCGTTTCGACTGGGTGCAATACCCCAGCCTGTTCTTCGGCGCCTTTGCCGAAACCGGACAGCTCGAGCCCCTGGACGACTATTTCGCCCAATACGCAGGCAGCCAGGAGTATCTCGATTGGGTCATGCCGGCCTACAAGGAGTTCTATACCAAGTGGCAGGACAAGACCTATGGCATGATGCTGGATGGCGACATTCATATTCTGCATTACCGCAAGAGCCGATTCGAGGATCCGGAGCTGCGCGCGAAGTTCTCCAAGCGCTTCCAGCGCGATCTCGAGGTGCCCAAGACCTGGCTCGACTTCATCGATGCGACGCAATTCTTCACCGAGGAATTGAGCAGCCAGGGGATCTACGGCACCTCCATGGTGGTCAATCCGCCGAACTTCGGCTGGGGGTTCTGGATGGATATCGCCGCTTCTGCCGGGGTCAATTATTTCGACGAAAACATGAACCCGACCATCCACCTGGGCAAAGCCGCCGAATCTCTCGATATGTTCAAGGAGATCATTAAGTTCGGCCCGCCCGGCGGCGAGGTCATGGACCTGGGCACGACCATCCAGCGCTGGCAGTCCGGTTCGGACGTCATGTCCGTCTGGTGGATCGATCTGGCCGAGTTCACCGTGCAGCAACAGGGTCCCGAATTGGCCGAGGATCAGCGCGGCGCCATCGTGCCGGGCTGGAAGAACGACGACGGCTCGATCACCAACCGGGCGATCTCCCTGTGGTGCCGCACCGCGTCGATCCCGAAGAACCTGCCGCAGGACGTGAAGGACGCGGCGTTCTATTTCATCTACCGCATGTCGCATCCCGATTATTCGAACGAGATTGTCGCCGACGAATATTGCGGCTCCGATCCGTTCGGCAAGTCCCACTACGGCGATGCCGCGGCCAATCTCTACCTGCAGCCGAATCCGCAACGGGGCACCGACAACGAGCTGTGGAAGACCAACGCCGGCATCTTCAAGACCGCTGAAACGGCGAAGAACCATTTGGACGCCGGCCTCGCCAACGTGGAGGTGGGCTATCCGCAGTTCTTCTGGGAAGGCACGCCGGAATACGCCGATGCCCTGGGCCGCAACATCTCCAAGGCCGTCTCCGGCGAGCTGACCAGTCAGCAAGCCCTCGACGAAGCGGCGGAGGAGTGGGCCAAGATCGCCCAGAAATTGGGTCTGGATAGCCAGAAGCGCCAGTACAAGAACTTCATCGATGGCGCCCGCAAGCTTGGCTACAAGATCTAGGTTGCCGGCCTTGCGTGATCGGAGAACCGGGGGAGGTGCGCCTCCCCCGAACTCCCCCATCGGAACTCCGGACTAACCG
>JAJFGI010000245.1 GCA_021776215.1 Kiloniellaceae bacterium | reverse complement strand
GGGCAAGCCCGGCGGGCACCGCATGTTCCTGAATTTCAAGGACGCCCGGCATCTGGATCTGAGCGGCCGCAACCTGCCAACGGTCGAGATGGTTGCCGCCGAACTCGCTCATTCAAACCTCACCGGTGCCAATCTCGCGCGCGGCAACCTGTTCGGCGCCAACTTCGAGTCCGCGGATATGCATGAATGCAACCTCTCGCGGGCCGATCTGCGCGGTGCCAACCTATCCGGCGCCAACCTTGAATCCGCCGACCTGCGCGAAGCCGATATCCGCAACGGCTTCATCATGGTACGCGACGACGACGGCAACTTGACCCCCATGAAGGACGGCGCCACGGCAATCAGCGGCGTCAATCTATCCGGCGCCGATCTGAGCGGCGCTCGGCTGGGCCGGGTACTCGGTACGCGAACAAATCTGACCAACGCGATCTTCACGAATGCCAAGCTGGTCGCCGCGAACCTGTCCGATTCGGATGTCCGCGGCGCAATCTTCACCGGTGCGGATCTGACGGATGCCGATTTGAGCGGGTGCATCTTTCAAGGCGCGATGCTGGGCGGCGCCATTCTCAACAACACCAATCTCGACGGGGCGGATCTGACCGCGGCGCACTTCTTTCCGGCCGAGCTGAAGTACGCGAAAACGGAAAATACGCGCATGCCCCGCGATTTCTCCGCATTCGACCGCACCTTGCAGGAAATCGTCGCCGATCACGGCCTATGGATCGACTCGCTGGGGCGGAAAGGCAATCAAGCAGACTTCTCCAGTGTCGATATGCAGGGGGTGGATTTCACCGGAGCCAACCTGCAGGCGGCAATCCTCTCCATGGCCAATGTGTCTCGGGCGGCGTTCCAAGCCGGACGGTTCGCGATGACAAACCTGGCGGGAGCGTTGGGCCTGGACGCCGACTTCAGCGACTCGGACCTGCGCGGCGCGCGTCTGGATCGTGCTAATCTCATGAACGCATCATTCCGCTGCGCCAATCTTGGGCCAATGGAGCTGATTGGCGTGGTCGGACAGCGGGTCGGCGCCAGCCTCAAGGACGTGAACCTGACCGGCGCGGATTTGTCGGGGGCCGATCTGCGTTCCGCGGACTTCAGCCGGGCCAAGCTGTGCAATGCCAATCTGCGCGACGCGCGTCTGGACTCGGCATGTTTCCTCGACGTGGATTTCAGCGGCGCCGACCTGCGCGGCACCGCCATCGACAATGCCGACACGCGGGGCGCGGTCGGGCTGCGGGTCTGACGCCGCGGCAATCGATCAGGGATGCGGTTGAATGAAGGGATGTAGAAGCTGCAAGGCCTGGCAATCCCGCGAGGAATTCCTGGCCCGCGAGGACCCGGCCACCAACGGTCAAAAGGTTCAGATGGGCGTGTGCCGGCGCTATGCACCACATCCAGCCACCGGGGGCGAAACCACCGACGGAAAGCCGGCGGAAGCCCAGTGGCCCAGCGTGCCCTCCGATGCGTGGTGTGGCGAATGGGAACCGAATATTCACTAGCCCGCCCGATCGACAATTTGACATGGATCAAGCAGCACAGTGGTCCTTGGCGATAGCATGTCTTCAGCATTGTCGAAGACGAGGTCGGCCTGCCCATGGCGCTGATGCACTGGTCCGAGAAGATGAGCGTCGGCGTGCCGGAGTTGGACGCGGATCACAAGGAGCTAATCCGGGTCATCAACCAGCTTTCAACGGACGCCGATGACGACAGCCGCCGCGGCGCGGTACGGCAATCCCTTTTCGCCCTGCTGCGCTACGCGGAGTTTCACTTTGCCCGTGAAGAGAAGGTCATGGCGGCTTGCAGCTTTCCCGGTATCGAGGAACACAAGGAAGAGCATCGGGACTTCGTCGCCCGTATCCGGGACCTCAATCAACGCTTCGATGAAGACCCCGAGGGATCGGCCGCGATCGTCAACGAGGACTTGCTGCGCTTTCTTCAGGACTGGCTAAACCACCACATCCTGATCGAAGACAAAGCCTACTGCGCCGCGGTCAAAGCGAGTCCGGAGGCCCGGAAAGCGGCCAAATCGTTCAAAGCCATCGAAATCTGGTGGAGCGGCTAGGCGCCGCCGCCGCTCCATCCAACTCACGGTTTCCAGGCCGACAGCACGCCGTGTTTCTTGTCGCGCTTTTCCTGTTCGGAAAGCTTATGGTCGTGATCAAAGGCCGCCGACTCCCAGGATCCGTAAGACGGGTTTGGCAGAACGATCCAACGCTCCCCCCACAGATCCTTGTGGCTATCCATGACAGCCTGGCGTTCCGAGAGAGTGCCTTTGTATTCGTCGACGAAATCGCCGAAATTATCCCCCAGCACCAGCAGCACCCGGTAGTCCTTGGCAACGTGGGCACGGCGGGGACCCTTCTTCGATGACTCCCATTCCGGCCGTTCCTTTTTCAACAAAACGGTGTCCACATTGCCGCCCAGGGGAAATCCGAACTTCTCCAAATTTTTTCGAGTCGCATCCTCCAGGTCGCCCGTGCGGTTGGAAACATAAAACACCTTGACGCTTTTGCTCTCAGCATACTTGGCGAACTCCAGGGCGCCGGGAATAGGCCGCGATGTCACGGTGTTGACGAATTCCCCCCAGGTCTTGGAGCCGAACGTCTCGTCGTTGAGCGCCATCCACGCTTGATAGTCGGAATTATCGAGCACCGTCTCGTCCACATCCAGGATCACCGCCGGCGGCAGATCCTGATAGGCGCCTGATTGTTCGGCAACCGCCGCCGTCCAGTTCCCATCGGCCAGGGCTCTGTCAAGCATCAGCGCGGCGAGCCGGTAAGCGCCCATGGTCGCGCCCCGATATTCGACGGCCGTCTGCATCCAAAGGGTGGAATTCAAATTGTCGTTGGCGTCGCCAGCCTGCGCGGCCGAAACGGACAGGGCAAGCAACGCCATGCCACCTGCCGCCGAGCGTAAGTGTCGTGCAAACGTCGCTTGTATCATCGTCGTCCTCCCTTCCTGGTTTGTGCCGGATCAGCCCGGGCATGGGCGCCGCCGCCGGTGAGCCGGTCGATGAGCGCGGGCAATTCGCCGATAGAGTCGAGGCGGGCAAAGCGCCCATGAGCGGGGTCGCTATCGTGCCGCTCGAATGCCGCGGTCACCACATAGGGGATGTGCACCGCCCAACCGCCAACCTCGAGCACGGGCAGAACATCGGACACGACGGAGTTGCCGACCATCATGACCGATTCTGGGTCAAGTCCGTGCCGTCCGAACACCTCGCGATAGGTCGCGGAGTCCTTGTGCGCCACTACCTCGATACCCGCGAAGTGACCCGCCAGACCGGACGTCTCGATCTTGTTGCGCTGGTCCAGCAAATCCCCCTTGGTCACCAGGTAAAGCGGATAACGCTGCTCCATGTGGGCGAGGACTCGCGGCACCTGATCGAGCAGTTCCATGGGCGCCTCGAGCATGCCGCGACCCATGCCGACGAT
>JAJFGI010000244.1 GCA_021776215.1 Kiloniellaceae bacterium | reverse complement strand
AAGCGGGTCGGCCTGGAATGCGGCGGCAAGACGCCGAACATCATCATGGCGGATGCACCCGATCTGGACGCCGCGGCCACCGCGGCTGCGTGGGGCATCTTCTTCAACCAGGGCGAGGTGTGCAACGCCGGCTCGCGCCTGCTGGTCGAGGAGTCGGTCAAGGACCGGCTGCTGGAAAAAGTCATGGAGGTCGGCAAGTCGATGCGCGTCGGCGACCCGCTGGACCCGGCGACCCAGATCGGCGCCATGGTGGACGACACCCAGACCGACCGGGTCATGGCCTACATCGACGCCGGCAAGAAGGAAGGCGCCAATCTGGCCATGGGCGGCAAGCGGGTCCTGGCCGAGACCGGCGGCTACTACATCGAGCCGACGGTCTTCGACAAGGTCGCCAACGACATGAAGATCGCCCAAGAGGAGATATTCGGCCCGGTCCTGTCGACCATCACCTTCAAGGACCCGGAGGACGCCATTCGCATCGGCAACGACACCATCTACGGCCTGGCCGCGGCGGTGTGGACGAGCGACATCAACAAGGCCCTGAAGGCGGCCAAGGCCCTGCGCGCCGGCTCGGTGTGGATCAACTGCTTCGACGCCGGCGACATGACCACCCCCTTCGGCGGCTTCAAGCAATCCGGCTTCGGCCGCGACAAATCCCTGCACGCCATGGACAAGTACACCGAGCTGAAGACGACGTATGTGCAGTTGAGCTAGGCGCGCCTTACTCCGCGTCGTGGAAGATGATGCCAAGCGTAAGCCGGTTCCCGGACCGGATCCGGCTTACGCCGTGGCGCATATTGACGCGATAGGTCCCGCGGGTGCCCTGCACCGGGCGGTGATGGACGGGAAAGATCACGCCGTCGCCCTGCCGTAGGGGCACGACCTCTGCCCGCGATTGCCTGCGCGGCCGTTGTTCCGTCAGGACGAACTCGCCGCCGCCGAAATCACGCCCCGGTTCGGACAACAGGAAGGCCGCCTGCAACGGGAATACGTGCGCACCGTAGAGGTCCTGGTGCAGGCAGTTGTAGTCGCCCGCGCCATAGCGGAGCATCAGCGGGGTCGGCTTCGACTGGCCGTCCTCCCGGCAGCGGTCGATAAACGCCGTATGCGTTTCCGGAAAGCGGGTTTCGATGCCCATGGCCGTGTTCCAGCGGTTGGCGATCTCCGCCAGCGGCGGATACAGCGCGGTACGCAGCCGCGCCACCAGGTCGGGCAGGGGGTAGGCGAAGTATTTGTACTCGCCGCGCCCGAACCCGTGCCGCGCCATGACAACCCGACTGCGAAACAAGCCGTCGTCCGAATAGCGGCGCGCGAGTGTCATGCAGTCCTTGCGACTCAACACATCCTCGATGACGGCGCAGCCGTATGCGTCGAGATCTTCGGTAATTCGCGGCCAGTCCAATGGGGACAGGGCCGGGAGGGTCAAACCGCAGCCTCGCGATCCAGCAGGGCGCGCTTGCGGGCCATACCCCAGCGGTATCCGGACAGGCCCCCGTCCTTGCGGACGACACGGTGGCAGGGGATGGCGATCGCCAGCGCGTTGGCGGCGCACGCCCGGGCGACGCCCCGCGCCGTATCCGGTGCCCCAATCCGCGCGGCGATGTCGGCGTAGCTGGTGGTCGATCCAATGGGAATGTCGCGAAGCGCCCGCCACACCTGCCGCTGGAAGGCGGTGCCTCGTATATCGAGCGGCAGATCCAGGCCACGCCGGGGCGCCTCCACATACGCCACCACCTGAGCCACCCAGCGCTCACTGTCCGCGCCGCCGCGAATCAGCGCGGCCTTGGGGAAGCGAGCCTGAACTTCGCTTACCAGGGCATCCGTATCGTCTCCGAGCAGGATGGCGCTAACACCCTTGTCGCTGGCCGCCACCAGGACGGAGCCGAGTGCGCAATCCCCGACCGCGACATGGATGGCCGCGCCCTGCTCGGTCGGCCGGCAGCGTTTACAAGCGCGAAAACCGGCCGCGTCCGCGTCCGCACGCGTTGCGTGAAAGCGCACGTTCGCCCGTCGGGCCAACCGCGCGGCGCAGGACGGCAGGCAATAGACGCCTGTTGTCCGCACTGAATAGTAGAAGACGCCATCCGCGGCAGGATCGCGCCGGACCACCGCGCTCCAACGGTCGGCGTCGCTGGCGAACCCAGCCACGTTTGCGCTCCGTACGGTCTTCTTCGTGGGTGTGCCTATAGCAAGCTCGGTCACGTGCAATCTCCTCAATCCCGTTAAGCACGTGCAAATTGACCTAACTCACTGATGGATTCACTCCGATTGTTGCGCCGGAATGCTATTCTCGAGAACGGTCTCGCAAGTCCTAGCCTCACGCACCCTGAGGCTTCTCATCCGCCGTCAAAAGCGCGAAAAGAAGTTAGCGTCCCCCCTTTTTTTCTCAGGCTATCTCAAGAAAACTGAGATGCTTCCTGTTCCGAGGGCAAGCGCCCGCGCGGCGTGAGGTGATCAACTGCATCTGGGACATTGGTCGCAAGCCGCGCAAGCAGCTCTTCGCGTGAGAGGCCGGTTTTCTTTGAAAGTTCAGCCACCGTATCGGTGCCAATGGCGCGCTCCAATTGATCGATCTGCAGATTTTTGTTGGGCCCGTCGGCTACCCAGGAATCAGCAATATCGCCTGCGCCCGAACGTTTAAACCGGTCAACCAGCTCCCCGAGCCCATTCGCCAGATTGCCACCCGCACCTGGGCCGCTAAATGTACTGGCGATATCGGAGATTATTCCACCAATTCCGCGATTTTCGCCGCCGGATTTCTCTGCGTTTGCGTCAGTCGTCCCGCCAGGCTTCAGAATGTCGCCGAGTTTGTCTCTGTTTTGGTAGCCCGCGACCGCGACCATTCCCAGTAGCGCCAGCATGGAAGGCATTCCTCTAGCCATCGTTCAGATTCCTTGATCTGTGTCGCAAATCCGATGAACTGCGTTGGCGAGCGACCGTATGCCACTCGCCAACTCCGACTCGTCAATTACGCTTGGCAATCGCCCCCCAAGCGGCAAGCAGGATAATCGCGCCCACAACGGCCCCGATCAGCCCTGCTCCCTCACCAGGCGCATACCACCCCATAGCCTGACCGAGGAATGAGGCGACAAAGGCGCCCACGATTCCGAGGATTGTCGTAAGTATGAAACCTGAAGGTTCATTGCTGCCCGGCATGATGAATTTTGCGATAACACCTGCAACGAAGCCGATTAATATCGTCCAAATAATACCCATGTTGGTTATCTCCTCGATTCTGGCGCTATTCACCCTCCACTAAACGCCTTCGGCCGTTATTGGTTCCGTGATGACGTTCGTGATATTCGTGGGTTATCGGTGTTGGCAGCAAGCCCTTGAGAAGGCGGCTGAGGCTAGCTTCGTCTTTCCTTTGACTCCACCAGCCGTCTTCGGCGTCCGTTCTCCTCTAGAGAACTATCTGTACTGTCCCTGTCTCGCTTTGATGTGACGATCCGAGTTTCTTGCCCTGGTACTACCTCGTCGGCTTCCCATCCGATGTGAGCAGTGCCCCGTACAAATCCGGCCGGCGGTCGCGGAATAGGCCCCAGGCGGCGCGTTGAGTGCGGATGGCGTCGAGGTCGAAGTTGGCGGTTATGACGGCCCGTGCGTCACGCGGCGCCTCGGCCACCTTGGCGCCGGTCTGGTCGGCGATGAAGGATGAGCCGTAGAAGGTGAG
>JAJFGI010000243.1 GCA_021776215.1 Kiloniellaceae bacterium | reverse complement strand
GGTCATCGAACGCATCTACGCCGAGATTCGCGATTTCATCGTGCTCCACTACTGCGCCTCGAACCGCGCCGACGATCCGTTTTGGGAAGCCGCCCGCCACGACATCGAGATCCCAGATCAACTCCGCGAGAACCTGGAGGTCTGGTCCCGCGTCCTGCCCAATCCCGGCGACGTCCCGAACAGCCATCTGTTCAACTTCTTGAGCTACATGCTGGTGCTGTTCGGCAAGCGCTACTACGACGGCGTGACGTTCCCCATCCAGGGCACGTTGCCCGGCGCCGACTGGACCGGCTTCAGCCGCGCCCTCGACGAGCTCAAGACCCGCCTGATCCGCGAGCTTCCCGGCCACACCGACCTCCTCACGCAACTCCGCGCCCAAGCCGAAGCCGCCCGCGGCATCACGGCGCCACCCCCCACCCCGGCGCCGGCCCTTCGGCCATCCGTCCCGTTGCCCGGTCAGACCATGCGCCCCGAAATCCGCTTCAAGCCCGGCGTCCTGTCCGACGCACATATCTTGTAGGCACGACACCCTTGATCTCGGCATCTGGTATCTTCGATGGTTGACTCGCCGGAGCTTCTTGGTTAGCGTTTTTTCGAGTCCTGAAAGAGGCGTCGGGCCTCTAGATCTTTCACGGTATCGCTTTCAGTGCTGTGATGAGATGAACGCCAGCGGCAATGACGCCGCTGAAAATTAAATCCAGGCAATGTTGCCCGTTATCGATCGCATCAGTGCGAGTCGGTGCGGGTTTTTTTGTGCCTGAATGGGTGCCGGTCGTCAGCGCACCGAGATGGCAGAAATCTATAGGAGAAGCCGGCACTTAGCGGCTGTGTTCAAGAAGATCTCAGGGGAAATACAGAGGGAGTCCGTCGTCATGAGCAATCGACCGCCGCACCTGGAGCCGGAGGGTCTGGAACACCTCGAAGAAGAGGTCGACCACATCCTCGGCGAAGAATACGAACACAAACCTGTTCCGGCCAATGCCCGGCGCAGCATGTTTTCGGTCGCCTTGGTCTGGGCCGGTTTCCCCATGATCATCACCGGCGCCATGACCGGATCCGTTCTCGTCCTCGGCATGGGCTTCGCCGCCGCCCTCAAGGCCATGATCATCGGCAATCTCATCATGTTCGCGTACGTCGGCGCCTTGGGCCTTCTCGGCACCAAGCGCGGCATGAACTTCGCCCTGATGGCGAGCATCGTATTCGGTCGCAAGGGGTATATCTTCGCGTCCGGCCTGTTGTCGACGCTCCTGCTCGGCTGGTATGCCGTGCAAACCGGCATCACCGGCGCTCTCATCAGCGGCACCTACGCGCAGAACTATATTCTGATGACCGTTATCGCCGGCGTTCTGTATATCGGCATTACCTTCGTCGGCGTGCGCGGGTTGCATCTTATCGGTTTTATTTCCGTCCCGTTGTTTGTCGTTCTCGGCCTCTGGGTCGCGTTCGACGCGGCGAGCACCACCACCTGGGACGCCATTTATACCTACGCCGGCAACAACGGCATCGCGAGCATGTCCATGGGTGTCGGCCTGACGGTCGTCATCGCCTTGTTCATCGACGCCGGCACGGTGACGGCGGACTTCAACCGCTGGGCGGCCGACGGAAAAAGTTCGCTGGTGGCGACCTTCAGCGCCTTTCCGGTCGCCAATCTGGTCGCCATGCTGGTCGGCGGCGTGATGACCGCGGCCCTGGCCGTGCCCGACGCGAATCCGTTCGGCGCGGACAACATGTTCGGCTACATGAACGCCAAGCAGATCACCTGGCTGAGCGTGCTGGCCTTCTTGTTCCTGTACATCAACCTCGGGTCGGTCTGCGCCCATTGCCTGTACAACGCCGCCACGGGCTGGTCGCGCATCCTGCGCAGCCACATGCGCCTGTGGGCCATTCTGCTGGGGGCGATCGGCATCATCGTCGCCGCCGGCAATGTCTGGGCCTTCTTCATCGAGTGGCTGTCGCTGCTGGGCATTCTCGTGCCCCCCATCGGCGCGATCATCCTCGTGGACCAATATGTCGTCCGCAAGGATTCGGACATCGACGCGGACTGGCGCGGCAGCGCCTTCGTGGCCTGGATCTGCGGATCGGTCGTCGCGTTCATCGTCGAGACCAGCGCGCCGGAATGGTCCACGGCGATTTCCGCGGCGATTGTCGGCGGCGTCGTCTACTACGGCATATCCCTGGCAACGCAGGCCAAAACGAAAACCGTCTCATGACGAAACCATAATAACGGGGGGGGAGGAGCGGCCTGCCCGGCAAGGCAGTGCCGCTCCATACCAACTCCAAGGAGCAACTGACATGGCTGTCGACTACGAAATTTTCGATTGCGGTGACGTCAAGCTGCAGCGCGGCGCCACCCTCAGGGACTGCAAACTGGCCTACAAGACCTTCGGCAAGCTGAACGCCAAGAAGGACAACGTGATTGTTTACCCGACTTGGTATTCGGGCCAGCACTACGACAACGAGTGGCTGGTCGGCAAAGGCATGGCGCTCGACCCCGACAAGTATTTCATCATCATTCCGAACATGTTCGGCAATGGCCTGTCGTCGTCGCCCAGCAACATGCCCGAGCCCTACAACGCCTCGCGCTTTCCGCAGGTCACGCCCTACGACAACGTGCGCCAGCAGCACCGCCTGGTGACCGAAAAATTCGGCATCAAGAAGATCGCGCTGGTCACCGGCTGGTCCATGGGGGCGCTGCAGACGTTCCACTGGGGCGCGCTCTATCCCGACATGATGAAGGCCATCGCCCCGTTCTGCGGGTCCGCCAAATGCTCGCGCCACAACTTCGTGTTCCTGGAAGGCGTCAAGGCGGCGCTGACGGCGGATGCCGCGTGGAACAACGGCTGGTACACCGACAAGCCGGCGAAGGGCCTGCGCGCCATGGCGCGGGTCTATGCCGGCTGGGGCTTCTCGCAGGACTTCTACCGCGCCGAGCTGGACCTGAAGACCCTGGGCTACTCGTCCCTCGAGGATTTCCTGGTCGCCTTCTGGGAAGGTTTCTTCCTGCCCAAGGACGCCAACAACCTGCTGACCATGCTGTGGACCTGGCAGAACGGCGATATCGGCGACAACGAAGTCTTTAAGGGCGATTTCAAGAAGGCCCTGGGGGCCATCAAGGCCAAGGCCTATGTCATGCCGGGCCAGACGGACCTGTACTTCCCGGTGGCCGACAGCAAGATCGAGGTCGCCAACATGCCCAACGCCGAGCTTGTACCGATGCCATCTATCTGGGGGCATTTCGCCGGCGGCCCGGGCGTCAACCCGGAGGACGTGAAGTTCCTCGACAACAAGCTGAAGGAACTGCTTGCGGATTGATCGGGCGCCTTAGCGACCAGGACAGGGAACCAGCCATGACCGACCACAATGAGATCTGCCGGATGGATGCCGTCACCATCGCCCAACAGGTGCGGCAAAAGAAGCTTTCGCCGGTGGATGTCGTCGACGCGCATCTCGCCCGGATGGAGGCGCTCGAGCCGAAGCTGCATGCGTTCTGCACGCCGACCCCCGATCTCGCCCGGGCGACCGCCAAGCGGCTCGAGCGTGACATCGCCGCCGGCAAGGACGTCGGCCCGTTGGCCGGCGTGCCCGTGGGCATCAAGGACCTGGTCTGCACCAAGGGCATCCGCACGGTCTCCGGCTCGGTCGCCTACAAGGATTTCGTGCCCGACGAGGACGACGTGGTGGTGGAGCGGCTTGCCGCCGCCGGCGCGGTCATCATGGGCAAGACCAATGTGCCGGAGTTCGGCTACAGCGGCGTCGGCCATAACCCGGTGTTCGAGACGACGCGGAACCCGTGGAATCTCGAGCGTACGCCGGGCGGTTCGAGCGCCGGCTCCGGCGCCGCCGTGGCCTCGGGCATGTGTCCGTTCGCCATCGGCAGCGACGGCGGCGGCTCGATCCGCATCCCCTCGGCCCATTGCGGTCTGTACGGCCTCAAGGCCTCCATGGGCCGCGTGCCGCTCTATCCCGGCACCAAGGACGAGCGCTATCCGGGGGTGTCGAGCTGGGAAA
Source organism: Kiloniellaceae bacterium (assembly GCA_021776215.1). Classification (GTDB taxonomy): domain Bacteria; phylum Pseudomonadota; class Alphaproteobacteria; order Kiloniellales; family J153; genus JAJFGI01. Next base: position 13,923 of record JAJFGI010000243.1, on the reverse strand, counting down.
GCCTGGAGCATATCGGCCCGATGAGCCGGACCGTCGCCGACGGCGCGCTGATGATGTCGGTCATCGCCGGCCCGGATCCGCGCGACCGGCACAGCCTGCCGGCGCCCTCCTTCGACTGGATGAAATCCCTCAAGGGTGGTCTCAAGGGCCTCAAGGTGGCCTACAGCCCCGATTGGGGGTACGCCGCCGTTGATCCCGCCGTGCGCCGGATCGTCGGCGAAGCCGCGAAGGTCTTCGAGCGCGATCTCGGCTGCGTCGTCGAGGAAACCAATCCCGGCTGGGACGATCCCTATAACGCATTCTGGGGGCTGGTCGCCCTCGAATCCGATCTCAAGGGCCTGCGCGCGATGGCCGACACCCACGCCGCGCAGATGACGCCGCACCTGGTCGACTTCATCCGCCGCCCGTGGACCGCCGAAGAGCTGACCGACGCGGTCGTGACGCGAAAGGCCGTCAACAACAAGATGTGGCGCCTGATGCAGACATACGATCTGCTGCTGACGCCGACCCTGGCGGTCCCGCCCTTCCCGCTCCTGACCCAGGGGCCGGAGAAGATCGACGGGCGCATCGTCGCGCCGTTCCAGTGGCTGGCCTTCACCTTCCCGCTCAACATGACCGGCCAACCGGCCGCATCGATTCCCGCGGGATGGACCGACGACGGCCTGCCGGTCGGCCTGCAGATCATCGGCCGCCATCTGGACGACCCGCTGGTCCTGCGCGCCTCGGCCGCCTTCGAAGCCGCCCACCCGTGGAAAGACCGCTGGCCGTCGATCGTTCCCAGCTAACGGCCGGGGTGGCTTGACGCGACGACAGTATCTATGCCGGCGTAGTTGCACGAGAACCTGGAGGCCGGGTCCCGCGTTTTCCCGAGCGCCAGCGACCTACCGGACAACCGCCTGTTCAACTATCTGAGTTATATCCTGGCGCTATTCGGCAAGCGTAACCATAAGGCTACATTCGAGGACACGGAATTCTGGAGCACAGCTGGTTAGTGGCAACCCAGGATCGCACATCATTATTCTTCGGGCATACCTGCCTTGCGGAGAGCGTCAAGCCAAATTCTGCGATTTTCCGGATGGTTGTTGCTCTCTTCAAATCTTTTCCGAATGGAGGTTCGAGACAATCCAGGGCTGAGCCCGCGTGCATTCTTGACCTCCAAGAGTGCCTCGTCTTTGCGTTCCAAATACGCGAAATTCGCGGCGCGAATCAAATGATAGAACGTTCGCCAGGTATCGTTCGTTAGCACACCCCCCATCTCTCTAGCCGCGGCAAGGGAGGCCTCGAAATTGCGTAGGTGAAATAGTATGTGAGCTTTGTAAAAGTACATAAGCTCAAGCCGTGGGTCGCGCGGGCTTAGGCGGATCGCCTCCAAAATCTCGGGGAGGGCGCGGTCTTGCGTACGAAACCAATCCAAAGTGTGAGCGAGTTCAAGCCGGATGTTGGCATCATTGGGATTAAGCTGACGTGCCCGTTCCAAATACCCAATTGCGCGCGTTTCATCGCCAGTGAGCCGGTAGACATAACCCAGTGCCGCAAACGCAGCAGGGTCGTTCCCATCCAGGCGAATGGCTGCACGCGCACTATCAATGGCTTCTGCCAAAGTTTGCTCGGGGTTATCGGCCCATTGATGGAAGAATTGAACGCCTTTTGCGTTGGCTATAAGCGCGTAAGGGGCAGCAAAACTCGGATCACGCTGGATGGCGAGATCGGCTAAACGAATGGCCTCGGCTTGTCTTGCCGAAGTAAACTCCGCCTGGATGGCTTTAGCCTGAAGATAGAGGTCCCAGGCATCGAGGCTTGTCGTCGGAATATTCCGAATTTTATCGACGCGAGCCTTGATAACTTCGGGGGCAAGCCGGCCGGCAATGGTCCGGCTGATCTCATCTTGAAGTGCGAAAATATCCGTCAATTCCCTGTCGAAACGTTCCGACCAGACAGTGCTGCCCGTTCGCGCATCGACGAGTTCAGCGTTAATTCTCACACGATTCTCTGCGCGCCGTATACTGCCGCGTACGATGTAAGCAACACCGAGTTCACGCCCTATTTGGACGGCATCTACCGAATGGTCCGCATAGACGAATGTGGAGTTCGATGAGATGACAAAAAGTTCGCGATTGAGCGAGAGATCGGTGATCAGATCCTCGGTGAGTCCGTCAACAAAATAGACCTGGTCGGGATCGTTGCTCAGATTGTCGAATTTCAGAACGGCAATTGATGGTTTGTCCGGTAGCGGCAAACCGGGCTTCGATGACCCGTCGATCTCTGCCCACCACCAAGCGCCAATCGCAATCGCCAGTAACGAGACGAAGGCCGCAGCGACCAGCAAACGCGGCCTCGAGAGCCGTTGTGAAATGGATGGCCGCCTCTCAGCCGTTTCCTCACGGTTCTCTTCCCCGTGTTGCAGAGTGCCGACAAACTGGAAGCCGCGTTTGGGAAAGGTTCGAATATATCTCTGCTGGCCTCTGTCGTCACCCAGTGCGCGTCGAACCGAGCGAATACAGGTGTTTAGAGTCGCATCGGAGACAATGCGCCCGTCCCAGACACTTTCGATCAGTTCATCTTTGGAGACAATCCGATCTCGGGCCTCCAAAAGATACAAAAGCAGTCTCAAAACCTGCGGCTCCAGGGGCACCTCTTTCCCGTTCAGGGAAAGGCCGGATCGCACGGGATCGAGCAGGAAATCGTCGAATCGGTAAACCATCAAAAGCCGGTCCGCCATATTCATGGATACTGCCAAATATAGCGCTTTGCCAATCGGCTGGGTAAGCGGGCCAAAGGCGTGCTCGGGGGGCGCACCTAGCCTGATGGGGAGTCGAGAGGACGTCAACGGCCTTTGGAGCGGGCCTCCTCCTTTCGGCGCAAAGCGGCAAAATGCATAAAATCCGCAGAAATCTTCAGGCCGTCTTCAAGCGCGAAGTTCTGTTTGCGCCGATATTTAGGGGGCTAGAGCATGACCCAAAAGAACGCGGAGGAAAATCGATGAAGTATATGTCCATGGCTGTTGCCGGTCTCGCGGCTCTCTTAGTGTTGGCCACATCCCATGTTGTATTTGCGGATTCTGACCGGCAAACCGCCATAAAAGAGGGAGCCACACAACTGACATCGGAGGAAATCGAAGCACTCCTTGTTGGCAACACGGTGAAAGCCAAATCCGGTCAAAAAGTTTTTTTCTTCCATTACAGCAAGACCAACGTCCTTTCAGGCAAGTTGGACGGCGGCGGTTGGTCCGACACCGGCTACTACGGGATCACGGACGACGACCGGGTCTGCCTGTCGATGACCAAGGACAAGGGCCGCCTGCGATGCTTGACGCTGATGAAGCTCAAGGGAGAGGTAAAAAAATACAGTGTCGATGGAAAGATGACCTTTGAACTCCTTGAGTTTCAGTCAGGCAATCATCTTTGATGCCAGTGTGGGCGGCGCAGATCAATCATCTGCACCGTCCACTTTTCTGAATAGGCTCGGCCTTGAGTACGGAAGGATTTGCTGTAGATGGTTCAATGTAATCGTAGAAACTTGAAGCTCGCTACAAACGACGCCAATTCCTTTGCCGGCTCAGGATCACACTCGGACTTCGTCCGGTAGTGCGGCGGCCGACCGGTCGTGGCCAGCCTGCGAACACTGAGACCGGAGCGGCCTTCAATAAATCTACGACCTACCCCGCCAACCGCTCTAGCGCCGCCGTCAGCTTGCCGCGCAGGGCCATGCCCTCCTCCAACCGGTCTTTCTGCTCGTCGACCACCTCGAGCGGGGCCTTGGCTAGGAAGGCGTCGTTGCCGAGCTTCTTTTCCGCCTTCGCGATCTCGCCGTCGATCTTGCCGATCTCGCGCTGCAAGCGATCGCGCTCCTGGGCCAGGCCGAAGCTGCCCGCGGCATCACCGCGCCAACCCGCACCCCGGCGCAAATCCGCCGCCCCACCGTCCCCCTGCCCGGCCAAACAGTCCGCCCCAAAATCCGCTTCAGCCCGGGTGAATTGTCGGAAGCGCATATTTTGTAGGGGCGCGACCGGGTGAGGTCGTCACAGAGAGACGCCTACGATGTCCGCTCCCAGGTGATTTCCGGCTACGAGTAGAAGGTGGGTCCTGGTCCGGTTATAGCCATAGCCGGACATTGGCGCGGGCTGGGCGATTGCGACCACACGCTGGTCACAGATGCGGCCTTGGGCTGCCAGTCACGCTTTTTATCCTCATTGATGGGCTCCGGCCGGCCCCTTTGCCGCCATGACGGCGGCCCATCCAGTAGCATCCAGGTCGCCCGACAGGACAGGTGTGTGCTGCGCAGGTCGAAGTGCGCCCTCACGATGCGGAGGGGTCACCGTGCCGGGCTTCTCATCACCAAATCAACCCGATCAAGAGCGGACCACAGCCTATCATGACAGCTCAGGGCTGGAGTCGCAGTCGAATGCCCATTCTGCTATCATTGTCGGCGGTTGGGACAAGCCATCTGGGGAATCCCGATGTAACCAATCGGTGTTAAAAAAAATTGGATCGACATTGAATATACCGTTCCAATCAAACTGGGAGAGGCAAATGACAAGTGGAAAAGGATTTGGCCTGGCGGCCATTTTTGCCGCCGGACTGATAGTTGGATCGCCGGCCGTCGACGCGCAAACCGTCTCCGCCGAGCGGATCAAGGAAATCGTATCGATGAGCCCCGAGGACATGGCCTTAACCGGGGCCTGGACGAGGGCCAACTACGATCGGTTGCTGACCCATCTCAATGGCATCGAGGATCCCGGAATCCGCGAGTTGGTCCTCGACATGGTTCTCAAGCCGGAATCGAAGATCTTCGAGTCCAAGGCCGATGAAAACGCATTCCGCGTGGCGCCGGCCGCTGGTGGCCCTGGGCACCATTTCTATCCCGGCGGTCTTGCCGTTCATGCTGAGGAAAATATCGAGATTGCCATGGGCTGGATCGAGATGTTCAAGACCGTCCATGGCATCGACAAGGTGGACAAGGACGTGGTGGTCGCGTCCCTGGCGCTGCACGACTGGGCCAAGGCTTGGTACAACTGGAACGAGGAAACCGGCGGCATCAACAAGCCTGAGTGGTATCCGGCCTCCTGGGGCGGGGACAAGGGCCTAGCCAAATGGAAGTGGATGGGCGAGCACGGCGCCTTGGTCTATGCCGAGATGATGAAGCGCGGCGCACCGGAAAAGCTGATCGTCGGCACCGCGTCGGCGCATTTCGATCCGTACTGGGATTTGAACAAAGAGAATGAAGAAAAAACCGAGGAGGGCCTGAATCCGGCTTTGGCCGAGGCCGCGAAGCTTGCCGGCATGCCGCCGATCGTGGTGAACCCGGAGAAGCGCATGGCCGAGTGGTGGATGGCGGTCTACGCCGATGGCTCGTGGTCATTCTCGCACTATGTGGCGGGCAAGTTCGCCCACCAGGCCATTCGTGAGGTGGCGGAAAGTCTGGGCGTCGATCCGAAATCGCCCGATGCGAACAAGTTGGCCAGTTTCGTGCTGACCCGCATGTCGGATTTCAAGATTTACAAGGCTTACCAGGACGCGGGCTTTGATATGCAAGCGGCCAAGGACCTGGTGATTTCCGTGCTCAACGATTCGTCACCCTACGAGGTGCCGAAAGGCTGAAACGGGTTCACAGTACCCTGCGGCGGTGGCGAACCGCTGCAGGGTGCAATTTTGAGTCATTTTTAGACGCCGCCGACCGCCTTCTTGCCGAGTTCGGACGAAACGCTCTCAATACGTTCACCTGTGTTACGGGTCGAAATTTGAGCGGTATCTCTTGATCTCTATTTTGGCAGGTTAACGGACGTTCAGACCAGGGCGTTCTCCTGCGAACCCATCCCCTACCCCGCCAATCGGGACAGCGCCGCCGTCAGCTTCCCGCGCAGGGCAAGCCCCTCCTCCAATCGCTCCTTCTGCTCGTCGACCACCTCGGGTGGGGCCTTGGCTAGGAAGGCGTCGTTGCCGAGTTTCTTTTCCGCCTTGGCGATCTCGCCGTCGATCTTGCCGATCTCGCGCTGCAAGCGGTCGCGCTCCTGGGCCAGGTCGATGACCCCGGCCAGGGGCAGGATCGCGGTGGCGCCGTCGAGGACGAGCTGCACCGATCCGGCGGGCACCGTTTCGGTCGCATGGCCGATGGTATCTAGGCGGGCCAGGCGGGTGACGATCTCGCCGTGGGTTTCCAGGCGGGCCCGCGCCGCGGCATTGGCGTCCTTGAGCAGCAGCGGCACGCGGCCGGCCGCCGGGACGTTCATCTCGGCGCGCACGGCGCGAATGTCGCTGATCAGGCGGATCACCCAGTCGATCTCGGTTGCCGCCGCCGCATCCGTCAAGTCGTCGCCGTAGACCGGCCAATCGGCGGTGATCAGCCGGCCGCCGGTCGCCCCGCCGATGGCCGCCCACAGCTCCTCGGTGACGAAAGGCATGAACGGATTCAGCAGGTGTAGGATCTGCGACAGGGTCCAAGCCACCGCGGCGCGGGTCTCGGCGGCGGCCTTCGGATCGGCGCCGGTGATGATCGGCTTGCTGAACTCGATGTACCAGTCGCAGAAGTCGTGCCAGGTGACGTGGTAGAGGGCGCTGGCCGCCTCGTCGAAGCGGTAGGCCGCCATGGCCGTATCCAGGTCGCGGCCCAGGCGCGCGACCTTGCCGACGATCCAGCGGTTGACCTGCTGGGTGCAGGCCGCCGGGTCGAAGGCGGGATCGAGGGCGGCGCCGTTCATCAGGCAGAACCGGGTCGCGTTCCACAGCTTGGTGACGAAGTTGCGGTAGCCCTCGACCCGCGATTCCGCCAGCTTGATGTCGCGGCCCGGCGCCGCCATGGCCGCCAGGGTAAAGCGCAGCGCATCGCAGCCGTACTGGTCGATCAGCTCCAGCGGATCGATGATGTTCTGCTTCGACTTGGACATCTTCTGGCCGTGCTGATCGCGCACCAGGGCGTGGATGTAGACGGTGCGGAACGGCACGTCGCCCATGAAGTGCATCCCCATCATGATCATCCGGGCGACCCAGAAGAAGATGATGTCGAAGCCGGTGACCAGAACGTCGCCGGGGTAATAGCGGGCCAGCTCCGGCGTCTGCTCCGGCCAGCCGATGGTCGAGAACGGCCACAGGGCGGAGGAGAACCAGGTGTCCAGCACATCCTCGTCCCGGCGCAAGGTCACGTCCTTGCCATAGTGGGCGCGCGCCGCCTCGGCCGCCGCCGCCTCGCTCTCCTCGACAAAGACGGTGTCATCCGGGCCGTACCACGCCGGGATCTGATGGCCCCACCAAATCTGCCGCGATACGCACCACGGCTGGATGTTGCGCATCCAGTCGAAATAGGTCTTTTCCCACTGCTGCGGGACGAAGCGGATGCGCCCGTCCTCGACCGCGGCGATCGCCGGTTTCGCCAGGGTGGCGGCGTCCACGTACCATTGATCCGTCAGCCACGGCTCGATGGCCACGCCGGAGCGGTCGCCATGCGGCACCGTGTGCACGATGTCCTCGATCTTCTCGATCAGATCGGCGGCTTCAAGATCGGCGACCACCGCCTTGCGCGCCGCATAGCGATCGAGGCCGCGGTACTTCTCCGGCACCGTATCGGTCAGGCAGGCATTGGCGTCGAAGATGTTAATCATCTCCAGGCCGTGCCGTTGGCCGACCGCGAAATCGTTGAAGTCGTGCGCCGGGGTCATCTTCACGGCGCCGCTGCCCGCCTCCGGGTCGGCGTAGTCGTCGGCGACAATGGGCAGGCGGCGGCCGACCAGGGGCAGGACCGCGTGCTGGCCGACCAGGGCCGCATAGCGCGCGTCGTCCGGGTGCACGGCGACGCCGCTGTCGCCCAGCATGGTCTCGGGCCGGGTCGTCGCGACCACCAGGAAGCGGCCCTCCGCGCCCTCGATGGGATAGCGGATATGCCAAAGATGCCCCTTCATCTCGACCGGCTGCACCTCCAAATCGGAGATCGCCGTGTGCAGCTTCGGGTCCCAGTTGACCAGGCGCTTGTCCTTGTAGATCAGCTTTTGCCTGTGGAGCTCGACGAAGACCTTGCGCACGGCGACCGAGAGACCCTCGTCCATGGTGAAGCGTTCGCGCCGCCAGTCCGGCGAGGCGCCGAGGCGGCGCAGCTGCCGGGTGATGGTGCCGCCGGACTCCGCCTTCCATTCCCACACCTTGTCGAGGAACCGGTCGCGCCCGAAGCTATGGCGGGTCAAATTCTGCTCGGCCAACCGGCGCTCAACCACCATTTGCGTGGCGATGCCGGCGTGATCCATGCCCGGCTGCCACAGCGCATCCTTGCCGGCCATGCGGTGATAGCGGATCAGGATGTCCTGAATGGTGAACGTCAGGGCATGGCCCATGTGCAGGCTGCCGGTCACGTTCGGCGGCGGCATCATGATGACGTAAGGGGGCCGGCTGCTGGTGGGATCGGCCGAGAAGGCCCCGGAGGCCTCCCAGTCCGCGTAGTGCCGCGCTTCGACCTCGCCCGGTCGATAGGTCTTATCGAGCATTGCCGGCGTACCCTCGACTAATCAGTAACGTCTGGCGGAAGCCGGCCTGGAAATGCGGACGAAAAGCCATCCGCGGGCGCCGTGCGGGATCGAGGCGGTCATAACTCCTCGGCGCGGCGCACCATCTTCTTGACTTCGTCGCGGACGATCTGCTCGACCAGCGGTGCCAGATTCGCATCCAGCCAGGCTTTCAGCTCCGGCGTCAAGGCCTCGCGCACGATGTCCTCAAGGGTCCGGCCATCGCCCACATGCACGCTGGCGCGCCGGCCGCTGGCTGCCGCCCGGGTGATCTCGCCCAGGGCTCCCATGGTCGCCGCCTGGATTTGCGGGGCCAAGATGCTCTCCGGTTCCGCAACCGGTTCCGCTGCCGGTTCCGCTGCCGGTTCCTGCAACGACTCTTCCAGGACCGCGTCAAGGAGGGCGTCGCCGAACGGTTCCGGTTCAGCCGCCGCCTCCGGCTCCGTTTCGGCCACCATCTCGGGCTCCGGTTCCGGCTCGGCTGTCATCTCGGGTTCCGGCTCGGGCTCGGGCTCGGCTGCCATCTCTGGTTCCGGTTCGGGTTCCGGTTCGACCGCCATCGCTGGCTCCGGCTCCGGTTTCGGTTCGGCCTCCGCGGCCGCCTCCCCAGTCCCCTCGGCGGCGGCCCGCTCGGCCGCCAGATCGACGACGGTGCCGTCTTCATTCAGCTTCTGCGTCAGATCGAGAACGTTATCCTCGGCTGCCGCGACGTCTTCTACAGGCTTCGGCTTCGGCTCCGGTTCCGGCTCGGGCGCTGGTTCTGGTTCGGCCGCCGCTTGCGGTTCGGCTGCCGCCGACTCCATGGCATCTGGCTGCGCCCCGTCCGGCGCCGCGCCGGCCGGGTCATCCTCGGAGATAATCCGCCGGATGGAGGCGAGAATCTCCTCCATGGTCGGTTCCGCTTGGCTTTTCGCTTCAGCCATGAGTCACCGGTCCCCGGCGCCGATCGCGCCGCGCCGCCCGTCGCGAAGGGGCATGCTGTCGGCGCGACACCGTCTACTCCACCCCCGGCGCGTCGAGTCCGAACCAGCGGTCACGCACCTTCCGATAATCCACCTCCGGGTCATAGACGACCACCGGCAGTCCGAGATCGCGCGCCGTCAGATGCCCGGTCGAGGCCAGGACCTGAAAGCCCGTCACGACCGTATCCCGCTGCGAGCGCACCAGGTTGACCCTGGCATCCAGCAGTTCTTGCTCGGCGTCCAGGACATCGAGCACCGTGCGGGCGCCGACCGTGTTTTCCTGCCGCACCCCATCAAGGGCGATCTCGGCCGAGCGCACCCCCGACACGAACGACTGGGTCTGGGCCCGCGCCGTTTCCAGTGCCCGCCAGGCGCTGACCGCTTCCTGCTCCTGCCGCCGCCGGGCCTCGTCGATTTCCAGACGGCGCTGGTTGGAGATCTGCTTTGCTTCCCGCACCCGGCTGGAAACCGCGCCCTGCTGGTACAACGGCACCGATACCTCGGCCAGGATTTGCGCCACGTCGGATTCGGACCCGCGCTGGCTGGTTTCCTCCGTATGGCTCACCGAGGCGTCGAGTGATACCGTGGGCAGCAATTCGCCGATCACCTCGCGCACCTGTTTCTGCGCGGCCTTCTCGGCAAAAACGGTCGCCAGGACGTCGGGGTTGTTGGTGACCGCCGTATCGACGGTCTCTTCCAAGGTGGTCGGCAGACCGGCGACCGGCGGCGGCGCGTCGAGCAGCGTCGGCGCCACGCCGACCACCTCCTGGAAGACGGCGCGGCTGGTGCTCAAGCTGCCTTCCGCGGCAATCCGGCCGGACCTGGCGACCGCCAGCCGCGTCTCCGACTGGGCCACATCCGTGCGGGTCAGCTCGCCGACGTCAAAGCGGTCCTGGGACGCCTCGAGCTGCCGCTGCAGCACGCGCTCGTTGTTGATGTTGAGATCGAGGACCGCCTGATCCCGCCAAACATCCATATAGGCCGTTGCGGCGCGCAGCAGGACCGACTGTTCGACCGAGGTCAGGCTGGCGCGCTGCGACAGCACATCGTTCTCCGCCCGTTCCGTCCCCGCCCTGGTGCGGCCACCTCGATAGAGCGGCTGGCTGAGGGTTGCGGTCGCTTCCCGTGGGGTCGTGATCTGCTCCGCGGTAAAGAAAGTCGATTCCTGCTTGAACTTCCGCTTGCCCGCGGATCCCGTAACTGTGACGTTCGGACGCCAATTGGAGAGGGCTTGTGGGACACCCTCGTTGACCGCCCGCAGCTGCGCCCGGGCGGCGCGCAGCGTCGGGTTCGACGAATAGGCGGTGGCCAGCGCTTCCTCCAGCGTCTGAGCCGCCGCTGGCGCGGACAGCAGCAAACCGAAACCGAGGCCGGCGAGCAGCCACCGGGTTCGCCATCGCGCGCATCGATGCAGCGCCACGTTCATCGTGCGGATCCCGCTCCTTGTCCTCGACAGCCGCGTCCTCGACAGCCGCGTCCTCGACCGCCGCAAAAACACCTTAGCAATCCAATGCCAAATAAGCACAAATATAGTTAACAGGACAGTAACGTCCCGTCCCCTTTGGCTAATCCCGGCCCCGCCTTGGCCGTCGACCTACCCGTTAGAACACAAACCCCGGCTCGGGCGCAAAGCCCGGCAGAACGGCCGTTGCCGCATCGAAAACCGCCCGCCGGGCAGTGGTCTCGCCGCTGCGCCGCATCAAGATCCCCCGGCCCTGCCCGGCTTCGGGCTTTTGCACGGTCACCAGGCGGCCACCCTCCGCCAACTGCCGGCGGATAGCGTCCGGAACCTCGGTGACGGCGCCATTGAGCAGGATGACGCTGTATGGCGCCTGCGCCGCCCAACCGGCCGGCAGCGGGCCCTCGACCACAATGGCATTGTCGATGCCCAGATCGCCCAGCACCTTGGTGGCCGCCGCCGCCAGCTCGTGGTCGCTTTCCAACGCCACGACGGTAGCCGCCACCTGCGCCAGGATCGCCGTGGCATAGCCGGTACCGCAGCCGACATCGAGGACGACGTCGGCCGGGCCCGGCCGGGCCTCCTGGAGCAGGCGGGCGAGGACCATCGGCTCCATGAGATAGCGGCCGTTGCCCAGGGCGATATCCTCGTCCACGTAGGCGACCCCGGCGAGCCGCTCGGGAACGAAGGCCTCCCGCGGTACGCTCTCGAAAGCAGCAATCAGCTCGGCGTTCGTCACCTTGTTGGTGCGAATTTGCGAGTCGACCATATTCAGGCGGGCGGCAGCGTAATCGACCATGACACCACTTCAAAACCGGGCGTTCGCCGTCGGCGCGAAAGCGCGTGGGCACGCTGACACATCAGCGGCCGGCACAACTCAGCAGCCGGCGGAACGCGTCTGTTGGGATTTATAGTTGCGCCAGAGGCGGATGACAATCATGCAGACCGCCTTGCCCGCCCCGGCGGTCATAATTGTCGTCGCTCAATCGAGCTCGAAGGCGTCCTTGTAGTCCACCTTCAGCGCCGGGTCCTGATCCTCCTTGCGGAGGATGCAGTTGCCCACGACCAGCACCTCGATTCCGGTGCCCATGAAGCACCGGAAGGCATCCTCGGGCGTGCCGACGATCGGCTCGCCGCGTACGTTGAAGCTCGTATTCACGAGGATCGGGCAGCCGGTGCGCTCCTTAAACGCCGTGATCAAGGCGTGATAGCGGGGATTGGTCTCCTTGTGCACCGTCTGGATACGCGCCGAGTAATCCACGTGAGTCACCGACGGGATCTCCGAGCGCGGGACGTTGAGCTTGTCGATGCCGAACAGCGCATTTTCCTCGGCCGTCATGGCGCGCCGGCGGTTCTGCAGGACATCAGCGACCATGAGCATGTACGGACTGTCGCTGTCGATCTCGAACCAATCGGACAGGTCCTCGCGCAGCACCGATGGCGCGAACGGGCGAAACGATTCGCGGAACTTGACCTTGAGGTTGAGCGTCTTCTGCATGGTCGGCGAGCGCGGATCGGCCAGGATCGACCGGGCGCCCAGCGCCCGCGGGCCGAATTCCATTCTCCCCTGGAACCAGCCGATCGCCTTGCCGTCGGCCAGCGCATCCGCCGTGGCGTCGACAACCTCGTCGCTGCTCAAAGTGGTGAAAACCGCCTGTGCCGCTTTCAGGCGCCGTTCGATCTCGTCCTGGGCGAACGCCGGTCCGAGGTACGAACCGGCCATGGCGTCAGCGGCACCGTTGACCGTTCGGGGCTTGCCCATGTGAATGTGGTAGGCGCTCAACGCCGCGCCGAGGGCGCCGCCCGCATCCCCTGCCGCCGGTTGCACCCAAATGTTGTCGAACGCGCCGTCGCGCAGGACCTTGCCGTTCGCCACGCAGTTCAGAGCGACACCGCCGGCCAGGCACAGATTCTTCGCCCCGGTCTCGGCCGCGAGCGACCGGGTCAGGCGCAGGACCGCCTCCTCGACCACCGCCTGAACCGACGCCGCCAAGTCCATATGACGCTGCGTCAAACGCTCTTCGGGCGATCGTGCCGGGCCGCCGAACAGGGCGTCGAACTTGCCGTTGGTCATGCGCAAGCCGGTGCAATACTCGAAGTACGACTGATCGAGCCGGAAACTGCCGTCGTCTTTCAAATCCAGCACATTATCGAGGATCGCCTGGGCGTACTTCGGCTCGCCGTAAGGCGCCAGCCCCATCACCTTGTACTCGCCCGAGTTGACCTTGAAACCGGTGTAGTAGGTGAAGGCGGAATAGAGCAGGCCCAGCGAATGGGGAAAATGGATTTCCTTGATCATGACCAGGCTGTTGCCGCGGCCGATCCCGGCCGACGTGGTCGCCCACTCCCCGACCCCATCCATGGTCAGGACGACCGCCTCCTCGTAGGGCGACGGAAAGAAGGCGCTGGCCGCGTGCGACTGGTGGTGCTCCGCGAAGAGAAGTTTTTTGTCCCAGTCGAAATCCGTGGAGAACTTCTTAAATTCCTTCCGCAACAGGCTCTTCTGAAACAATTTTTCTCGCAGCCAAACGGGCATCGCCATGCGGAACGAGGCGAAGCCCTTGGGGGCGAACGCGACATATGTCTCGAGCAGCCGCTCGAACTTCAGGAACGGCTTGTCATAGAAGGCCACATAGTCGACGCCGCTCAGGTCGGTCTTGCCCTCGTCGAGACAGTACTCGATGGCCTTTACCGGGAAGTTCGCGTCATGTTTCTTGCGCGTGAACCGCTCCTCCTGGGCGGCCGCGACAATGCGGCCGTCCTCGATCAGCGCCGCGGCACTATCGTGGTAGAAAGCGGAAACGCCCAGAATTCTCACCGCCCAGCCATCCCGTCAGAAGATCGTGTAGATGAACGGTGCGATCGCGCTGCCCTGCGAGAGAATCAGCAGGCCGCCCAGCAGAAACATCATGATGATGACCGGCAACAGCCAGAATTTCTTCCGGACGCGGATGAAACGCCATAATTCTGCTACGAAACTCATGGGACCCTCAGAATTGATCTTTCATAGACTCCGGCGC
>JAJFGI010000242.1 GCA_021776215.1 Kiloniellaceae bacterium | reverse complement strand
GCGCCGCGTCGTGGCCGAGCGCTTTGGCCGGGATGCGCTTGTGATCGGTGTCGTTGGCGACATCACGGCGGCGGAATTGGCGCCGCTGCTCGACCGTACGTTTCAGGCGCTGCCTGCCAAGGGCGCCGGGTTCGATGTGGCGAAGATCGATCCCAAGGCCTCGGGCGATGTGGTGGTGATCGAAAAGGATGTGCCGCAGAGTGTCGTTGTCTTCGGGCAGAATGGCGTCGCCCGCGACGATCCCGATTACTACACCGCCTATACGGTCAACTATATCCTCGGCGGCGGCGGCTTTGCCTCGCGCCTCTACGAGGAGGTGCGCGAAAAGCGCGGCCTGGCCTACTCGGTCTATTCCTACCTGTTCCCCCTCGATCACTCGGCGATGGTCGTCGGCGGTGTCGGCACCCAGAACGGCCGGGTCGCCGAATCGCTCGATCTTATCCGCCAGGAATGGCGGCGTATCGCCGAAGGGGGACCGACCGAGGACGAGCTGCGCGATGCCAAGACCTATCTGACCGGATCGTTCCCCTTGCGCTTCTCCAGCTCCAGCCGCATTGCCGGGATGCTCGTCGGCATGCAGACGGAAAACCTGGGCATCGACTATCTGGATCGGCGCAACAGCTTCATCGAGGCGGTGACCGTCGAGGACGCCCGCCGCGTCGCCCGCCGCCTGTTCGATGCCAGCTCTCTTACCGTCGTGGTGGTCGGGCGGCCCGATGGCATCGTCCCGACCCGCCCGGCGCCCAAGCTCGAAGGCTAGGGCGTCGCGACTCGGCCCGGTTCTGCTAAACTCGGTTGGACTGGGGCATCGGGGTTGGCGGCGCACGCGGAAAGCGGGGCAATGCTCTATCGACACCTGACGGATACGTGTCTGGCCGCGGCGATCGGCGACGCCGGCTTGAGCGAGGATGCCTTTACCCGGTCGCTGATGGCGGCGGCGCCGGCGCATGACCGCCTCTGCCAGCTTGTCGAGTCCGGCAGCCTGCCGTTCCTGAGCGTGGCGACGGGCGTGGATGATCTGGCGCCCTTGCGCCCGTTGGCCGACGATTGGCGCGGGCGCTTCCGCGACGTGGTGGTGCTCGGCACCGGCGGGTCTTCCCTCGGCGGGCAGACCCTCTATGCCCTGTGCGACCGAGGGTTCGGCCCGGCCGGCGGCGGCCCGCGCCTGCATTTCCTCGATAACGTGGATCCGCACACCCTGGCGGCCCTGCTGAGCGCCGTCGATCTGCGGCGCACCGGGGTCATCGCCATTTCCAAGTCCGGCGGCACCGCCGAGACCCTGGCCCAGGCGCTGGTCTTGCTGCCGGCGCTGGCCGCGGCGGTGGGGCGCGACAACTTGCCGGCGCATGTGGTGACCATAACCGAACCCAAGCCGAGCCCCCTGAAGGCCCTGGCCGAGCGGTACGGCCTGACGTGTTTCGACCATGATCCGGGGATCGGCGGCCGGTTCTCCGTGCTCTCCCTGGTCGGGCTGCTGCCGGCGATGATCGTGGGCCTGGATGTCGCGGCGCTGCGCCGGGGCGCGCACGAGGTTCTGCGCGCCACCGTGGAGGCCGGCAAGGTGGAAGCGTCGGCGCCGGCCACCGGGGCGGCCATCGCCGTGGCCTTGCTGCACGAACGGCAGGTCAGCCAGAGCGTGCTTTTGACCTATAACGACCGGCTGGCCACCTTCGGCTTATGGTACCGGCAATTGTGGGCCGAGAGCCTGGGCAAGGACGGCACCGGCACGACGCCGATCCGCGCCATGGGCACCGCCGACCATCACAGCCAGCTTCAGCTTTACCTGGCCGGGCCGCGCGACAAGATGTTTACCATCGTCATGCCCGAGGGGGCCGGACAGGGTCCGGTGATCGACGCTGCAACCGCGCGCGCGGTGGGCATCGACAGCCTGGCCGGGCATGCCTACGGCGATCTGCTGGATGCGGCGGCGCGCGCCACCGCCGAGACCTTGGTCCGCAATGGCCGGCCGGTCCGGCTGATCCGCATTGCCGCGCTCGACGAGGCGACCCTGGGCGCCCTGCTCATGCATTTCATGCTCGAGACCATCGTCGCCGCCGATCTGCTGGGGGTGAATGCCTTTGACCAGCCGGCGGTCGAGGAGGGCAAGGTCTTGGCCAGGGAATATCTGACCAAGCCCGCATCATGACCATCCGCCGCCTGCCCGAGACCCTGGTCAACCGGATCGCCGCCGGCGAGGTGGTCGAGCGCCCGGCGGCGGCGGTCAAGGAACTGGTGGAAAACGCCCTGGACGCCCAGGCCCGCCACATCGATGTGGCCATGGGCGACGGCGGGCGGGCGCTGATCACCGTCACCGATGACGGTTGCGGCATGAGCGCGGACGAGGTTGCCCTGGCCGTCGAGCGCCACGCGACCTCGAAACTGCCCGACGATGACTTGGTATGCATCAAGACCCTGGGCTTCCGGGGCGAGGCGCTGCCCTCGATCGGGGCGGTTTCCCGTCTGACTGTCACCAGCCGGCCCCGCGATCCGGGGCTCGAGGGTGCGGGCGCCGACGCGCAAGCCTGGAGCCTGGGGGTCGACGGCGGCCGGCACGGCGCGCTGAAGCCGGCGGCGCACGCGTCGGGCACGCGCGTCGAGGTGCGCGATCTTTTCTATGCCACGCCGGCGCGCCTCAAGTTCCTGAAAAGCGTGCGCACCGAGGTGGGCCATGCCCAGGACGCGCTGAACCGCCTGGCCATGGCGCATCCCCATGTCGGCTTTACCCTCGTGGCCGATGGGCGCGATCTTTTGCGCCTGGCCGCCGCCGAGGGCGAGCTGTTCGATGCCCGGCTGCGCCGGTTGGGTGCCATCATGGGCCGGGAGTTCGCCGAGAACGCCTTGCCCATCGAGGCCGAGCGCGAGGGCATTCGCCTGAGCGGCTATATCGGGTTGCCCACCCTGAACCGGGGCACGGCGCAGCACCAGTACCTCTTCGTCAATGGCCGGCCGGTGCGCGACAAGCTGTTGCACGGCGCGGTGCGCGGCGCCTATCGCGACGTGCTGGCGCATGATCGCCATCCCATGCTGGCCCTGTTCCTCGATCTGCCCCCGGATGCGGTGGACGTGAATGTGCACCCGGCCAAGGCGGAGGTGCGGTTCCGCGATCCCGGTCTGGTGCGCGGCCTCATCGTCGGCGCCTGCAAACATGCCTTGGCCGCCGCCGGGCACCGGGCTTCGAGCAGTGTCGCCACGGCGGCGCTCGGCGCTGCCCGGCCGTTCGCCGGGCCGCTGCGTCCCGCCGGTGGCTTTGGCGCCGGTTTTGGTGCGGGACGAGGGTTTGCCGAGACGGCGGTGGCCTACCATGCGCCGTTGCCCGGATTGGCGGCGCCGCCGGGGGCGGTGTCGGCGCCGGCCGGCGAGCCGCCTTCCGACTTCGTGGAGTACCCGCTCGGCGCCGCCCGGGCCCAGGTGCACGCCACCTACGTGGTGGCCCAGACGGACGACGGCATCGTCATCGTCGACCAGCACGCGGCGCACGAGCGCCTGGTCTACGAGCGCATGAAGCAACAGTTGGCCGAGGGCGGCGTCGCCAGCCAGATCCTGCTGATCCCCGAAGTGGTGGAGCTGGAGGAGGCCGCGGCAAGCCGCCTGGCGGCACGGGCCGGCGAACTGCGCGAGCTGGGTCTGGTCATCGAGCCGTTCGGACCCGGTGCCTTGGCGGTGCGCGAGACGCCGGCGCTGCTCGGCGAGGTGGATGCGGCGGCCCTGTTGCGCGATCTGGCGGACGAGCTGAGCGAACTGGGCGATACCCTGTCCGTGCGCGAGCGCCTCGGCGAGGTGTGCTCGACCATGGCCTGCCACGGCTCGGTGCGCGCCGGCCGCCGCCTCAATGTGGCGGAAATGAACGCGCTCTTGCGGCAGATGGAAGAAACGCCGCATTCCGGCCAGTGCAATCACGGCCGGCCTACCTACATAGAACTTAAGCTCGCCGATATCGAGCGGCTGTTCGGCCGACGTTAGGCGGAACACGCAGGGCTGTTTGTTTTACCGGCATGAGGTTGGCCAGATGCAGATTCCGTTGGA
>JAJFGI010000241.1 GCA_021776215.1 Kiloniellaceae bacterium | reverse complement strand
ACCACGTCCTGCACCCCAAGAGCCTCGAAAATCGCCCGCATCGGCCCACCGGCGATCACGCCCGTGCCGGCGGTGGCCGTGCGCATGATCACCCGGCCGGCCCCGTAGTGGCCGATGACATCGTGGTGCAGGGTGCGGCCCTCGCGCAGGGGCACGCGGACCATGCCGCGCTTGGCCTGCTCGGTCGCCTTGCGAATGGCCTCGGGCACCTCGCGCGCCTTGCCGTGGCCATGACCGACGCGGCCGCGGCCGTCGCCGACGATGACCACCGCGGCGAAACCGAAGCGGCGGCCGCCCTTGACCACCTTGGCCACCCGGTTGATACCGACCAGCTTTTCGATCAAATCGGACTCTTCACGCCCCCGATCGTCCCGCCGCCGCCGGCTATCCCTGCGCGTCTGTGCCATTCGGATAATCCCTTAAAATGCCAGGCCGCCGTCGCGCGCGGCGTCGGCCAGGGCCTTGACCCGGCCATGATAGATGTAACCGCCACGGTCGAAAACGACCTCGCCCACGCCGGCCGCCTTGGCCCGCTCGGCGATGAGCTTGCCGACGGCGCTCGCCGCCGCCTTGTCGCAGCCCTTGGCGACCGACCCTTTGAGGGCCTTGTCGATGCTCGAGGCAGCGGCCAAGGTCACGCCGCGCCCGTCGTCGATCACCTGGGCATAGATGTGCCGGCCCGAGCGAAAGACCGAAAGGCGTGGCCTCCCCTTGCTTCTGCGCCGGATGCTGCTGCGGGTCCGCCGCCGGCGGCGCGTACCCATGTCTTTTGCGCTAAGCATGGCCTACTTCTTCTTACCTTCCTTGCGAACGATGGTTTCCTCGACGTACTTGACACCCTTGCCCTTGTACGGCTCCGGCGGACGGTAGGCGCGGACTTCCGCCGCCAACTGGCCCACCTGCTGTTTATCCGCGCCGCTGATCAGGATGCTGGTCGGCTTCTCGCACTTGACGGTAATACCCTTAGGGATCGGGTAGTTGACGTCGTGACTGAAGCCGAGCTGTAAACTCAGTTTGTTGCCCTGCACCGCCGCCCGGTAGCCGACGCCGTTGATCTCCAGCTCGCGGGTGAACCCTTCCGAGACGCCGGTCACCATATTCTGAATGCGCGCCCGTGCCGTGCCCCACATGGTGCGCGCCCGTTTGGAGTTGCCGACCGGCGTCACGACGACCTGCTTGTCCTTCAGCGCCACGGTAACGTCGTCGGTGGCCTCGAAGGCGAGCTCGCCGAGCTTGCCTTTGGCGGTTACCCGGCGGCCGGCCACGGCAACGTCAACGCCGCTTGGCACGGTTACGGGATGTTTTCCTACGCGCGACATCGTCGATCCTCTTAGAATACGCGGCAGAGCACCTCGCCGCCCACATTGGCGGCGCGCGCTTCCTGGTCCGACATGACACCCCGCGGGGTCGACAGGATCATGATCCCTAACCCATTGTAGTAGCGGGGAAGTTCCTTAATCTTCGAGTAAACGCGTTGACCCGGCCGGGAGACCCTGGCAATTTCCTGAATAACCGGGGCGCCCTCGTGATACTTCAGCTCGATTTCGACCTGAGCAGAACCGGCGCGTTCTTCGGCGTTACGAAAATCGCGAATGTAACCTTCGCGCTTGAGAACATCGAGCACGCTCGAACGCAACCGCGAAGCCGGCGCGCGCACGCTGGACATACCAACGCGCTGGCCGTTGCGGATGCGGGTCAGCATATCCCCCAAAGGATCGCTCATCGCCATCGCGGAATTCCTCTCCTGCTACCAGCTCGACTTGACCATGCCCGGGATCAGGCCGATCGAAGCCAGGTCCCGCAGCGCGATCCGCGACAGCTTGAACTTCCGATAGACGCCCCGCGGACGGCCGGTCAGGTCGCATCGGTTGCGCACCCGGTTCACCGCACTGTTGCGCGGCAGTTGCGCCAGCTTGAGATATGCCTGGAAGCGTTCTTCCGGCGCCAGCGAGCGGTCGCGCGCAATCTCCTTCAGCCGCGCCCGGCGGGGGGCGTACTGCTGCGCTAACTTGCGGCGCTTGTTGTTTCTGTTGACGGCACTCTTCTTAGCCATCGGCCTTTAGTTCCTTTCCACCGTCTGTTTCGTAAACGGCATTTGGAAGCCCTTCAGCAGGGCCCTTGCCTCGTCGTCGGTCCGGGCATTGGTGCAAATCACAATGTCCATGCCGCGGATATCGGTCACCTGGTCGTAGTCGATCTCGGGAAATACGATCTGTTCTTTCAAGCCGAGCGCGAAGTTGCCGCGGCCATCGAAGCTTTTCGGCGATACACCCCGGAAATCGCGGACGCGCGGCAGCGCGATCGTGATCAAGCGGTCGAGGAACTCGTACATGCGCGTGCGCCGCAAGGTGACCTTGCAGCCGACCGCCATTCCCTCGCGCAACTTGAACGTGGCGACCGACGTCTTGGCCCGTGTCACCACCGCCTTTTGCCCGGCGATGCGGCCAAGCTCCGTCGCCGCGGCGTGCACCTTCTTCTGGTCCAGCACCCCCTCGCCAACGCCCATATTGATGACGATCTTGTCCAGGCGTGGCACCTCCATGACGCTCTTGTACTTGAACTGCGTCATCAGGGCCGGCTTGACCACCGTCTCGTATTGCTCGTGAAAGCGTGCTTTCATACCGATTCGTCCCGCCTACAGATCGATCGCTTCGCCAGAGCGCTTGGCGAAGCGCACCTTGCGACCGCCCTTGTCGATCCGGACGCCGACCCGCGTGGGCCGATCGCTCTTCGGATCGATATGGGCAACGTTGGAAATATGCAGCGACGCCTCTTTCTCGACGATGCCGCCGGCGTTGGCCTGGCTTGGCCGCTGATGCCGCTTGACCATGTTGACGCCCTGAACGAGGACGCGCGATTCCTTGCGCATCACGCGGACCACCTCGCCGACCTTGCCCTTGTCGCGGCCGGTCGTCACGGTCACCTTGTCGCCTTTACGGATCTTGAACTTCGTCGTCATCACAACACCTCGGGCGCCAGCGAAATAATCTTCATGAACTTGCGCGCCCGCAGCTCACGGGTGACCGGGCCGAAGATACGGGTGCCGATCGGCTCGCCCTGCTTGCTGATCAACACCGCCGCATTGGTGTCGAAGCGAATGGCCGTGCCGTCGTCACGGCGAATCTCCTTGGCGGTGCGGACGATGACGGCACGGTGCACATCACCCTTCTTCACCTTGCCGCGCGGGATCGCCTCTTTCACGCTCACCACGATGACATCACCGACCCCGGCGGTCTTACGCTTGGAGCCGCCGAGCACCTTGATGCACTGGACGCGCCGAGCACCCGAGTTGTCGGCCACTTCGAGCTGCGTTTGCATCTGGATCATTGTCGGTTGCCCTCCTAGGCCTTAGGCGCCGCTGGCGCTGTCGCCAATGATCCGCCAGGACTTGGACTTCGAGATCGGGCGGCATTCCTCGATGCGCACGATATCGCCGACCTTGTGTTGATTTTCCTGGTCGTGAACATGGTACTTCTTGGTTCGCTTGATGAACTTCTTGTAGAGCGGGTGCATGATTCGGCGCTCGACCAGGACGGTGACCGTCTGGTTCGCCTTGTCGCCCACTACTACGCCTTGCAATACCCGTCGCGGCATGACTCAGACTCTCCTACGAGGCGCTCTGCTGCGTATTCCGCAGCAACGTCTTGACCCGCGCGATATCCCGGCGCACTTGCCGCGCCCGCGCTGTGTTGTCCAACTGCCCGCTGGCCTTCTGGAAGCGCAGATTGAACTTCTCCTTGCGCAGATCCAGCAGGGTGGCGCCCAGCTCGTCCGCCGACTTGCCTTTCAGATCGGTGGCTTTCACGACCTAGCCCTCCTCGCCCAAGCGGGTGACGATCTTGGTGCCCACCGGCAGCTTGGCCGATGCCAGGGTGAACGCCTCGATCGCCAGTTGCCGTGGCACGCCATCAAGTTCGAACATAATCCGGCCCGGCTTGACCCGCGCCGCCCACCATTCCGGCGTGCCCTTGCCCTTGCCCTGGCGCACTTCCGCCGGCTTCTGCGACACCGGCACGTCTGGGAAGATGCGAATCCAGAGCTTGCCCAGGCGCTTCATGTGCCGGGTGATGGTCCGCCGTGCCGCCTCGATCTGCCGTGCCGAGAGGCGGCCCGGGCTGGTCGCCTTCAGGCCGTAGGCGCCGAAAGACAGCTCATAGCCACCCTTGGCCTTGCCATGGATGCGGCCCTTGTGCGCCTTCCGATATTTTGTTCGCTTCGGCTGCAGCATGATCGTCCGTCCTTAAACTCCGTCCCGCTCAATAGGTCAGGCCCGACTAGCGGGTCTGGTGTGTCTCTTGCAAACGCTTGTCCTGGGCCATCGGGTCATGGGCCATGATCTCGCCCTTGAAGACCCAGACTTTCACCCCACAAGCGCCATAGGTTGTCTTCGCCGTGGCTTCGCCGTAATCGACATCGGCGCGCAGGGTGTGCAGCGGCACGCGACCCTCACGGTACCACTCCGACCGCGCGATTTCGGTGCCGCCCAGGCGGCCGCCGCAGCTGATCCGGATACCCTGAGCGCCCAGGCGCATGGCCGACTGCACCGCCCGCTTCATGGCGCGGCGGAACGCGACCCGCCGCTCAAGCTGGTTGGCGATATTCTCGGCTACCAGGCGGGCATCGATCTCCGGCTTGCGGATCTCGACGATATTCAGATGCACCTCGCTGCCGGTCATTTTCTGCAGCTCGGCGCGCAGCTTCTCAATCTCGGCGCCCTTCTTGCCAATTACCACCCCCGGCCGCGCTGTATGAATGGTGATCCGCGCCTTTTTGGCCGGACGCTCGATGATGATGCGCGACACACCGGCCTGCTGCAGGCGGCGGCGCAGGAAGCTGCGGATCTGCAGATCCTCGTGCAGCAACTGCGCATAGCCGGTATCGGCGTACCAGCGGGAATCCCAGGTCCGGTTGATACCCAGCCGCAGGCCGATCGGATTGACTTTTTGACCCATTACGCCGTTTCCTCGCGTTCACGCACGACCACTGTCAGCGAGCTCCAGGGCTTTTGAATCCGCCCGGCCCGGCCCTTCGCGCGCGGCCGGAAGCGCTTGAGGACGAAACTCTTGCCCACTGTCGCCGCCGACACGACAAGGCGGTCCACATCGAGCTGATGATTGTTCTCGGCGTTGGCGATGGCCGATTGCAGCACCTTGCGCACGTCGTTGGCGATGCGCCGCTTCGAGAAGGCGAGTTCGGCCAGGGCCGTCTCGGCGGTTTTGCCGCGAATCGTCTCGGCCACCTCGTTCAGCTTCTGCGCGCTGGTCCGCAGGTTACGGGCCTTGGCCATGGCCTCGTTCTCCGGCAGGCGGCGCGGGTGCTTGGGTTTACCCATAATCTTTAGGCCCTTTTTGCCTTCTTGTCCGCGGTATGGCCGTGGAAGGTTCGGGTCGGCGCGAACTCACCCAGCTTGTGGCCGACCATGTTCTCGGTGACCAGCACCGGCAGGAATTTCTTGCCGTTGTGGACGCCGAAGGTCAGGCCGACGAACTGCGGCAGGATCGTCGAGCGCCGCGACCAGGTGCGGATAATCTCGTTGCGGCCGGAGCCGCGCGACTGCTCGGCCTTCTTCAGCAGATAGCCGTCAACGAACGGGCCTTTCCAAACGGAGCGAGCCACTCTAAGGACCTCCTCTAGCGCTTCTTGCGGCGGCGACGCACGATCAACTTCGCCGTCCGCTTGTTCTTGCGCGTCTTCGCGCCTTTGGTCGGCTTGCCCCAGGGGCTGACCGGGTGGCGGCCGCCCGAGGTCCGGCCCTCGCCGCCGCCATGCGGATGATCGACCGGGTTCATGGCCACGCCGCGCACGATCGGGCGCCGGCCCAGCCAGCGGTTGCGCCCCGCCTTGCCGATCTTGATATTCGCCTGGTCCGGATTGGAGACGGCACCGATGGTCGCCATGCATTCGGCGCGCACCATGCGCACTTCGCCCGAGCCAAGGCGCAACAGCGCGTAACCCGCATCGCGGCCGACGACCTGCAGATAGGTCCCCGCCGAGCGCGCCAGCTGTCCGCCGCGGCCGGCCTTCATTTCCACGTTATGGACAATGGTGCCCACCGGGATCGACGACAGGGGCATGGCGTTGCCCGGCTTGATATCGGCGCGCTTGGCGGCAATCACCGTATCCCCGACCGACAGACGCTGCGGCGCCAGGATATACCCCTGCTCGCCGTCGTCGTACTCGAGCAAGGCGATAAACGCGGTCCGGTTCGGATCGTATTCCAGACGTGCCACCTTGGCCGGCACATCGAACTTGTTGCGTCGAAAGTCGACGATCCGATAGAGGCGCTTGTGACCGCCGCCACGCCGGCGCGCCGTCATCCGCCCGTGATTGTTGCGCCCGCCGGATTTGGTCAACCCCTCGGTCAGCGCCTTCACCGGCTTGCCCTTCCACAGGCCGCTGCGGTCGACCGAAACGAGGCCGCGGCGTCCGGGGGTGACGGGATTATGCGTTTTCAGTGCCATCGTCTATATGCCCGTGGTCACGTCGATGTTGTGTCCCTCTTCCAGGGTCACGTATGCCTTCTTCAGGTCCGACCGGGTGCCCAGCTTGCCGCGGAACCGCTTGGTCTTGCCCTTTTGCCGCAGGGTGTTCACGGCCTTGACCTTGACCTTGAACAGGCCCTCGACGGCGGCCAGGATCTCCGGCTTGCGCGCGTCCAGCGGGACCTCGAAGGCCACCTGGTTGTGCTCCGAGCCGAGGGTCGATTTTTCGGTGACGATCGGCCGGCGCACCAGCTCGTAGAGCCGCTCGCTCGAGACCGTCACCGCCTTCTTCTGTCGCGGCCGTGCCCTGCTCATTTCAGTCGCGCCTCCAGCGCCTGCACCGCGTCCTTGGTCAGGACCAGGGTGTCCCGGCGCAAAATGTCGTACACGTTGGCGCCCTGCTGCGGCAGAACGTCGATGCCCGGAATGTTCCGCGCGGCGCGGGCAAAGCCGGCATCGACCGCGGCGCCATCGATGATCAGCGCCGAGGACCAGCCAAGCTTGGCCAGGCGGCGCGCCAGATCGGCGGTCTTGCCGTCTTTCACCGTGGTGCCGTCGAGGACGATCAGCTTGCCCGCGGCCACCTTGGCGGACAGCGCCGTCTTGAGCGCCAACTGCCGCACCTTCTTCGGCAACTTATGCGCGTGATCGCGCAGCACCGGGCCGAACGCGCGGCCACCGCCGCGGAACTGGTTCACACTGGGCGCCCCATGCCGGGCCCGGCCCGTGCCCTTTTGCCGGTACATCTTGTGGGTCGAGACGCTGACGTCGCTGCGGCCCTTGACCAGATGCGTGCCGGCCCGGCGCTTGGCAAGCTGCCAGTTGACCATCCGCGCCAGAATATCGGCGCGTGGCGCCAGGCCGAAAATCGTCTCGTCGAGATCGATCTCGCCCGCCTTCTTGTCGTCGAGGCTGGTGACGGCGCACTTCATGACCATCAGTCCTTCTTGTCTTCTGTCGTATCCGCGGGCGCCTCAGGCGCCGCCTCGGCCACGGGCGCCGCTGGCGCTGGCGCTTCGTCGGTCTTGCCGGCGCGCAGACCGGCCGGGAACGGCGCCTCCTTGGGCAGCGGCCGCTTGATCGCATCGCTGATCCGCACCCAGCCGCCCTTGGCCCCCGGCACGTTGCCGCGCACCAGAATCAGGCCCTCGGAATCATCGGTCGCGACCACCCGCAGGTTCTGCATGGTGACCCGGCGATCGCCCATGTGGCCGGCCATCTTCTTGCCCTTGAAGACCTTGCCCGGGTCCTGGTTGTTGCCGGTCGAGCCGTGACTGCGGTGCGAAACGGACACACCATGGCTGGCGCGCAGGCCGGCGAAGTTGTGTCGTTTCATGGCACCGGCGAAGCCTTTGCCGATCGATGTACCGGCCACATCCACATACTGCCCGGCCACGAAATGCGCCGGAGCGACCTCCTGGCCGACCTCGAGAAGGGCGTCCTCGGACACGCGGAACTCGGCCAGCCGGCCTTTCGGCTCCACCTTGGCCTTGGCATAGTGCCCGCGCATGCCCTTGCCGACGCGCTTGACCTTGGCCTTGCCGCTGCCCAGCTGCACCGCGTCGTAGCCGTCGGTTTCCCGACGGCGTACGGCGACCACCTGGCAGCCGTCGACCTTGAGCACGGTCACCGGCAGGTGCTCGCCCTCGTCGGTGAACACCCGGGTCATGCCCAGCTTTTGCGCCAATATACCGGTCCGCATGGTCCTAGCCCTTGAGCTTGATCTCGACGTCGACGCCAGCGGCGAGGTCGAGCTTCATCAGCGCGTCCACGGTCTGTGGCGTCGGATCGACGATATCGAGCAGCCGTTTGTGAGTGCGAATCTCGAACTGCTCGCGGCTTTTCTTGTCGATATGCGGTCCGCGCAGCACCGTGAACTTCTCGATCCGTGTCGGGAGCGGAATCGGGCCGCGAATCTGCGCCCCCGTCCGTTTCGCCGTGCCGACGATCTCGGAGGTCGACTGATCGAGGATCCGGTGATCGAACGCCTTGAGGCGGATCCGTATGTTTTGACTGTCCATCGTCGACCCTATTAAACCTTTCGCCGGCCTGCCGCTGCCGAATTACTGAACAATGCTGGCGACGACGCCGGCGCCGACGGTGCGGCCGCCCTCGCGGATGGCGAAGCGCAGGCCCTCGTCCATGGCGATCGGCGCGATCAGCTCGACCTCCATCGATACATTATCGCCGGGCATCACCATCTCGGTGCCTTCCGGCAGCTGCACAACCCCTGTCACGTCCGTCGTCCGGAAATAAAACTGCGGCCGGTAGTTGGTGAAGAACGGCGTATGACGGCCCCCCTCCTCCTTCGTCAGGATGTAC
>JAJFGI010000025.1 GCA_021776215.1 Kiloniellaceae bacterium | reverse complement strand
GACGCGGAAATCGTCGCCGAGGCGCAATGGTCGTGCCCGGCGGGACGGTTGACAGAGCGCCAGGACGATTGGGTCTGGACGCGCTGCCCATTGTTGCAGCCGGAGCGGGCGAATTTCGTCTGCGTGCCGGAACAGCGTCCGACCCTTTCCACGCCGACTCAGTAACCGCCGACCCGTGCGGCCGTCGCGGTGTCGCTTGCCGCATCCCATTCCGTACGCACCTGCTCGTCTGCCTCATTCGGTTGGTAGGCGTCACGCGCGCGAGCATAGCTTGCGGTGTCGGCCAGGCGCGACAGCGCCCAGACGGCCATGGCCCGGACCAATGGCGAGGGATCGGCCAGCCGGGCTTGCGCCACCTGCGCCAGTGCCGGCTTCCCGCTGTTGCCGATGGCGATGAGCACGTTGCGCACGAAGCGGTCGCGGCCGATGCGCTTGATCGGCGAGCCGGCGAAGACCCGGCGAAAACCGGCGTCGTCGAGATCGGCCAGATCAGCCAGGCGCGGGGCGCTCAGTTCGGCGCGCGGCAGGAAGCCGGCCTCGCCCGTCGGTGTCGCGAACTTGTTCCAGGGACAGACCGCCAGACAATCGTCGCAGCCATAGATGCGGTTGCCCATGGCGGCGCGGAACTCGGCTGCGATGTGCCCCTTGTGCTCGATGGTCAGATACGAGATGCAGCGCCGCGCATCGAGCTGGTACGGCGCCGGAAAGGCCTGTGTCGGACAAACATCCAGGCAGCGCCGACAGGCGCCGCAGTGGTCGCTTTCGCTGCCGTCGGGGGCGAGGTTAAGGGTGGTGTAGATCTCGGCGAGAAATAGCCACGACCCATGGGTCCGCGAGACCAGGTTCGTGTGCTTGCCCTGCCAGCCGATGCCGGCGGCCTGGGCCAGCGGCTTTTCCATCACCGGCGCGGTATCGACGAAAACCTTCACCTCGCTATCCAAGGTCTCGTGCATCCAGCGCGCCAGGGCCTTGACCCGGCTCTTCAGGATGTCGTGGTAGTCGCGGTTGCGGGCATAGACCGAAATGCTGCCGCGCCCACGGGCGGCGAGAAGCGCCAGCGGGTCGTCCGCGGGGCCGTAGTTCAGCCCCAGCACAACGACGCTGCGCACCTCCGGCCACAGGACGCCCGGGTCGCCGCGCCGGTCGGCCTTGTCCGCCAGCCAGCCCATGTCGCCGTGATAGCCGCGCGCCAGGTATTCGGTCAGACCGTGCCTTGCCGCCGTGGCCAGGGTCGGCGGGGCGAAGCCGACCGCATCGAAGCCCATACCCAGGGCTTTTTCGCGGATCGTGGAGGTATGGGTCACGGGGGCCGCGCCCTAACCGCGGCCGCGGTATGGCGCCACCCCCTGGTCGGGCAGCCACAGACCTTCGGGCGGCGGGCCGGACTGGAAAAACACGTCGATGGGTATACCGCCGCGCGGATACCAGTACCCGCCGATGCGCAGCCAGCGTGGCGCCAGCTCGTCGATCAGGCGCTTGCCGATGGCCAGCGTGCAGTCCTCGTGAAAGGCGCCGTGATTGCGGAACGACCCCAGATACAGCTTCAGCGACTTGCTCTCGACGATGGCACCTTCCGGCGCGTAGTCGATCACCAGGTGGGCGAAGTCCGGCTGTCCGGTGACCGGACAGATCGAGGTGAACTCGGGACACGCGAAGCGCACCAGATAAAGCGTCCCGGCGTGCGGGTTCGGCAAGGTTTCCAAGACCGCCTCGTCCGGCGAGGCGGGTGGGGCGGCGGCGCCACCGAGTTGCGTGAGGGTCTCGTATGTGGACTTGCTCATACCGTCGTGCTCTCGAGTGGCGGCAGGTCGCCCTGCGCTTGCGCCGTCGCAAAAGACGCGGCGAAGTCGTCCAGCGAGCCAGCCTCGATGGCGCCGCGCAGACCGGCCATCAATTCCTGATAGTAGTACAAATTGTGGGCGGTCAACAGGATCGGGCCGAGCATCTCGTCGGCGCGGAACAGGTGATGCACATAGGCGCGGCTGTGCGCCGCACAGGTCGCGCAGGCGCAGTCGGGATCGATGGGGCGCGCATCCTCCTGATGGCGGGCATTGCGGATGTTCAGGGCGCCGCGCCGGGTGAAGGCTTGGCCGGTCCGGCCGGAGCGTGTCGGCAGCACGCAGTCGAACATATCGATGCCACGCTGGACGGCGCCGACCAGGTCCGCCGGCTTGCCGACACCCATCAAATAGCGCGGCCGGTCGACGGGCAGGGCCGGGACCGTGGATTCGAGGACAGCGAACATCGCATCCTGCCCTTCGCCGACCGCCAGGCCACCGACGGCATAGCCATCGAAGCCGATTTCGGTCAGGGCCGCCGCCGACTCGCGCCGCAACGCGGGGAAGACACCGCCCTGTACGATGCCGAACAGGCCATAGCCGGGGCGGGCGCGGAAGGCGGTGCGGCACCGTTCCGCCCAGCGCATGGACCGGCGCATGGAGTCGGCCGCCTCCGCCTCGCTCACCGGGAACGGGGTACATTCATCCAGCACCATGGTGATATCGGCGTCGAGCAGGTCCTGTATCTCGATCGCGCGCTCCGGCGACAGGTCGTGCCGTTCGCCATCGAGATGCGAGGTAAAGGTGACGCCCTTCTCATCGATGGCGCGCAGCGAGGCCAGCGACATCACCTGATAACCGCCGGAATCGGTCAGGATCGGCCCGGGCCAGTTCATGAATTCGTGCAACCCGCCAAGGCGGGCGATACGTTCGGCACCGGGGCGCAGCATCAGATGGTAGGTATTGCCGAGGATGATTTCGGTGCCGGTGGCGACAATCTGCGGCACCGTCAAACCCTTAACGGTTGCCGCCGTGCCGACCGCCATGAAAGCGGGGGTCGCCACGTCGCCGTGCGCGGTGGTCAGACGGCCGCGCCGGGCGGCCCCGTCGGTCTGCAGCACCTCGAAATTCATTGTTCCGCACGTGTTAGCAGGCACGCATCCCCGTACGAGTAGAATCGGTAGGACTGTGCTTTGGCATGCGCATAGGCTTGCTGCATACGTTCCGTCCCGGCAAAGGCGCAGACCAGCATGAAAAGGGTCGAGCGCGGCAGATGAAAATTGGTCAACAGACGGTCGACGGCGCGAAAGCGATAGCCGGGCAGAATGAAGATGTCGGTCTCGCCGGTAAAGGCCCGAACACGGCCGTCCGCATCGGCCGCCGTTTCCAGCAGGCGCAGCGCCGTGGAGCCGACGGCGATCACCCGCCCACCCGCGGCGCGCGCGGCATTGATGGCCTCGGCGGCATCGGTGCCGATCTCACCCACTTCCGCGTGCATGTGGTGGTGCCGGGGATCCTCGGCGGTGACCGGTAGAAACGTGCCGGCGCCCACATGCAAGGTGACCGTCGTGCGGCGAATGCCGCGGTCATCGAGGGCGCGCAGCAGACCCGGCGTGAAATGCAGGCCGGCGGTGGGCGCCGCGACGGCACCATCGCGGGCGGCGAAGATGGTTTGATAATCGCCCCGGTCGCGCACGTCGCCGCCTCTTTCCCGCCCGATATACGGGGGCAGGGGCATGGCGCCGTACCGCGCCAGGGCGTCGGCCAATCCGGCGTCGTCCGCGTCGAAGGCCAGCGTGACGTCGCCGCCCTCGCCCTTAGCCGCCACGGTGGCGTGGAAGTCCGGCGCGAAGTCCACCCGGTCGCCCGGTTTCAGACGACGCGCGGGGCGGGCAAAGGCGCGCCAGCGGACGGTGCCGGCGGGCGCCGCCTCGCGCCGGTGCAAGGTCACCTCGATCCGCGCCTCGCCGCGGGTGCCGAACAGCCGCGTCGGGATGACCCGCGTGTCGTTGCAGACGAGGATGTCGCCGGGGGCCAATAGCGTTGGCAGATCGCGGACCAGGCGATCGGTCAGCCTGTCGGTGTCGACGACGAGCAGCCGCGCGGCGTCGCGCGGCGCCGCCGGATGCTGGGCGACGAGCGCGCGCGGCAACTCGAAATCGAAGTCGGCGGTTTTCATAAGCGGCCTGCTTTTGATCGGCTACGCCGCATCGGCGTCGTAACGCAGACCAAGACTCAGGCGGCGGCGCGTGATATCCCGAACGAAATGGAATGGCCGGTCTTGCCGGCCGGCATATCCGGGCCCGCGCATGAGGATCAGGTTGCCCGGCGCCGCCGCCACTTCGCGCGGTGCTTTGCCCGCCCGGTCGGCACAGACGAAGAACCGGGCGGCGCCGCTCAACGGAATAACGGCGATCAGGCTCTTATAGCGAAGGTGGTCGCGATGCGGCGTGATGCCCACCGCGCCGCGCTCATAGCGCTGCACGATAAGATCGTTGAACCGAAAAGGGCGGGTCACCGGTGCCGCCGGCAGGCGCGCGAGAGAGGCGTCGATCAAGCGCTCGAAGGCGGATGCGAAGGTGACGAACAGGCCCGTGGGCGGAAAATTCATGCACAACTCGAACTCTTGATAGACGGCATTCATCCCCTCCCCAATGACCGGCCTCGCCGGCCGGAAGGAAAGATGCGCGGTTGCCGCCGCGAGACGCCGCCGTGCCGCCGGACCGAGCAGCGGCAGAGACGCCGCGTCCTCTTCCGCCAAACGCTCGATGGTGTGCGCTACCGCTGCCGGTGTCGCCGCAAACCAGGCTTTCGCTGCCATCTCGATACTGACCCCCGACACCTGTTGGAAAGCGGCGCTGAGGCCCGGTGCCGGGATATTGTGGGTTGCGCTGCCGAGGCGGGCAAGCGGTGGTTTAAAAATGGTATCCGTACTGGATCCCGAGCGTATCGAGACCGGCATTGTTGCTGCACAGGTTGGCGTTGGAGATATGCGCCAATTGCAGCGAGATGCTGTGCCGTTCCAGGAAACGGGCACCGAGGGAAACCGATTCGCGAAACAGGACGCGGCAACCCAAGGCCACTCGGTCGGCGTACCGGTTTTCCAGCTTTCCGTCATGAACGGCCAATGCCAGCGTGCCTTCGACAAAAAACGGCTCCCAGAACGTCCAGTCCCAGGCCAGCCCGCCATAGATTTGGCTGGTATCGCCAGCGGTGTTCGCGGCGACACCCAGGTGGGGCCGGGGCGACCAGATGACGTCCAACAATCTGGGCGAGACGAAGTAGACCTCCAAACTGAGATCGACTCCCTCCTCGCGTTCGCTCGTAAAAATCCCGACATCGTGAGCCAGGACACCTGTCCGAATTTCCGAGACGACGTCGGTGAACTTGGGCCGGCCGGCCCGCGCGTTCTGGGCCGCCTGCAGATCCTGGGGTTGCACGTTCGGGGCCTTACCGACGGGCGCCGCCGGAATGGGCGCGAAGTTGTCGTCCACGAATGGCAACGGCTGGGTGGCGTCCGTCCTGGGCGCGCCGCGAGGGGGCCAGGCGGACTGTCCGGTCCCGAGATCGGAACCGCTGTAACGGGACGCTAACAAGGCGCCGAATTCGGGCGGGTCGGCCGCGTACGCGGACGCCGCGGCGGCCACCAGCAGTAGAACGAAACTCAGTCCCAGGATCCGGAACCGCGGTAACGCCCGCGGGCAACGATTTCGATCACGCATACCATACCTCGACAACAACTACCGCTAACTGCCCGCAATCCACTCGACTTGGCGACTCGATTCCGTACCTGGGAATACTGTAACGAGAATTCGACTGGGACCATCTCACGTTCAACCGGAATAACGACGCATTCCCTATGGTGCGGCGGCGTCCTGCGGCAGGCGTTCGCCATCGCGCCAGGCCCAGGGCGGGAGGAATTCGCCTTTCCACAGGCCGCGCCGGGCCGAACGCGCCCCCTTCTCGAGCGCGACGTAGCGGTCCGTGACGTCTCGTTGGGCAAGCGCCCAGCCCGTGTAGGCCATGCCTTCGGAGAGATCGTAGCCGGCGGCAAAGCAGCGTCCCGGTTTGCCGTCGTGGATACCTTCGCTGCGCGCGCCCGCCACCAGCTCACAGGTTACGGGCGTGCCGGCGGACAGATCGAGCAGCGCGGTTCGTGCCACCTCGCCACAATCGTAGGTCCGGGCGCCGATGGCGCATAGCTGGCCCGGCTCGGGGGCATCCACGCCAAAGAGGCGCACGGTTTCACCCCCGACAATGAGTGTGTCGCCGTCAATGACCTCGGGGGTGCCGGACAGGCCGGCCGCCGAAACCGCCGCCGCGGCGGTCATCACGGACAGGAGGCCGAGGCCCCGAATGGCGGCTCGCGTGATGTTGGTCATGTTGTTGGGTATTTTACCGGACGGCCACCGTCTGACCAGTCACAAGCCTGTGTTCTGTTGCTGGACCAGGGCGCACGGCTTGAGGCATAGTCCGGGTCATGAGCACAGGAGACGCATTGCGAATGCCGCCGACCGTTCTCGACACCAAGGGCCTGCGCTGCCCGCTTCCCGTCCTGCGGGCCCGCAAGGCCATGAAGTCGCTCGATTCCGGCGGCATTCTCGAGGTGCATGCGACAGATCCCGGATCCGTCAAGGATTTCAAAGCGTTTTGCGAGACAACGGGGGATACGCTTGTAGCGACGGAAGAGTCGGACGGGGTCTTCGTCTTTCAAATCCGCAAGGCCGGCTGAGCCGCCCGGCGATACGTTACTCCCCAGGCGCCGGCTCCGGTCTGGCGCCGCCCAGGGAGGTCGAAACCGCCGGCGCGGAGGCGCGGCGTTTGTCTTCCAGTATGCCTGTCAGCATGGACATCATGGGCGGAATGATGAGCAGCGTCAGCACCGCCGAAAGCGCCAGACCACCGATGACCACCGATCCGAGGCCCCGATAAAGCTCCGACCCGGCGCCGGGGAACACCACCAGCGGCAGCATGCCGAAGACGCTGGTCAGCGTCGACATGAAGATCGGCCGAATACGGTTGCGAGTCGCTTCGAGAATCGCCGCCGCCGGCGCCATGCCGTCTTTGCGAATATGATGGAGCATCTGGTGAACCAGCAGGATGGCGTTGTTGACCACGATGCCCACCAGAATGACGAAGCCAAGCAAGGTCAGCATATCCAGCGGCTGGAACGTATAGAGATTGAGGATCACCAGCCCGGCGACCCCGCCCGCCGCCGCCAGCGGCACCGAAAGCATGATGATCAGCGGGTAGAAGAAGCTCTCGAACAGCACCGCCATGACCAGATAGACGATAATGACCGCCAGGCCGAGCTCGACAACCATGGCGTTCCACGTTTGCGTGAGCTTGTCGGCCGTGCCGGACAGGTCGATCTTGATGCTCGGCGGCAAGCCCTCCGCCAGCAGCGGCTGAATCACTTGCTGTTCCAACGTATCGAGCGCCACTTCCAGCGGCACGCCCGGTGCCGGGCGGATCTCGATGGTCACCGTGCGGAACCGTTCGCGGTGGCGAATCTCCGTCGGGCCGGCGGTGAGCACCACGTCGGCCAGCGACCCAGCCGGAACAATCTGGCCCGATGATGTGACGACGGGCAAGGCGTCGATTCCCTGGGTCTCGACCACGTTGCGGACCGGACCTTGCAAGGTCAGGTCGATACGCTGGCCGCCCACGGTGACCTCCGCGACCCGCAGGCCGTCGTTGAAGGCGTCGACGGCTTCACCCAATTCGCGCGCCGTGATTCCGTTGTCGGCCAGGCGTATGCGGTTGGGTATTATCCGCACTTCGGGGGCCCCGAGCTCCAGGCCCGGCCTGGGGCGCAACTGATTGCCCTCGCTCAGGGGCAGCACCTGCAGCACCTTGTCGGCGACGCGGCCGGCGACATCGAGAATGTCGTCCAGATCCTGCCCGGAAATATCCAGATCGATCTTTCGTCCGCCGCCGATGGCCCGGCCGAAAATCGACGGCTGATTGATAAAGCCGAAGGTTCCCGGCTCCTGAAATACCGGATCGCGCAATACGGGTATCAGCTCCGCCGCCCGTTGCGGCTCCACCGATATGGCGCCGAGGAACGTACTGGCCCGGGTGGCGACGAAAAAGAAGCGTTCGATCTTGGGCGGCTCGCCGGGTTTCGACTCCGGGCCCGAGACGGTTGCCCAATAGGGCTTGATTTGTCCCTCGATGCGTTCCGCCATGTTGGTGACGGTCGCCAAATTGTAACCCGGCGGGGGAATGATGACGCCGAAGACCAGGTTGCGGTTCCCCTCGGGCAGGTATTCCAGCTTCGGCAGGAACTTCCAGGCCCCCACGGATGCCGCCAACGTGACCGCCACGACGACGCCGAAGGCCAGCACACGGCTGCGCACGACCAGGCGGATGAATCCCAAAGCGCCGGCCACGAAAGCCCGGGCAAGCGGATCGACGACCGGCAGCGGCATGCGGGTTACGGCCTGCCTGTCACCGCCGATCTTGAACAGCCGGTTCGACAAGGCCGGTATCACGGTGACCGACACCAGCAACGACAGAAGGACCGACACCGAAATGGCCACGGCGATATCGCGGAACAACTGGCCGACTTCCAGTTCCATGACCAGGATGGGGATGAAGACCATGACGGTGGTCAACGCGGAGACAAGGACGGCTCCCCAAACCTGTTGAGCGCCGAGATAGGCGGCCTCCTTCGTCGACTTGCCGGATTCGCGCAGCCGATAGATATTTTCCAGGACGACGATCGCCGCGTCCACGACCATGCCGACGGCGAACGCCAGGCCGGCGAGGGAAATCACGTTGATCGAGCGGCCCAGCGCCGCCATGGCGACAAAGGCGCCGACGACCGAGATGGGGATGGCCAGGGAAATCACGATGGTCGCCCGCACCGAGCGCAAGAACAGCAGCAGGATCACTACGGCCAGGCTGCCGCCGACCCAGATGTTCTGATTCACCAGGTCGATGGATGAATTGATGTAGACCGTTTCGTCATACGCTTGGCGCATGGTCAGGCCGGCATTCGGCAGCGCCGACTGGTTGAGTTCGTCCACCGCCGCGCGGATGCCGCGCATCACCTCGATCACATTGGCGCCGGTCTCGCGCTGGGCGTTCAAGGCGATCGACGGCTCGCCGAGCTGGCGAATAATCGACGTCGGAATCTTGTAGCCAAAGGATACATCCGCCACGTCGCCGACCGTTACCCGGGCCAGGCGGCCGCTGCTCGGATCCGCAAAGGAGCGGAGCACCACGTCGCGGATAGCCTCCAGCGAGTTGAGCTCCCCCTCGGTCCGCACCACATAGCGGCGTTTTCCCTCCTCCACGTCGCCGGCGGAGATGGAGGCATTTGCCTCGCGCAATGTACCGACCACGCTGCTGACGGTCAGGCCGTAGCGGGCAAGAAGCTGCGGCTCGACCGTGATCTGGATTTCGCGTTCGCTGCCGCCGAAAAAATTGACTCGGCTGACGCCTTTGACCCGCTCGATGCGGTCTTTCACCACGTCCTCGACGAAATCGCCGAACTCTTGGATAGGCCGGCTGTTGCCCTTGGCGCGATTGATGATGAACCAGGCGATCGGGCTATCGTCGCTGCCCGCGGTATCCAGCGTCGGCTCCTCCGTCTCGCTCGGGTAGCCGTTGACCCGGTCGAGCCGGTTGGCAACCAGAAGCAGGGCGCGGTCCATGTTGGTGTCGACGGCGAATTCAAGGGTCAGGCGGCTGCGCCCCAGCTCCGCTTGCCCGGTGATCTCGGCCAGGCCCTCCAGGCCCGCCATCTCGTCTTCCTGGCGATTGAGAATCTCGCGTTCGACCTCGGCAGGCGCCGCACCGGGCCAGGTGGTCGTCACCGTGATGACCGGCCGGTCCACATCCGGCGCCAACTGAATGGGAATGGTCCGCAGAGCGACCAGGCCGAACATCACAACCATGAGCACCGCGGCGATGACGGCAACGGGTCGTTCGATGGAGAGCTTGATCAGGTTCACTAGGACTCACCCTCGATGCGGACCTTATCGCCCGGCTTCAGGCGCTCGTTCCCGCGCACCACGACGCGGTCGCCATCGACAAGGCCCCTGCGCACCTCCAGCCGGGAACCTACCGCGGCGCCCAGATCGACCGGCCGCGCCTGGGCCTCGTCACCGTCGACCACAAACACCAGATCCTGGCCGCGCCGCTTGATGACCGCGTCCTTGTGCACGGACAGAACCTGGCGGTCGGCGCCCAAGGGGATGTCCAGCGTCACGCTTTGCTCATTCGCCAGGGCCCGGACGGTCTCGCCGAACGTCGGCACCAGGCGGACGACGCGAGTCCGCGTCAACGGGTTCTCGGCCGGCAGCATGGCGCGCACCACGGCGCTGTGCCGGGTCGCGTCGTCAAGCGTGATGTTGATCTGGGTGCCGATGGCCAGGCCGGTCAGGTTTTGGAACGGGACGTCCGCTTCGACCTCGAGGGAGCGGTCTCCCAGCATGCGCACCAGGGGGTCGCCGATTTGCACATAGGCGCCGGTCTCGACCAGCCGGTCGACGACAGTGCCCGCGTAGGGTGCCCGCACCTCCGTATCGCGCAGGGCGATCTCGGCCAGTTCCAGATCGGCCCGGGCGCTGGCGATGGCGGAATCCGCCTGGCGCACCTCGGCCTCGGCAATGACCACGTTCTGCCGGGCGTCGTCGAACCGCCCCTGACTGAAAGCCGCCGACTTCTTCAGACCCGCGAGGCGTTCGAAATCCTGCCGCGCCAACTGTAGCTGCGCCTTGGTGACGGCAAGCTTTGCCTCGGCTTCGCCCAGCCGGCCGGCCACCAGATCGCGCCTGGCCTTCAGCGTGTCGGCATCGAGGGCGGCAATGGCTTGGCCCGCCTCGACCCGGTCGCCGACCTCTACCTGGAAGGCCGCCACCGGGGCGCTTACCCGCGCCGCCACCACGCCGGTTTGGCGGGCGACCAGCCGGCCGATGACCGGGACGGTCTGCAATAGGCTTACGGGCCTAACCGTGTCGACACGGACGAGCAGAGCCTCGTCCTGCGCCGCCGCCGGGCCGGGCAGGGTCGTCAGGGGCAGGCCAATCAGGCTGAGCAACAGGAAAAATCGTGCGTGCCGGGCGCTCAGGGCGACCTCCTTTAAGTCCCGAGAATGATAGCGAAACAGCTGAGTATAGCAGCGGCCCAAGGTCAGTTAACCCATGCGTTTTACGTAACCGCCCCGACGGCTATCCCCACGGGGCGCTGCAGGCGCGGCAGCATCCGGCCGGGGATGGAACCGGAGGGTACCTCGCCGATCACGGCGCACCCCATTCGTTCATAGAAGCCGCGGGCTTGCGGGTCCGAATCCAGATAAAGCACCTGGATGCCCTCGTCGCCGGCCCGCCGGCACAAATCCTCGAACAGATGGCGGCCGATGCCGTGGCCGATGAAATTCGGCCGGACGAACAGTTTGTCGATTTCGCCGCCGCCCTGGCCGTCGGCCTCCAGGCTGTAGAACCCCGCGATCTCGTCTCCAACCTGGGCGACAACGACCGTGTGGTGTTCGATATTCTTGGGCGAAACGGTCATTTCCAACCGGCATTTCTCCATGAAGGCGTCGTCGTAGCCCCAGTGCGCCTTCGACTCCATGGCGAGACTGGTCAGGATGTCCGCCTCGCGCGTCCGCGCCGGCCGGATCGCGATCGGCGGGCTATTCGGCGGCGGCATAGTGGGCTCCCCAGTCGCGCAGCGCCAACAGGATCGGGCCCAAGGCCCGGCCTTTGTCCGTCAGCATGTATTCCGGCCGCGGCGGATGCTGGCAGTAAAGCCGGCGACAGATGATCCCGTCCGCCTCCAGAGATTTCAGGCGCGCCGAAAGCGTATTGGGCGCGATCCCCGTAAGAGCGGTCTGGAAATCCTGGAACCGGCGTGACTCGTGGCGGAAGAGGTCGCGCAGGATCAACAAGGTCCACTTCTCCCCCACAACGTCCAGCGCCCGCGCCACCGGGCATGTCTGATTTGCCTGTGTCGTCACCCGCGAAAGATACGGCCACGAGGTCAATAAAACAAGTGACAACAAAAAAACAAGTGACTATCTTGCAGAAAGTGACCACCTATGAGAAATGCGGTTCCCGGCGTTCGACTCCAAGGCTGTCGCCGGAAAACCGCGCCAAACCGGCAGGGACCGCCGGGCGGCGCGAGATGGCATTCACCGACTAGACGAGGGGGATAGGACATGGCAACCGACCCGGCATTCATCGTTGAACCGATCGTGATCGGCAGTTCCATTGCGGTAGCGTTGCTGTTGCTGCTGGGCGTGCGCCTCACGCGTCCTGGCGAGCCGACGGCGCGAGAGCGCCACAAGCGTGTCTGGGCGGCGATCGCCATCACATTGGCGGTCTGGTTTGTGCTCGACTATGGCTTGGCTCAATCCGGCGTTTTTGATCCGAGCCCCTTCGGCGCCCGGCGAATCCAACCTCTGGTTCCGAACATGGCCATTGGCATGAGTTTGCCTTTGCTTGCCGGGATTGCTGTCATTTTCATGTCGCGGCGTCTTGCCGAGGTACTGGACCGGCTGCCTCAGTCGTGGCTCGTCGGCATCCAGTTGTACCGCGTGGTTGGCGGCAT
>JAJFGI010000240.1 GCA_021776215.1 Kiloniellaceae bacterium | reverse complement strand
GGTTTGCTCGAAGCGTCTGGCGCCATCCTCGGTTTGCTGCAAGCTGACCCGGAAGAGTGGTCGAAGCGCCAGATTAAGGCCAGTTTAGATGCGGTGATCAGTTCGAGCGACGAAACAATCAATAAGATGATTGACGAGCGGATTGAAGCCCGCAAATCCAAGAATTTCGCCGAGGCCGACCGTATTCGCGACGAGCTAACGGCTGTTGGAGTCATCTTGGAAGACCGCCCCGACGGCACGACCGACTGGCGGCGGGCGTAGGGGCGTGCGAGGCTTCCGGGCATGAGCGGCGATAAGCGAATCTATCTTTTCGACTCGACGTTGCGCGACGGGGCGCAGACGCAAGGGGTCGACTTCGGCGTGCCCGACAAGGTGGCCATCGCCACGGCGCTCGACCGCCTGGGCGTCGACTATGTGGAGGGCGGCTGGCCCGGCGCCAATCCCACGGACAACGCCTTTTTTGCCGATCCGCCGGCCTTGCGCACGGCTCGTCTGGTTGCCTTCGGCATGACCCGGCGCCCCGGGCGCAGCACCGGCAACGATCCCGGCCTGGCGTCCCTTGCCGATGCCAAGGCCGATGCGGTGTGCATGGTCGGCAAGGCCTGGGACTTTCATGTGGACGTGGCGCTCGGCATCGCCCGCGACGAAAATCTGGCCATGATCGGCGACAGCGTGGCGCACCTGCTGCCGCGCAAGGCCGAGGTCATGTTCGATGCCGAGCACTTTTTCGACGGCTACAAGTCGGACCCGGCCTATGCCTTGGCCTGCTTGCGGGCGGCGCATGAGGCGGGGGCGCGCTGGCTGGTTCTGTGCGATACCAACGGCGGCACCTTGCCCAACGAGGTGGCCGAGATCGTCGCCGCCGTGGTCCGCGAGATTCCCGGCGACCGCCTGGGCATTCACGCCCACAACGACACGGACAACGCCGCCGCCAATTCCCTGGCCGCCATCGATGCCGGGGCGCGGCAGATTCAGGGCACCCTGAACGGGCTGGGCGAACGCTGCGGCAATGCCAACCTGGTGTCGCTGATTCCCACCCTGGCGCTCAAGACGGATTACGAGACCGGCATCTCGACGGCGCAATTGGCGGGCCTGACCGGCGTCTCGCATTTGCTGGACGAGCGGTTGAATCGTGCCCCTGCGCGCAACGCGCCGTATGTGGGCGACAGCGCCTTTGCCCACAAGGGCGGTCTGCATGTCTCGGCGGTGGAGAAGGATCCGCGCACGTATGAGCACATCGATCCGGCCGTGGTCGGCAACCGGCGGCATATCGTCATTTCCGATCAGGCCGGGCGATCGAACGTGCTGGCCCGCTTCCGCGATCTGGATATCGATGTCGATCTCGCGGACGACCGCCTGAATTCCTTGATCGAGCAGGTCAAGGCGCGGGAGTTCGAGGGCTATGCCTACGACGGTGCCGAGGCCAGCTTCGAGATCCTCGCCCGCCGCGCCCTGGGCACGATGCCGCATTACTTCCGGCTGACCCGATTCCGCCTGATGGACGACCGGCGCTGGAACGCCCGGCGCGAGCTGGTCACTGAATCCGAGGCGACCGTAACCCTGGATGTGGGCGGCGAGGCGCGCATGGAGGTGGCCACCGGCAACGGCCCGGTGCACGCCCTCGACACGGCGATCCGCAAGGCCCTGCTGCCGGTCTATCCGCAGCTCGAGGATATGCGCCTGGTCGACTACAAGGTGCGCATCCTCACCCCGCAGGCGGGCACAGGCGCGGTCACCCGGGTGATGATCGAAAGCGCCGATGGCGCTGGCCGCCGGTGGACCACTGTCGGTGTCTCTCCCAACGTGATCGACGCATCGTTCAATGCCTTGCACGATGGCATCACCTGGAAGCTGATGCAGGAAGGCGCGCGTGTGCCGGATGCCGCCCCCTAGGCGGCGCGGCGCGCTTTGCCATGTCCGGAACCGATAAATCGAAGCCTGGCGTTGTCGGCGGCCCCGCGGTCATCCTGGTCGAGCCGCAGCTTGGCGAGAATATCGGCATGGTGGCGCGGGCCATGCTCAACTGCGGTTTAGACGATCTGCGTTTGGTGAATCCACGCGACGGCTGGCCGAACCCGGCGGCGGAAAGCGCCGCCTCCGGCGCTGGGACCGTTCTGGAGGGCGCCCGCGTGTATGACTCGACGCGCGCCGCCGTCGCCGATCTGCACCGGGTTTATGCCACTTCGACCCGGTCGCGCGATATGGTCAAGCCGATCGTCACGCCGCGTCAGGCGGCGGCGGATTTACGCGCCGCCACCGGCACGGGGGGTGCCGCCGGCGTGCTGTTCGGGCCGGAACGCGCGGGTCTCACCAACGACGATACCGCTGTCGCGGACGCGGTCATTGCCGTGCCGCTCAATCCCGCGTTCGCGTCATTGAACCTGGCCCAGGCCGTGCTGATTGTCGGCTATGAGTGGTTCCAGGCCGGCGCGGCGGTGCCGCCGCGCGACTTGCCCCTCGCCGGCTCACGGGCGGCGACCAAGGACGAGCTGATCAACTTCTTCGAGCGTCTGGAACAGGCCCTCGACGCCGCCGGCTTCCTGAAGCCACCCGAAAAACGACCCAGCATGGCGCGCAACCTGCGCGACATCTTCGCCCGTGCCGATCTCAGCGAGCAGGAGGTGCGCACTCTGCACGGGGTCGTCAGTGCCTTGATCGACCGACGCGACCGGGACGAGTCCCAGGGCTGAACCGCGGCCGGAGATACAGGCGCGATTTGTAGGTTGCGTCCCCGGCGGAAACGACGCCGAATGGGTTAGATCGAATGGAGGAGGCGTGCGGATGCAGGACAAGCCGGTGGCCATCGTTGTCGGTGGCGGGAGTGGCATGGGAGCGGGGGCGGCGCGGTTTCTGGCAAAGGACGGCTGGCGCGTGGCGATCCTGTCATCGTCCGGAAAAGGCGAGGCGCTGGCCAAGGATCTTGGCGGTATCGGTGTGACCGGGTCCAACCAGTCGGTTGCGGACCTGCAAAGACTGGTGGATGAAACCACCGCGAAGTGGGATCGCGTGGATGCGGTCGTGAGCAGCGCCGGCCACGGCCCGAAAGGTCCGGTCCTGGAAATATCCGATGAGGACTGGCATACGGGCATGGATGTCTACCTGATGAACGTGGTGCGGATCACCCGGCTGGTGACCCCGATCATGCAGGGGCACGGCGGCGGGTCGTTCGTCAATATCTCAACCTACGCCGCGTTCGAGCCGGAGGCTCTCTTTCCGACCTCGGGCGTGTTCCGCGCCGGACTGGCGGCGTTCACGAAGCTGTTCAGCGACAAATACGCCGCCGACAACATCCGCATGAACAACGTTCTGCCGGGATTTATCGATAGCCTGCCGGAGGCCGCGGACCGGCGCAAACGTATCCCCATGGGGCGCTACGGCCGGGTCGACGAAGTATCCGAGCTGATCGCGTTTCTGGCCTCGGATCGCTCCAGCTACATCACCGGCCAGAACATCCGCATCGACGGCGGTATCACCCGCTCGGTCTAGAACGGCCAGACGGCAACGATCAACGGCACGGCCACCAGGACGATCAGGATGTCCAGCGGCAGGCCCATGCGCCAGTAGTCGCCGAACCGGTACCCGCCGGGTCCCATGACCAACAGATTCGACTGGTGGCCGATCGGCGTCAGATATGTGGACGAGGCGCCGACGGCGACAGCCATGAGAAACGGATCGGCGTTGACGCCAAGGCCCTGCGCGATGCTGATGCCGATCGGGGCCATGATGACGGCGGTGGCGGCGTTGTTCATGCAGTCGGACAGCAGCATGGTCGCCACCATCAGCAGCGCCAGCAGGGCCCAAAGCGGAACGTCGCCTTGCAACGCGATGATCGGCTGACTGATCACCGTGGTCGCCCCGGTGCTCTCTAAGGCGGTGCCGAGGGGAATCATGGCGCCCAGCAGGACAATGATCGGCCAGTCCACGGCGTCATAGATATCGCGCAAGTTGATCTCGCCGACCACCACCAGGGCGGCGACCGCGGCGACAAAGGCGATGTGCGGCGGCAGTATGCCGGTGACCACGCCTAGAATCGCGACGATGAAAACCGCCGGGGTCAACGGCGCAACCCGTGTCCGGCGCAGCGCCACCTCGCGCGCCGCCAAGGGCAGGCAGTCGAGCGCCGTGAGCGTTTCCGGCATGGCTTCGCGATCCCCTTGCAGCAGCAGCACGTCGCCGGCGGTGAAGCGAACGCGGCCCAGGCGTTCGGCCACCCGCTGCCCCTGCCGGGCCAGACCCAGCAGATTGACTCCGTAACGGCTGTGCAGGCGCAAGGAGCGCGCCGTGCGGCCCTCCATCGCCGAGCCCGGTGCGATCACGACCTCGGTCACGGCGACCCGGTCCGAACGCAGGCTGTCGAGGGACATGTCGGCGGCGCCGATGGTATCCAACTTCGCCTCCTCGACGACCCGTTGCAGAGATGCCGTGTCCGCTTCGAGGATCAGAATGTCGCCGGCCTGCAAGCGGATGTACCCGGACGGTGCCAGCATCCGGTCCTTGCGCCGCACCAGGGCGACGACCGCCACATCTCCTTGGCCAAGCGTCTCCAGATCGACCAGACGATGGCCGACGAATGGCGACTCCGGCGGCAGACGCACCTCGGTGATGTAGTCTTCGACATGATAGAGGGCCTCGACTTCGTCGGCGGCCTGTTCGCGCGTCGGCAGCAGGCGCCAGCCGAGCAGGGCGACGAAGGCGACGCCCACGACGGCGACGCCCACGCCGACCGGCGCGAAATCGAACATGCCGAACGGCTGGCCGTTGTGCGTGG
The DNA here is from genome assembly GCA_021776215.1 of Kiloniellaceae bacterium. GTDB lineage: Bacteria > Pseudomonadota > Alphaproteobacteria > Kiloniellales > J153 > JAJFGI01. The sequence goes on along the minus strand of JAJFGI010000240.1, from coordinate 552 downwards.
CCCGGATGCTGGCGATGATGATGTTGGGCGGGGTGCCGATCAGGGTGGTCAGGCCGCCGAGCAAGGTACCGAAGCTCAGGGGCATCAGAAGCTGGCTCGGTGAGCGGCCGGCGGCATAGGCGCTTTGCACGGCGATCGGCAGGATCAGCGCCAGCGCCCCGACATTGTTCATGAAGGCCGAGGCCGCGGCGCCCAGGGCGACGATAACCAGGACCTGCAGGTTGGGCCGGCTGCCCAGGGGCCGGAGCCAGCGGACGATCGGATTGATGATGCCCGAGTCGCGCAGGGCGCTCGATAGAATCAGAATGGCGGCGACGGTGATGACCGCCGGGTGGCCGAATCCGGCAAAGGCCTCGCCCGCCGGGACGATGCCGGCGATCACGGCGACCAGCAACGCCAGAATGGCGACGACGTCAAAGCGAATACGGCCCCATATGAAGAGGACCAGGGCGGCGCCGATGATGGCGAATAACAGAACCTGCTCGTCCGACATGCCCCCGCCCGCGTTCTCGCCCCGGTTGCACGACCGAATCGGACGTGCGCGCCGGTAGC
>JAJFGI010000239.1 GCA_021776215.1 Kiloniellaceae bacterium | reverse complement strand
CCTGCGCGCCTATGAGACCAAGAAGCCGTTCGAGGGGGTCATCCCCAACATGGAACGGCGCTGGCGCGAGACCGACAGCGATTGGATCCGCGAGGAACTGGGCCGCTACCAGGCGGTCCGCGCCTGCGACGTCTGCGCCGGTTTCCGCCTGAAGCCCGAGGCCTTGGCGGTGAAGATCGCCGGCTTGCACGTCGGCGAGGTGGTGCAGATGTCGGTGGCCGACGCCGCCGGCTGGTTCACCGCGCTATCGCCGAAATTGCGGCCGCAGCACCAGGAAATCGCCGCCCGCATTCTGAAGGAAATCAACGAACGCCTGCGGTTTCTGGTGGATGTGGGCCTGGAGTACCTCACCTTGTCCCGCGCCTCGGCGACCCTGTCCGGCGGCGAGAGCCAGCGTATCCGCCTCGCCTCGCAGATCGGCTCCGGGCTGACCGGCGTTCTCTACGTCCTGGACGAGCCGTCGATCGGCCTGCACCAGCGCGACAACGCCCGCCTGCTGGAAACCCTGCGCCACCTTCGCGATCTCGGGAACACCGTGATCGTCGTCGAGCACGACGAGGAGGCCATCCGCAGCGCCGACTATCTGGTCGATATGGGCTTGCGCGCCGGCATCCACGGCGGCGAAGTGGTCGCCGCGGGCCTGCCCGATGCGGTCCTGCGTAGCACCGAGAGCCTGACCGCTCAGTATCTCACGGGACGGCGGCAAATCGACGTCCCGACCCACCGCCGGCCGGGCCGCAAGGGCCAGAAGGTGCGCATCGTCGATGCCACCGAGCACAACCTGCAAAAAGTGACGGCCGAGATTCCCCTGGGCACGTTCACCTGTGTGACCGGCGTTTCCGGCAGCGGCAAGTCGACCCTGGTCATCGACACCCTGTACAAGGCCGTGGCCCGCCGTCTGCACAACGCCCGCGAGTTGCCGGGCAATCACAAGGTCATCGAGGGTCTGGAATACCTGGACAAAGTGATCGACATCGATCAGTCGCCCATCGGCCGGACGCCGCGCTCCAACCCCGCCACCTATACCGGGGCCTTCACTCCTATCCGCGATTGGTTCGCCGGCCTACCGGAGGCGAATACCCGCGGCTACAAGCCGGGCCGCTTCTCCTTCAACGTCAAGGGCGGCCGCTGCGAGGCCTGCGAGGGCGACGGCGTCATCAAGATCGAGATGCACTTCCTGCCGGACGTCTATGTCCAATGCGACGTCTGCAAGGGCAAGCGGTACAACCGGGAGACCTTGGAAGTTACGTTCAAAAACAAAAGCATCGCCGACGTACTCGACATGACGGTCGAGGAAGGGGCGGACTTCTTCAAGGCGGTGCCGACGATCCGCAACAAGCTGGAGACGCTGGAGCGCGTGGGCCTGGGCTATATCCACGTGGGCCAGCCGGCGACCACCCTGTCCGGCGGCGAGGCGCAGCGGGTCAAGCTGGCCAAGGAATTGTCGCGCCGGGCCACGGGCCGCACCCTCTATATTCTTGACGAGCCGACCACCGGCCTCCATTTCGAGGATGCCCGAAAGCTGCTGGAAGTTCTCCATGCCCTGGTGGATCAGGGCAATACGGTGCTGGTCATCGAGCACAATCTGGAAATCATCAAGACGGCCGACTGGATCATCGACCTGGGTCCCGAGGGCGGCGACAAGGGCGGCCGGATCGTCGCCACCGGCACCCCGGAAAGCGTCGCGGCCCACAAGGGGAGCTATACGGGCGCCTATCTGGCTGACCACCTGCGCGGTGCCCCCGCCCGATCAAGAAAACGCGCCTAGCGTTGGACAGAGGAGCGAGCGATGCCGACCAAGCTGAAGAATCCGGGGCGGCCATGAGCGCCCTGGCGCGAACCCCAAGCCGCCCGTCCGCCGACCCCGGCGAGGCGGCCCGCCGCGCCGCGCCCATCGTCGATTGGCTGATCCATAGCGAACGCCTCAAGCCCGGCCGCATGGTGCTGTTGCTGGGGCGCTATGCAAAATGTCTCGCCAAGGCTGGGTTGCCCCTGGCGCGCGTGTCGCTGCACATCCGCCAGTTGCATCCGCAACTGGCCGCCCGCAGCCTGGTGTGGGACGCCGAGACCGGCACCGCCACCGAGCTGGGCCACGAGCACAGCGTACGGGACGAAAGCGGTTATCTTGCCTCGCCGGTCAGGATTATCTTCGAGGGCGGGCCGCCCATCCGCCGCCGCATCGCCGATCCCGATTGCCCTGCCGATTTTCCCATCCTGAAGGATTTCAAGGATGCCGGTCTGACGGACTATGTGATGTTGCCGATCGAGGTTTCCGGCGGCGATGTCCATGCCATCAGTTTCGCTACCCGGGCGCCCGCCGGCTTTCCGGACCTGGATATCGCCATCCTGGAAGCCACCCTACCCGCCTTCGCGGCCATCCTCGAGCTGCAGCAACTCCGGCGCACGGCGCGCGATCTCCTCAGCACCTATGTCGGCCCAAATACGGGCGACCTGATTTTCAGCGGTGCCATCCGCCGGGGCGACGGGGAAATCATCCATGCAGTCGTCTGGTACTGCGACTTGCGCGGCTTCACCGCTCTGTCCGAGTGCGTGCCGCTCCCCGACGTGATCACGATCCTCAATAAGTGCTTCGACCGCATGGCGCAGCCGGTGGTCGCCAACGGCGGCGAGATCTTGAAGTTCATTGGCGATGCGATCCTGGCGATCTTTCCCTGCGACTCCGGTGCCGATGCGGTCTGCACCGCCGCCGACGCCGCCATCAGGGCCGCGGAGGCGGCTGTCGCGGGCATCTCGGCGCTCAATCAGGAATTGGGCGACACCGGCGGCCCGCTGGTCCACTGCGGAGCTGCCATCCATGTCGGCGAGGTGATGTATGGTAACGTCGGCGCCGCTGATCGTCTGGACTTCACGGTCATCGGGCCGGCGGTCAATCTGGTCACCCGGATGGAGCCGCTGTGTGCCCAACTCGATCAGACCGTCGTCGTCTCCAGCAACTTGGCGAAGGCGTCGCAGCGAGAGTTTCGCTCACTCGGGCACCATGCGTTCAAGGGTATAGCGAAGGAAGAGGAAGTCTTTACGCCGGTATGACAGCCGGTCGTCGAGGCGATAGGAGCGATGCAGACACCCGGCCCCATCCACATCGTCGGCGGCGGGCTCGCCGGCAGCGAGGCCGCCTGGCAGGTGGCGCGTGCCGGTGTGCCGGCCATTCTCCACGAAATGCGCCCCGCGCGCGGCACGGATGCGCACCAGACCGACGGTCTCGCCGAGCTGGTCTGTTCGAACTCGTTCCGCTCCGACGATGCGGCGAACAACGCCGTCGGCCTGCTGCACGAGGAAATGCGCCGCCTGGATTCCTTGATCATGGCCGCGGGCGATGCCAATCGCTTGCCGGCAGGCGGTGCCCTGGCGGTGGACCGGGACGGCTTTTCCCAGGAGGTCACGGCGCGGCTTGAGGCCGAGCCGCTAATCGAGATTCAGCGCGCGGAGGTCGCCGGCTTGCCGCCGGCCGACTGGGACTCCGTCATCGTGGCGACCGGCCCGCTGACCTCGCCGGCCCTGGCCGCGGCGATCAGCGAGTTAAGCGGCAGCGAACAGCTCGCCTTCTTCGACGCGATCGCGCCGATCGTCTACAAGGAGAGCGTCAACATGGACGCCGCTTGGTTCCAGTCCCGCTACGACAAGGCGGGACCCGGCGGCACCGGCGCCGATTACATCAATTGCCCGATGGACCCGGATCAGTACGCCGCCTTCATCGCCGCGCTGCTGGCCGGCGACAAGACCGAGTTCAAGGAGTGGGAGGGCAATACCCCCTACTTCGAAGGCTGTCTGCCGATCGAGGTGATGGCCGGGCGCGGCCTGGATACCTTGCGCTATGGGCCCATGAAGCCCGTCGGCCTGACCGATCCGCACAGCGGCCGGCGCCCGCACGCGGTGGTGCAACTGCGCCAGGACAACGCCTTGGGCACGCTGTACAACCTGGTCGGCTTTCAGACCAAGCTGAAGCATGGCGAGCAGGTGCGCATCTTCCGCACGATCCCCGGCCTGGAGAATGCCGAATTCGCCCGGCTCGGCGGCTTGCACCGAAATACCTTCATCAATGCGCCGAAACTCCTCGATGGCGGCTTGCGCCTGAAGGCCATGCCCAGGCTGCGCTTCGCCGGGCAAATCACCGGGGTGGAGGGCTATATCGAATCGGCGGCGATCGGCCTGTTGGCCGGAAAGTTCGCCGCCGCCGAGCGCCAGGGCCGTACGCTGCCGGCACCGCCCCCGACGACGGCGCACGGCGCGCTCTTGGGCCACATCACCGGTGGGGCCGATAGCGCCACGTTCCAGCCCATGAACGTGAATTTCGGCCTGTTTCCGCCGTTGGAGGCGATGTCCGGCCGCAAAATCAAACGTGCCGAACGCAAACCGGCCCTGGCGGCGCGGGCCTTGGCCGATCTGCAGTCCTGGGCATCGGACACCGGCCAGGCCGCCGCCTAGTACCGCCCGCGGAATCTGGCCCAGGCCAGGCGCCAGGCACGACTTGGGTCCGGCCTCTGCACAGTTGGGTGGAAAGGGTCGAAGCCGGCGCGTTCCAGGATGCCCAGGGCACGCGTCGCCAAAATGCCCGATGCCAGGGCCGGCCACGCGGCCCCCGGCACGTCGGACGTCCTGGCCCGCGCACTTTGCAACCGGTCGGCGGCAAACACCGCGACGGCCGCGGCAACCCGGCGCAGCGGCGCCGACGTCCGCATCGCAAAAAGATCTTCGATGTCGACCCCCTCGGACTCGCAAAGTTCCCGGGGCAGAAAAAGGCGCCGCTGGCGGGCATGGAACGGCACCGCGCGGAGCAAGCCAGTCAGCGCCCAAGCGACCCCGACATCCCGACCCGCCGCCGCGCTGTCGGGTGTCCGCGCCCCCAGGACCTCGAGCGCCAGGACCACCAAGGTTCCCGAGGTCGCCTCCGCGTAGTCCGCCAGCGCCATCAAATCGGCCGGCGGCGTGCCGGCAAGGTCCTGCTCGCGGCCTTCGAGCAGGCGCGCCAGGCATTGGCGGTCCAAGCCATGGCGAGCGACCGCGCCAGTCAAGGCCGCGGCGACGGGGTGAGCCGACGGCGCGCCGGAGTCGGCCGCCTGCAGCGTTTCCCGCCACCACTGGAGGCGCATGTGCCCCAGGGCGGCTTCGCGCGCCACTTCCGCGATTCGCGCCACCTCATGATTAAAGGCATACAGGGCGAACAGGTCTTCCTGCCGGTCCGCCGGCGCCAGCAACGCGGTCAGATAGCGATCATGGTCATGCCGCTTGACGAGTGCGGCGTTCTGGGAAAGGCGGGCCTTGCTCATCGCTCATCGGCCCGTCGCGGGGTCGCGCCACGCCTTGGCAAATCCATCGGCAGACCGTAATCTTCGCCGAGCCACGTAGGCGCGAACACGCGGGCGGCTGCATCACCGTATACGCCGATATCCCTTTTAGATTTGGGGTTTACTCTGCATGGCAGCCGACCTATAGGGTCGTTCTTTGGAAATTTAACGTCACGTCGGGAAGGGTCGAACAATGTCAGGCATCCTTACCTCGTTGCAGAGGACCGTGGTCGCGGGATTCATCCTCGCCGCGGTACTTTTCATTATCTATTACGCGCAGCAAGGCTATTCCGCGACCGATTTCGGGCCGTTCATCTTCCGCTGGCTGCACGTGTTGAGCGGTGTCATGTGGATCGGTCTGCTCTGGTACTTCAATTTCGTGCAGATCCCCAACATGCCGAAGATTCCGGACGAACAGAAGCCGGCGATCGGCAAAGTGATCGCACCGGCGGCTCTGTACTGGTTCCGGCACGCCGCCATGGCGACCATCGTCACCGGTCTGATCCTGGCTTGGCTCAACGGCTACATCGTCGAGGCCATCACCATCGGGCTCACTGACGGCGTCGCGAAGCACACGGCCATCGGCATCGGCATGTGGCTGGGCGCCATCATGTGGTTCAACGTCTGGTTCGTCATCTGGCCGAATCAAAAGAAGGCTCTGGGCCTGGTCGAGGCCGGCGCCGAGGAAAAGGCCAAGGCGGCGCGGACGGCCATGCTGTTTTCACGCGCCAATACGCTGCTGTCGATCCCGATGCTCTTCGCGATGGTGTCGGCGCAGAACCTCTACTGACCGGCTCGCCGGGGAAATAAAAAACGGGGCCTGCGCGGCCCCGTTTCTTTTTCCAAACTCTGCGGACGACTGTCTAGGACGCCTTCCCCGGCGCCTTGAGTGTCGTGCCCGGCTCTTCTTCGTCGGCGGCTGTCCGCCGCAACCCCATGAACGTCAGGATCGGCACCGCCAAGCCGAACGAGGAATAGGTCCCAATCAAGATTCCCCAGATCAGGCTGGTGGAAAAGCCGCGGATGACGGCGCCGCCGAAGACCGACAGCGCGACCAGCGCCAGCAAAGTCGTAAAGCTGGTTAACAGGGTCCGCGACAACGTCTGGTTGACGGCCAAATTCAGTAACTCGAGCAGCGGCATCTTCTTGTACTTGCGCAGCACCTCGCGCACCCGGTCGAAAATGACGACCGTGTCGTTGATCGAATAGCCGGCAACCGTGAGGACCGCCGCGAGCGTCGCCAGGTTGAACTCGATCTGCGTCACGGCGAAGAAACCGATCATCGCGATAACATCATGAATCAAGGCGAACAGCGCCGCGACGGCGAACTGCCACTCGAAGCGGAACCACACGTACAGCGAGATCCCGAGGATCGCGAGCACGGTGGCCATGGCACCGGCTTCCTTGAGCTCGCCCCCGACCTTTGGGCCGACAAACTCGGTCCGCCGGTATTCGGCGACGCTCGTGCCAAGCGCCTCTTTGACGGCCGCGACGGCAGCCGCCTGGGCAGACTCCTCGCCCTCCTGCCGCTGCACGTTGATGAGGACTTCGTCGGCGGCGCCGAATTCCTGGAGCGTCACCTCGCCCAGGCCCAACGAGCCGAGACGGCTGCGCATAGTCGACAAATCGGCCGGGCCGTTGGTTCGCACCTCGATCAGGATGCCGCCGCGGAAGTCGATGCCGAGATTGAGCCCGACAATCGCGAAGAGAAGCACCGACCCCAGCGCCATCGCGGCGGAGAAGGCGAGCATAATCTTGCGATAGCCAACGAAGTTGAGGTTTGGCGCGATCGGGAATTTGCGAATCAATGCCATATGTGGGGCCTCATATGGCCAGTTGCTGCGGCCGGCGGCGGCGCAGCCAGATGACCACCAGCAACCGCGTCAGCATGATGGCGGTGAACATGGAGGTCACCAGCCCGATCGCCAGGGTAACCGCGAACCCCTTGATCGGTCCGGTGCCGAACATGAACAGCAGCAGCGCGGCGATCAATGTTGTCAGGTTGGAATCGATAATGGTCGCCATGGCACGCCGGTAGCCGGTGTCGATCGCGGTGACCGGTCCGCGCCCACCGGCGATTTCTTCGCGTATGCGTTCGAAGATCAGCACGTTGGCGTCCACCGCCATGCCGAGCGTTAGAACGATCCCGGCAATCCCGGGCAATGTCAGCGTCGCCTGCAGACCCGACAGCGCGGCAAGCAGCAGAATCAAATTAGCTGTCAGGGCGACATTCGCCATCATGCCCAACAGGCCGTAGGCGCCAGCCATGAAAACGATAACGAAGACGAAACCGAGGACACTGGCGATCTTCCCGGCGGCGATGGAGTCGGCGCCAAGACCCGGGCCCACCGTCCGCTCCTCCAGGATGGTCAACGGCGCCGGCAGCGCGCCGGCCCGCAGCAGCAGGGCAAGGTCCTGCACCTCCTGCACGGTGAACCGGCCGCTGATGATGCCGCTGCCGCCGAGAATCGGTTCCCGAATGACCGGGGCGCTGATCACCTTGTTGTCGAGCACGATAGCGAAGGGGCGGCCAACATTCTCACGGGTGGCGGTGCCGAACTTCTTGGCGCCGACGGAATCGAAGCTGAAGGAGACCACAGGCTGGCCGTCTTGAAATGTCGCGGCGGCGTCCGTCAGGGTATCGCCGCTGACCATGATGCGCTTCTTGACCACGTAGCGGCGCGGGTTGCCGGCCCCGTCAAGCTCGGTGGACGACAGCACTTCCGAGCCGGCCGGGACGCGCGAGCCATCGGCGGCCGCGCTATCGTCGACCATGCGGAAGGTGAGCTTCGCCGTCTTGCCGAGCAAGGACTTGATCCGTTCCGGGTCGCGCAGGCCGGGCAACTGCACCAGGATGCGGTCATCCCCCTGGCGTTGGACGATGGGCTCGCGGGTCCCCGTCTCGTCGATCCGGCGGCGGACGATTTCCAGGCTCTGCGTGACCACATTGGCGGCCAGGTCCGTCAGCGACTGCTCGCTGTATTGCAGGCGGAAAACCCCGTCATCGCCCGCCTGCATGACGAATTCACGGGCGATGTCGCGAATCGCCTCGCGCGCCTGATCCGATGTTTGCAGGTCGCGCACCCGAAACGTAGCTGTCTGCCCGTCGACGCCGAGATTTGAATAGGCGATCTTCGCCTGGCGCAGCTCCGAGCGAATGCTATCGACCAGGCCCTCCAGGCGTTCGCGCACCACCGTGTCGATATCGACCTCCATGAGGAGGTAGGAGCCGCCCTGTAGATCGAGGCCCAGGTTGATCTGTTCCCGCGGAACCCAGCTCGGCAGGTTGTCCGCGGTATCGCGGCTCAACAGGTTCGGTGCCGCGAAGATCGCGCCCGCCAGCAGAACCAGCAGGACCAGAACGACCTGCCATTTCGGATACTGAACCATGCGACTATTTGTCGGACTTCACGCCCAGGATCTTGGACAAGCCGGCGGTGAAGCCGCCCTTCTGTGTGTCGTTCGCCGGGGCCGCGGGGGTGCCCTCGCCCTTGTCGCCGCCTTTGCCCTTGTCGGCCGGCTCGGTCTTGGACAGGACATCCTGGATGGTGCTGCGCACGACCCGCACGCGCACGCCGTCGGCGACCTCGACCTGTACTTCCGTGTCGCTGACGACCTTGCTGATCGTGCCGATCAAACCGCCGCCGGTGACCACCCGATCGCCCCTGCGAACGCCTTCGACCAGGGTCCGATGCGCCTTCATCTTCTTCTGCTGCGGCCGGATCAAGAGGAAATAGAACACGACAAAGATCAGGACGAGCGGCAGCAACGAGACGAGGCCGGACCCCCCATCTCCTGCGGCTTGGGCATAGGCCGGCGAGACGAACATCAGGTGTTCCTTGGATAAGTTTCGGGACCGCCCCAGCGGCGGTCGGGCGGACTATACCGGTCCATCCGCGAATTGCAACGGGGCCGCCGGCCCGCACGGCCGACCCGACCCGCGATGCGGCCGGCGCATTGACGGCAGCCGCGGCCGGAGCTAGGCTCGGCGCCCGCTGCGTCCTCCGGGCACGGTCCCGCGAGCCACCCAACCGAAGAGCCCGAGATCGTGCCCAAATCCCAGGATTTGATCCCCTTGCTCCAGCGCGTCGCCGATGCCTTGGAGCGGCTGGCGCCCGTGGCGCCGGCTTCGGACGGGCTGGACAGCGCCGATGCCTTTATCTGGCGGGCCGAGAACGACGGCCTCGAGGCGGTGCGCGCGGTCAACCGGGTCGACTACGTGCTGCTCAAGGGCATCGATCGCCAGGCGGATATCCTCCTCGAGAACACGCGGCGTTTTGCCGCCGGCCTGCCGGCCAACAACGCCCTGCTCTGGGGCGCCCGCGGCATGGGCAAGAGCTCGCTGGTCAAGGCCGTCCACGCCCGCGTCAATAGCGAGGCGACGGGCAAGACCGCCGGCCATCTGGTGTTGGTGGAGATTCACCGCGAGGACATCCCCTCCCTGCCCCGCCTGCTGCAAGACCTGCGCGGGGCCAAACGCCGCTGCATCCTGTTCTGCGACGACCTAAGCTTCGACGGCGCGGATACCAGCTACAAGTCCCTGAAGGCGGTCTTGGAGGGCGGTATCGAGGGGCGGCCGGAGAACGTCATTCTCTATGCCACCTCGAACCGCCGCCACCTGATGCCGCGCGACATGATCGAGAACGAGCGCTCGACCGCGATCCATGCCTCCGAGGCGGTGGAGGAAAAGGTCAGTCTGTCGGACCGCTTCGGCCTGTGGCTCGGCTTTCATAACTGCGACCAGGACACCTACTTCGCCATGATCGAGGGATATGCCGAGCACTACGGCTTGAAGGTTCCGACGCCGGAGCTGCACGCCCAGGGCAACGAGTGGTCGATCACCCGCGGCGCCCGAAGCGGCCGTGTCGCCTGGCAATTCATCCAGGACCTCGCCGGCCGCTTGGGCCAGCGGCTGGACTAGCCGCCGGCCGCCGCTATCGCGGCAGCGGGACGGTCATTTCCCGGCCGCCGTATTCATGCACGCTGTCATGGGCCCGCAGCGTGACCTCGCGCACGTCCGGCGGGATGAAGACACCGCCCAGCGAACGCGTGAACGGTTGCTCGGCCTCATGCGGATGGACCAGGACCCGGGTGCCGAGGACCTTGCCGTCGGGGCCGACCACGTCCCACCGGTCGGCATAGTGGTCCCAGCCGGTGTCGCCATGGGCGACAGTGACGTCGAACCGCCAAGTGTCGCCTGAATCCGACGTCGCCTGCACGCCGACCACGTCCGCCTCGCCGGCGTGGGCCGGCGCGGAAGCGCCCGCCGCCACAAGACCCGCCAGTACCGGCAAAATCCCCCAACGAACCATATCTAGACCTCCACGACGTCTTTGGGTACCGGACGCGGCCGTCCGTCGGCGCCGAGGGCAACATAGACGAATTGGCCCTCGGTGACCCGCACGCGTTCGGGCCCGCGGCCGCGCAAGGCCCAGGCCTCGAGGCGCACGGTCATCGACGTGCGGCCGATTTTCTCGACCGAGGCGTAAACGCACAGCACATCGCCCACATAGACCGGCAGATGAAACGTCATGGCGGTCACCGCCACCGTGACCACCCGGCCCTGGACCCGGTGCGCGGCCGTGATGCCGCCGGCGATATCCATCTGCGACAGCACCCAGCCACCGAAGATATCGCCGCTGGGATTGGCGTCCGCCGGCATCGCCAGGGTGCGAATCGCCAGCTCGCCGCGCGGTTCGTCTTTTTTACCCACCATTTCGCGTTTCCAAATTCTTAACTATATGTTGTGAATAGTCCGGTCATAGCCTACATCATAGGGCAATTTTGCCCGCAGACGATACGCCAAACGGGAGCCCTCGCGCACGATGTCGGACCTCTTTGAGAGTGCCGCTCGCACCTCGCAAGACTATTCGGCCAAGGACATCGAGGTCCTCGAGGGCCTCGAACCGGTGCGCCGGCGCCCCGGCATGTATATCGGCGGCAGCGACGAGCGGGCCATGCATCACCTGGTCGCCGAGCTGCTGGACAACGCCATGGACGAGGCGGTGGCCGGACACGCGACCCGGATCGAGCTGGAGCTTGGCGCCGACGATACCGTTACCGTCCGCGACAACGGCCGCGGCATCCCGGTCGACCCGCATCCCAAGTTCAAAAGCAAGTCGGCCCTGGAAGTCATCCTGACCACCCTACACTCCGGCGCCAAGTTCGGGCAAAAGGCCTATACCACGTCGGGCGGCCTGCACGGGGTCGGCGTTTCAGTGGTCAACGCCCTGGCCGAGACCTTGACCGTCGAAGTGGCGCGCGACCGCAAGCTGTATCGGCAGAGCTACTCCCGCGGCAAGCCGCAGGGCAAGCTCAAGCAGGCGGGCGGCGCGCAAAACCGGCGCGGCACGACGGTCGTCTTCCAGCCGGATACCTCGATCTTCGGCAAGGAAGCGCACTTTCAGCCCGAACTGCTATACCGGATGGCGCGCTCGCGGGCCTATCTGTTCCGCGGTGTCGAGATTCGCTGGAACTGCGATGCCGCCCTGCTGAAAAAGGGCGGCGCCACGCCGACGACGGATACTCTCCATTTCCCCAACGGCTTGGGCGACTTTCTTGCGGCCAGCCTTAACGGCCGCAAGACGCTCACCCCGGAACCTTTCGTGGACCAGGCGAAGTTCCCGGACGACGAAGGGCATCTGGAATGGGCCATCACCTGGCCGGTGGACGAGGAAGGCTTCGTCAATTCGTACTGCAACACCATCCCCACCGTCGACGGCGGCACCCATGAACAGGGCCTGCGCAGCGGCTTTCTGCGCAGCATCAAGGCCTATGGCGAACTGGTCGGCAACAAGAAGAAGATCGCCCAGGTGACCGCGGAGGATATCCTCGGCGGCGCCTGCGCCCTGCTCTCGGTCTTCATCAAGAACCCGCAGTTCCAGGGGCAGACCAAGGAAAAGTTGGCCAACCCCATGGCCGCCAAGCTGGTCGAGACGACCATCAAGGACCACCTGGATCACTGGCTTTCCGGCCATCCGGAGCGCGCCCGCGCCCTGCTCGACCGCATCCTGGAGCGCGCCGACGAACGCTTGCGCCGGCGCCAGGAAAAGGAGCAGAGCCGCAAGTCGGCGACGCGCAAGCTGCGCCTGCCCGGCAAGCTGTCGGATTGCTCCCGCAATCGGCCGTCAGGCACGGAGATTTTCCTGGTCGAGGGCGATTCGGCCGGCGGCTCGGCCAAGCAGGCGCGCAATCGCGAGACCCAGGCGGTGCTGCCGCTGCGCGGCAAGATCCTCAACGTGGTCAGCGCCACCCAGGACAAGATGAAGGCCAATCAAGAGATCGCCGACATCGTCCAGGCCCTGGGCTGCGGCACGCGCGCCACCTTCGACATCGACAAGCTGCGCTACGAGCGGGTCGTCATCATGACCGATGCCGACGTGGACGGCGCCCACATCGCCTCGCTGCTCATGACGTTCTTTTATCGCGAGATGCTTGGGCTTATCGAAGCCGGCCGGCTGTTCCTGGCGCTTCCGCCGCTGTTCCGGCTGACCCAGGGGAGCGAATCCATCTACGCCCGTGACGAGAAGCACAAGGACATCCTGCTGGAAAAGCACTTCAAGGGCCGCGGCAAGGTTGAAATCAGCCGCTTCAAAGGTCTCGGCGAGATGCCGGCGAAGCAGCTCAAAGACACCACCATGGACCCGAAGAACCGCGTCTTGCTGCGCGTGACCCTGACCGACACCAAGGGCGCGGAGGCGAAACTGCAGCTCAAGGAAGCCGACGATCTGGTCGAACGCCTGATGGGGCGCAAGCCCGAGTTGCGCTTCGCGTTCATCCAGGAAAACGCCCGCTTCGTCGCCGATCTGGACGTATAGACGCATAAGGGGCTGGCGACTAACCTGCCGCTCTCGGCCCGCGAGGCCGCGAAACAGATTGTCTGGGCGTCCCGACCGTGCCTGATGCCATCTTCACGGATCCGCGCCTGGCGGCGGTTTACGACGCGGTCAATCCGCCGGACAGGGATACGGCCTTCTACCTCGATCGCGCCGGTGCGGAGCCGCGGCGCATCCTCGACATGGGATGCGGCACCGGCCGGCTGGCGTGCGATCTGGCGGCGCGGGGCCACCACGTCACCGGCGCCGATCCCGCCCGCGCCATGCTCGATATCGCGCGCCGGCGGCCGGGCGGCGACCGCGTGTCGTGGATCGAAACCGACGCGGCGGGCTTATCGCTCGAGGCGCGGTTCGACCTCATTGTCATGACCGGCCACGTGTTCCAGGTCTTCACGACCGACGCCGACGTCCGCGCGGCATTGCGCGCCTTGGCCGCGCATCTGGGGCCCGCAGGCCAACTCGCGTTCGAAACGCGCAACCCGGACGCCCGGGAGTGGCTCGACTGGACCCCGGCGAAAACCACCGAGTGTGTCCAGGTTCCGGGGATCGGCACGGTCGGTGTCCACTACGACGTGCGCGCCGCGGCCCAGGCCTTGGTGACATTCGACACGCACTATCGCTTTCCGGACGGCACGACGGCGGCCGCCGCCAGCACGCTGCGCTTCATGAGCCGAGATGAGCTCGCCGCCTTTCTCGGCGAGGCCGGACTCACCGCCCTCACATGGTTTGGCGACTGGGACCGCGGCCCTGCCGGTCCGCACAGCCCGGAGATCATCGTCATCGCGGATCGGCGCCGCCGGGAGGCGTGAGACGCTCCGGCCTTGCGTTTGCGCCGGGCTACGCCAAAATGAATAGAACAGTTCGTCCACGGAGGTCATTGGCGATGTTGAATGCTGCGCGTCTTTCTCTTGCCGGTCTTGCTCTTGCGGCACTGTCTGCCTGTGCGGCGAACAGCGTGACTCAGCCGGCCTACCTCGGGACCTTCAACCCGCAGACCCTCAGCTACATTGCCGGCAAGGGGCCGCTCTATACGCAGATTGTCGGCAACCCCTTCCCGGCGTCCGACGAAGAGGTCGGACGGATCATCACCCGGACCATGGTGGGCGCCCACTTCGGCCCCGAGATTGAGTTCACGACCGTACGCGACCCGGCGAACCCATCGCCGTACCGAGTCGTCATGGTGCTGAATTCGGGCGCCGGTGTCAGTCCGACGGCGATGTGCCGCGAGGTGCCGCAGCCGACCGGAGCCAGCGCCGGGCCGATCGCCGGGCCCTTGCACATAACCGCGGCCCTTTGCGCCGGGCAAGACCGCGAGACATCGCTGTCCGGGTCCATTGTCGCGGTCAGCAACCCGGACGACCCGGCGTTTCGCGCCTTGATCCGGCAATTGACGGCGGAACTTCTCCCGCGGCGCAATCCCAACCTGATGGATCCCAACGACTTCGAAACTTGAGGATCGCACCTCGGCCGTATCCGTCAATTCACGCCGCCAAGCCATTTGCGCAGGGCGGCCGTCACTTCCGCCGGCCGCTCGATCGGCGACAAATGGCCGCAACGATCGACGACCACCAGCTCGGCCCCGGGAATGGCCCGGGCCATCTCCTGGTGCCAGGCCAGCGGCATCAATGCGTCCTCACGGCCGCACAGCACCAGGGTCGGACAGGCGATGCGGGGCAGCAGGGCGCGGCTGTCGGGCCGCGCCATGATCGCTTTCTGCTGGCGCAGGAAGCCGTCGCGGCCGATGCGTTCGGCCATGGCCATCACCTCGCCCGTCAAGGCCGCATCGTCCAGCCGGTCGGCGTGCACGAGCATGGGCAGCAGGCGACGCGTCACCCCCTTGAATTTGCCTTTTTGGGCCAGCTCGATCAGGCCGCGCCGACGGGCGGTCTGCTCGGCCGTGTCCGGCCGGGCGGTGGTGTCCAAGAGGGCCAGCGCCATCACCCGTGCCGGTGCCTGGCGTAAAATCTCGAAGGCCACATAGCCCCCCATGGACAGCGCCGCCAGGGCAAAGCGGTGCGGCATGGCGGCCAGGACGTCCGCCGCCATTGTCGCCACCGACGCTTGGGTCGACAAATCGGCCGCTTGGCCGTCGGCGAGGCCCGCCAGGCCCGCCACCTGGGCGCGCCACAGGGCGCCGTCCAGGAGCAGCCCCGGCAGCAGCGCCAGCGGTATCGGTTTCTCCATACGCCCCCCGGTCCCAGCCCAGTCTTGGGCGCCCACCTTACCGCCAACTGAAATAAAGAAAGCGTCCGAATTCCGATCTCTGAAGATTCTTGCGTCGGCGCCGGCGAATCCAGCGTCCGCCGACTTACATGCTATTCCGTTGACAGAACCACTTGACTTTCTATTATAAGAAACTAAATGAATTGGCAGCGATAGTTCGCGAGCTAAAGACAATCCTCCCCAATCATAAACGAGATAAATGCAATTTACCGATCTTGGACTGAGTCCTGAAGTCCTTAAGGCGGTGGTAGACGTCGGCTACACGACCCCCACCCCAATCCAAATTCAGGCAATCCCCCACGTTCTCATGGGCCGCGACGTTCTCGGTTGCGCCCAGACCGGAACCGGAAAGACCGCTTCCTTCACCCTACCGATGATCGATATCCTGGCTAGCGGCCGCGCCAAGGCGCGCATGCCGCGGTCCCTGATCATCACGCCGACCCGCGAGTTGGCGACCCAGATTTCCGAGAACTTCGATCTCTACGGCAAGAACAGCAAGCTTTCCATGGCGCTGCTGATCGGCGGGTCATCCTTCGTCGAACAGAATAAGCGCCTGGACCGCGGCGTCGACGTGCTGATCGCCACGCCGGGCCGCCTGCTCGATCTCTACGAGCGCGGCAAGATCCTGCTGGCTGACGTGAAGATCCTGGTGATCGACGAGGCCGACCGGATGCTCGACATGGGCTTCATCCCCGATGTGGAGCGCATCGTCGGCCTGCTGCCGAAGATCCGCCAGACCTTGTTCTTTTCCGCCACCATGCCGCGCGAAGTGCGCCGCCTGGCCGACGAGTTCTTGATGAACCCGAAGGAGATCAGCGTCGATCCGCCATCTTCGGCCGCGGAAACGGTGACTCAGCTCCTGGTCAAGGTGCATGGCGACCAGAAGAGCAAGCGTGCCGCCCTGCGCACCATTTTGGAGCAGGAAGGCGTAAATAGCGCGCTGATCTTCTGCAACCGCAAGAAAGACGTGGACGTGCTTTACAAATCGTTGCGTACGCACGGATTTTCGGTCGCGGCCCTGCATGGCGACATGGCTCAGCCGGTGCGTACCGCCACCTTGGAGAGCTTCAAGGCCGGTGAAATGACGCTGCTCGTCTGTTCCGATGTAGCGGCGCGCGGTCTCGATTTGCCCGAGGTTTCGCACGTCTTCAATTTCGACGTTCCGGTGCACGCGGAAGATTACGTGCATCGCATCGGCCGCACCGGGCGGGCGGGCCGCTCCGGCCGCGCCTTCACCCTGGCCCTGCCCGCGGAATCCAAGGCGCTGGCGGCGGTCACCCGGCTGCTGGGACGCCCAATCCCCGAGGCGAAACACGAGGGATCCGACGTCGCCGAGGTGGCCGAGCCGGTTGCTCCGCCGACGCAGGAGCGCGAACCGCGCCGCCGGTCCCGCCGCGGCGGATCGGGGCGCAAGACAGCCGCGCCGGCTGAGGCGCCTACGGCGACGGAGGCGGCGGAGGGCGATATCGCCCCGCC
>JAJFGI010000238.1 GCA_021776215.1 Kiloniellaceae bacterium | reverse complement strand
TGATGTCTGGGACCTGGATGCGGTGAGCCCGCCCATTCTCGTCGATGTGAAGGACAAGGATGGCAAGACGGTGCCGGGGCTGCTGCACGCCGGCAAGACCGGTCACGTCTATATCCATGACCGGCGCGACTGCAGCCTGATCCGTTACTCCGAGGCCATGGTGCCGCAGGAAAACATGTGGACCCTGCCGACGGCCGAGGGTGCGCGGATGTTGCCGGGCGCCAATGGCGGCGTCGAATGGTCGCCCATGACGGTGGACGCGAATTTGGGCTTGGCCTATGCCATCAACCTGCACCAGCCGATGACCTACCATGTGGAAAGCTCGCCCTATCCGGAAGGCAAGCTGTGGCTGGGCGGTGCCTTCAAGGTGATCCCCTCGGAAGAGCAGTGGGGCAACGTGACCGCGGTCGACTACAACACCGGCAAGATCCGCTGGAAGGTGAAGACCGCGCAGCCGATGATCGGCGGCATCATGGCCACGGCCGGCGGGCTGGTCTTTACCGGCGAAGGCAACGGCCTGTTCAAGGCGTACGATTCCGAGACCGGGTCCGTACTCTGGAAGTTCCAAGCCGGTGCCGGTGTCAACGCGCCGCCGTCGTCCTACACGGTGGATGGTAAGCAATACGTCGTCGTTGCGGCGGGCGGAAACACTCAGCTCAACTACAAGCGGGGCAACAATATCATCGCCTTTACGTTAGCTGATTGAGCTGACTGATTAAGTATCGGATAATCGCGTGAGGGGCGGGGCTGCAGTCTCTTCTGCAGCCCCGCCGTTTCTTTCGGAATTAGCGAAAAAGAGGCGTTGATGAGTCGCGCGCTTTGGGCTTCCGTGGTCGGTGCCCTGTTGTTTCTTTCGTCTCCGAGCAACGCGGTTGCCGGCGAGGCGCCGGCCGAGACCCTGGCCCTCTGTGCCGACTGCCACGGCGAGGCGGGTATGCCGACGGCCACCGAGTTCCCGATCCTGTGGGGTCAGGAGTTCTACTACCTCTATGTCCAACTCAAGGATTTCAAGGCCGGGCGGCGGGCCAACGAGATCATGGGCGGCATCGTCGCCGATCTCGACAAGGAAACCATGCAGGCCCTGGCCCAGCACTTTTCCGAGCAGCCCTGGCCCGAGATCGGCTATCGGGCGCCGGCGGACGAAGAGAGCAAGGCCCTCGCCGCGCTCAGCGCCGGTCAGTGCGTGCAATGTCACCTGGGCGGTTACGAGGGCGACAGCCGCAACCCGCGCCTGGCGGGCCAACAAGCGGACTATCTGGAACGCACCATGCTGGAGTTCAAGAATAAGGTTCGCCTGAACTCGGCGGCAAAGGGCTCGCTCCTCGCCTCCTACAGCGACGACGAGATCGCGGCCATGGCCCGCTACCTGGCGGGTCTTTAGGACCCTCCGACGGCGTCCCGAGTTCTTTCATCGGCCGCCAGATCGCGCGCGGTCTTGCCATTGTTGTCGCGCGCCGCCGCATCGGCGCCCGCCGCGAGAAGCCGGGAGACGATCCCCGGATGCCCCTGCACGGCCGCGGTCATGAGGGCGGTGCGGCCGCGGTTGTCGGCCAGGTCCAGCTCCGCGCCGTTCTCAAGCAGAAGGTCCAGGGTGGCCAACGCCTCCGGTTCCGGCACGTCGTTGCTGTGGCCCGCCGCCCACATGAGTGCCGTCAGGTTATTGCCGGCGCGCTGGTTCACGTCCGCCCCGGCGTCCAGCAAGAGCGCGACAACCTTGGAAAAACCACGCCCGGCCGCGTAGATGGCCGCGGTCTTGCCGGTCGCATCGATGGGGGCGGGAACGGCGCCGGCTTTCAGCAGGATCGCACAGATTGCGCCGTTGCCATTGAAGGCCGCGGCCATGAGCGGCGTCACGGCGCGCTTGTCGCCGGCGTTGGGATCGGCGCCGGCGTCGACCAACAGCTTTACGACGCCGCGTCGGTTGGCGACCGCCGCGAGCAGGAGCGCGGTTTCGCCCGCCAGGTTCTTATGATCGTGCCGCGCGCCCATCTCCATCAGGGTCTGCACGATCTCTTTCTTGCCGGCCTTCGCGGCCAGCAGCAGGGCGGTATTGCCGACCCGGTCGCGCGCCTGGGGCGAGGCGCCGAGATCGAGAAAACGCCGCACCAGCGTATCGCAGCCCTTCCCGGCTGCCTCGAAGAGAAAAAAATCCAGGTCGCGGGCCTGCAGTCGGGTTTGCTTGACGATATAGCCCTGTTCGACGTCGTCGCAGATCAAGGATTGGGGCGCTTGCGCCCAGGCTGCACCCGTCGCGATCGCCGCCGCGCAGACGGCGGCACAGATCGCGGTTCGGAGCGCCCGGCGGATCACGGAACCCGGCGCCCTATTCCGGCGGCGTCACCTCGACCTTGATCGAGGCGTAGTAGGCCGCGAGGTTGGCAATATCCTCGTCGCTCAAGTCCTTGGCGATAAAGGACATCATCTGGTTTTCCCGGCTGCCGTCCCGGAAAGCGCGCAACTGGGCGACCAGGTAGTCTTCCTTCTGCCCGGCGATATTGGGAAAGATCGGCAGCTTGCCGATGCCGTCGCGGCCATGGCACTGGGTGCACTTGACCACTTTTTCGCGGCCCAGCGCCGGGTCGCCCGCCGCCGCCGCCGGCAGGGTGGACGCGAGCAGGACCGCACCGAAAAGCGCGAAGAAGGCCCTCACGTATCGTTCCTTTGCGCCGAATACACCCTCGACCCGACCCACACGAATCCAACCCGCCGGCGGCGGGTTGGACCTCTCGTTGTATGCCGTCACATCCTACTGGCCATAGGAAATGCGATAGATCGCACCGGCCAGGTCGTCGGAAACCAGGATGGAGCCATCGCGCAACTGGGCGATCGCCACCGGTCGGCCGAGATATTCGCCGTTCTCGTCC
>JAJFGI010000237.1 GCA_021776215.1 Kiloniellaceae bacterium | reverse complement strand
CACACCCGATCAACATTTAATGGCTCGGGAATGATCACATGATGAACCCGCGGGGGTGAGAAAAATCCTTCCTTGGCCAGGAAGCACACGCCGCCGTAACCACCCGATTCCTCGTCCACCGTGCCGGAGATCTCCAGGGCGCCGGGAAAATCCACCCCTTCTTCGAGGATCGATTCGACGGCGATGATCGAGGCCGCCAACCCGCCCTTCATATCGCAGGCGCCGCGGCCATAGACCTTGCCGTCGCGCACCTCGCCGGCGAACGGGTCCACCGTCCAGCCGCGCCCGGTCGCGACCACGTCGATATGGCTGTTGAAATGCACGCAACGGCCGGGCCGCGACCCTTCGATCCGGGCGATGACGTTGGTGCGCGGATACCGGTCGCTATCGCCAGGAGCACCCTCTCCCCGCCGGTAGGTCACCTGAAAGCCGCGGCCCGCCAAGCGTTTACCGATGAACTCGGCGCACGGCGTATAGGCGTCGCCCGGCGGATTGACCGTTGGAATGCGGATCAGTTCCTGCGTCAGCCCGACCAGCTCGTCAGTGCGATCGGCAATTCGCCGGAACAGGCGCCGGCGCACTTCCGCCGGCACAAGATCGTCTGAAAGCACAGTATCGGCCGGCTTCATGGCAAATTCCTGACGGTCCCCGATTGGGGGCAAGCTGCTGGAAAGGTTAGTACAGAAAGCTTGTCGGCGCCAAGCTGGGCGACGACGTTGCGATTTTGCGGAATGTCGGCTTTCATGTCCTCCCGCATCCGCAAAGGACTCACGGCCCGTGACATCAACCCAGCTCGTCAGCGGCGTTTACGCCGCCGCCCTAACGCCCATGACCCCAAACGGCACGCCGGATCACGCAATGGTTGTGGCGCATTGCCGCTGGCTGCTCGACAACGGCTGCGACGGCCTGGCGCCGCTGGGCACCACGGGCGAGGCGAATTCCCAGTCGCTGGCCGACCGGATGGCTTTGATCAAGGCGATCGCGGCGGCCGGCCTTCCGGCGGATCGCGTGGTGGTCGGCACCGGGGGTTGCGCCCTGGGCGATACCGTCGCCCTGACCCGCTGCGCGCTCGACGCCGGATACCCGAACGCGCTGGTGCTGCCCCCGTTCTACTACAAGGGCGTTACGGAAGACGGACTGTTCGCTTACTACGCGGCGCTGATCGAACGGGTCGGCGATCCCAAATTCCGCCTCTATCTCTATCATTTTCCGCAAATGAGCGCGGTGCCCCTCAGCCCGGCCTTGATCGGCCGCCTACGCGATGCGTTCGGCGACGTGGTGGCCGGCCTGAAGGACAGCTCCGGCGATTGGGCCAATACCAAACATCTCATCGACACCTTCCCCGGTTTTCGGGTCTTCTCCGGCTCCGAACAGTTCCTAGCCGACAACGTGGCCGCGGGCGGGATGGGCTGCATCTCCGCCTCCGTCAATGTCACGGCGCCTCTGGCCGCGCGCGTCCTGCGCGCCGATCCGGCGGCGCGAGACCGGTTGCAGCAGGATCTGACCGCCATTCGGATGGCCCTGCAGGGCTTTCCCATGATCCCGGCGCTGAAGCGGATTCTCGAATGGCATACGGGCAATACGGGGTGGCGGAATGTGCTGCCGCCGCTGCTTCCGCTGTCGGAGACGGCCGCCGGGGACCTGCGCCGCAAGATCGCGGATTTTGCCCTGTTCCGCGATGAGATCGCCCTGGCGGCGGCCGTCGATTAGACGGTTGGAGCGGCGGAGTCCCGGGCAATGGCGGATGCTTATTCCGAGGAAATTCTATCGCGGGCCCGGATCGCCGGGTTTTTCCCGACGCCGGCCTTCTTGTGCCGCCTACAAGATCCCGAGCCGCTGAACCGTCAGTTGCGCGACATCATCTTGGCGCGCGAGCGGACCGAGCGCGGCCTGGTCAACAGCAACGTCGGCGGCTGGCATTCCGGGCGCGACTTGGCCATCTGGGGCGGTGAGGCGGTCGATACGGTGCTGGCGGCCGCCAGGGAGATCGCCAACAAAGCCACCCGCGACCGGAAAGGGCGCCTCGTGCGGCCCGCCTGGCGGGTCGAGTGCTGGGCGAATGTCAATCGGCGCGGGCATGCCAACAAGCGGCATACCCATCCGGGATGCTTCTGGTCCGGCAGCTACTATGTCGATACCGGCGATGGCATTGGCGACGACTTGGGCGGCGAATTTCAATTTCACGATCCGCGCGGTGGCGCGTTGTTGAACAACGCCGCCGCCCGCGCCGTCGTGCCCGGTGACGCCGCGCCCCTGGTCCGCCCCGCACCGGGCTTGTTCGTGATCTTTCCAAGCTGGATGCTGCATTCCGTGCGCCCCTACCAGGCCGGCGGCACGCGCATTTCCATCGCCTTCAACCTGGCCCTGCCGCAGGCCGCGGCACCGTGAGCCCGCCGCGCTCGAGCCTCGGGACGATCGAGGGCATCACCCTGTTTTCCACGCCGATTTGTTCAGTGGATTTGCCGGACGCCGCGACGCTCAACGAGGCTTTGGCAACGGCGATTCTGGAAGGCGCCGGTGGCGCGGCGGTGCCCGCCTGGACCTCGCCCTCGGGGATGCCGGATTTGAAGGCCGGGCCTGGTTTGGCCGTGGCGACTGCGGCGCGGCTCCTGGCATCGCGGCTGTCGGGCGCCACCCCGCCGGATGCGTGGCGGGTCGATGCCTATGCCGAGGTTCTTCGGGAGAGCGCTTGTGCGAGCGTCAGCGAACCGACGGCGGACTTCGCGGCGATCTATATGGTCCGGGACGGCGATACGGCACAGGATCCCGACGTGGGCGGTCTCCTGGAGCTTCAGGATCCGCGCGGGCCGGCGCCGGTCATGTACGCTCCCTCACTGACCTTCACGGGACCTGGCGCCGAGAGCCTGGGGGTCACCCAGACGGTGCGCCTGCGGCCGGGATTGCTAATCGTCTACCCGGCGTATCTCATGCAAACCCTCTCGTTCTATCGGGGCAAGGCGCCCCATATCACGGTGCGTCTGACCATCGAATGATGGCGGTCCCCGCGCCCTGCCGGCATGGCAACGTTCCGTTAGGCACGATTTGTTAACCTCCCGACCACCGCTAACGATGGGGGTTCCTATGGTGTTCGGCCTGCTCCGCCGATTGTTGTCTCGCGCGCTTTTAGCTCTTCCGCCGCTGTTGCTGATGGCGGGCGCCGGCGGCGCCGAACCGCCGGGGCCATCGGTGCAAATCGTGCAGAACCACCCAACGCTTTTCGGCCGTTTGGCGGACGGGGAGGCGGTTTTCGTCAGGCTTGCCTACAGCAGCGAGGCGCCGCTGCGCTTTCGCATCGAAGGATATGCCGAGGGTACGCGGCTCAAGGAGTCCCGGTCGAATCCGGCGCCGATCTATCCGGCGGGTGAGGGCGAGGCCGTGGTCTGGATGGCATATGAGCCGCCGGCGGCGATCGACGAGCTGAAGATCATTGTCCTCGATGATCGTGGGCGGACCATGGCCGTCAAGAGCGCGCGGGCGCGGTTGCGCTGGGAAACCGGTGCGCCGTCGAGCGGGCCGAAGCAGCCGGATTGGGTGGCTCGCCTGAGCCGGGAGCAACAAGATCTCGCCACCAGACGCGATCTCGGCGCGGCCGACACCGCCGGGACCCGGTTCCCAGACAGGTGGATACTTCCCGTGGCCTGGGCATCGGTCCTGGCGTATCTCCTTCTGCAGGTGCCGATGGCCATCTGGTTCACCGGTAAATGGCGATCGGCCGCCCGCGCGCCGCTGATCGGGACCGTGCCTCTGTTTCTCTATACGATTGGAGCGCTTTCCGCCGGGTCAAGCCTGTGGCCGCTGGCCTTGCTGATGCTTGCCCCGCTTGTCCTGGTCTATCTCCTGGGGCTTCTGACCGTGCGCTTCCTTGTGCTGCGGGCGGCAACCGAATAGCGGGCGGTCGCCCG
>JAJFGI010000236.1 GCA_021776215.1 Kiloniellaceae bacterium | reverse complement strand
GTGGGCGACATCGGAATTGCCATGGGCCAGTTCCTTTCGGCCTCGGAACCGGCGTCAGGACGCGGCCACGTCGGCCGCGCGGACCCCTTTCGGCTCCATTTTGCGCCATATGGCGCTATGTATCGCTCCAGTAGCCCATGCCAGGGCCAATCCAGGAATGCGCAGCCCTCAACTATGGACAAACTAGGTAAATGGGCCGTTAAGGGCCTTCGGTGGTGCGGGATTTTCCTGGGTTGTCTTTCCTCTTATGCGCGCAGATGAAGGCGCTTGGACCAGGCCGCGCCGCCGCCGCCGGCGGCCCGGAAAATATGGCGGGCGCCGTATGGCCGACGCGGCTAGTCTGGGCTCCGCTCGGTAAAGTCGCGGCAGCGGCCACGTCGACGGACGGCGGTCGCAGGTCCCTACGGAACGCACTCATCGATGGCTATGCGCAACGTCCACCTCCCGATCTGGCTTGCGGCCCCGGGCTTGCCGCGGCCCAACACGTTCGCGACCCTGTTCTCGCTGATCGTCCTGCCGCGGTCCTTGTTGGTGACCGTCATCCCCTTGCAGGCGCATATGCTGCTGGGGGATGCCCAAAGGGTCAGCGTCCTCTATTTCGCGGTTAGCTTTGCCGGTCTATGCGGCAGTCTGTCCATCCCGTGGTTGGTGCACCGCCTGCACCGGCGTTGGGTCTTCAGTCTGGGGGCCGCCTCGATGGTTCTTGCCGCGGCCTTGCTGGGAAGCCGCTCGCTGCCCGGGCTGGCCGTCGGAATGGTTGCTCAGGTCTTCGCCGTCGCCTGCCTGGAGATAACGCTCAGTCTTTATGTCATGGATCACATACCGCGCCGCGAGCTCGGCCGGTTCGAGCCGCGCCGGGTGTTCATGACCGCCGGCGTTTTTGCCGCCGGGCCCTGGGTCGGGGTGAAGTTGCAGACCGAAGTCGCGCACTGGGCGCCGTTCCTGGCCGCGGCCGTCGCCGTGTCGGTTGCCCTCGCCTGGTTCTGGTATTTGCGCCTGGGCGAGAACAAGGCGGTCGGACCCATGAAACGACCGCCGCCGCAGCCGCTGAACTATCTGCCACGCTTCTTTGCCCAACCCCGCCTGCGTCTGTCCTGGGTGCTCGCCGTGGCGCGGTCCGGTTGGTGGTCGATGTTCTTCATCTATGCGCCGATCTATGCCGTGAGCGCCGGCTTGGGTGGAGAGGCCGGTGCCGCGCTGGTCTCCCTCGGCTCGGCCTCGTTGTTCCTGGTGCCGTTGTGGGCGCGTGTCGGCCGGCGCTATGGCATGCGCCGGCTGCTGGTCGGCGGCTATGCCATGGGCGGCCTGGCGACGATTGCCGTCGCCGTGGTCGCCGGCACGCCTTGGGCCGGGGCGGCCGTGCTGTTGCTTGCCGCCGTCGGCACCGGGGCGATCGACGGGGTTGGCAACGCGCCGTTCCTGCGCGCCGTGCGGCCCCTGGAGCGGCCGGAGATGACGACGGTGTTCACCACCTATCGGGACGCGGCGCAGCTTCTGCCGCCGGGTATCTTCTCGGTCGTGTTGAAGGTCTTCGAGCTGCCCGCGGTTTTCGTCGTCGGTGGTGGCGCGTTACTCTCCATGGCTTACTACGCGCGCTTTATCCCACGAAAATTCTAGTTTTAGGACAATGAGTTAGATGGACGATCCGCAGGCGAAACACGATCCGGCCGCGGTCGCCGAGAACGTCGGCCGGACGGTTCGCGCGCGCACGGTGGATGCCTTGACGGCGCGGCGCGATGCCGGGGCATTGGCCGGCGCGGCGGCCACGGCCATGCGGATCGCCGAGGAGGCCTTTGCCGAGCTACAGGAAGACAGCGCCGTGCGACAGGCGGTGGCCGGATTGGACTGCCGCAAATACTGCGCCCATTGCTGCTACAAGACGGTGAGCGCCACGCCGGCCGAGGTGTTCCATCTGGCCGACTACGTCAAGGCCACCTTACGCCCCAGGGCGCTGGCCAAGCTCAAGGCCCGGCTGCGCGATCTGGACGAGAAAACGCGTGGCATGAGCCCCCTGGAACGCGGCCAGGCGCGGCTGCCCTGTGCTCTGCTGGTCGGGCGGCTCTGCATCGCTCATGCGGCGCGGCCGAGCAGTTGCCGCGGATTCAATTCCCGCGACGTCGGGGCCTGCGAGCAATCGGTCAAGCAGCGCAACGTGGCGATTCCGGTGTACATGCCGCAGTACCGGATTTTCTCGGAAGCACATCTGGGCTTGCGCCAGGGCCTGTCGGACCTGGGGCTCAACTCCACACACCTGGAACTGACCGCGGCCTTACGCATTGCTCTGGAGACGCCCGATGCGGCCGAGCGTTGGCTTGCCGGGGAGCCTGTCTTTCGCGCGGCGGAACAACCCTGAAGGGGTGCTCTCGGTGTGAGCTCGCAAACGAGAGTTGGGTCAGCGGCGGTGCGCCGACGTCGGCTTTAGAGCCAACACCGGTCGCAAGTCCTCGCATTGGAGCATTTCCGCCTAGTGCCATTAGGCGCCTTTCACACGATGGCTACTTCAGCGTGGGAAGAACAGCAGAAAATCGCGGGCTCCCTCTT
>JAJFGI010000235.1 GCA_021776215.1 Kiloniellaceae bacterium | reverse complement strand
CGATTGGCGCGGGCGAAGGCGAGGGCCGCATGCACTTTGTACCGGTGCAGCCGTTCTTCCTGTTCAAGCGGCGTATCGGGCCAGCGGATGTTCAGACCGCCGGGCGGCATCTCGAAATCGTCGGGCAGGACGATCTGCGCGCGATGTGGGTCGACATAGACGCTGGCGGAACTGTCCACCGTCTCGCCGATGGTCTTGAAGCCGATCCAGCAACCGGAATAGCGACTCATCGCCCAGCCGTAGAGGCCGAGATCCAGAAACTCCTGCACGCCGGCCGGGTTGAGCACCGGAATCATGGCGTCCATGAAGCTGTATTCGCATTGGTGGGCGAGGGTGGACGACTTGGCGGTGTGATCGTCGCCGGCCATGAGCAGGACCCCGCCGTGCGGCGACGACCCGGCGGAATTGCCGTGCTTGAAGACGTCACCCGACCGGTCGACGCCGGGCCCCTTGCCGTACCACAAGGAAAAGACACCGTCGAAATTACTGTCGCCGAACAGGTTTCCTTGCTGGCTGCCCCAGACGGCGGTGGCCGCCAGGTCCTCGTTGACCCCGGCCTGGAAATGGATGTGGTTGTTTTGCAGGAAGCGGCGCGCCTGCCAGAGCTGCTGGTCCAGGCCGCCTAGGGGCGAACCGCGATAGCCGGAAATAAAACAGCCGGTGTTCAAACCGGCCGCAGCGTCGCGCTGGCGCTGCATGATCGGCAGGCGGACGAGGGCCTGCGTTCCCGTGATGAATACCCGCCCGGAGTCGAGGGCATATTTGTCGTCGAGGGAGACCGCCGCAAGCGTCATGGCCTGGCATCCCGCAGTGGCTGTAAAGGGTGCAGGCTAGCACCCGAGTCGCGCGATAAAGTTAACGCGTACTGACCTATTTTTCAACGTGGCACCGGCGACCATCCACACAAAGCACAATTCGCTCGTCATTGCACGCATGCGCGCAAGAGAGACGCCGTCACCGGGCGGGCCGGGGAAATTTTGCATCCGGGCGGGCCGCACACGCGCCTGTGCCGGGGGCAGGTCGGGGTCCGGCTAGTAATGAAGTCTTACGACGATCACCTGGTCCGGGGCCTCGATGTCGACGGCCGCCTCTTCGAACGCGGGAGGGCCCAGGCTGATCCGGGCGTCATTGCTAAACCCCAAACCTTCCTTCGGCAGGCCCAGCGCTGTCCGGTCGAAATTGCCGTTGCCGTTCTCGTCATGGAAGCTGGCGATGGCGTAGCGTCCAGGCGCTAGGCCGGCAAAGTGAAAGGTGACGCGCCCGACCTGTGCCTTTTGCCCGGACTCGGCAACCGCCGCCTCGGGCTTGGTGAAACCGTCGGGATCTGACCAAAGGGCCACGCGGACCTGGCCCTCGGCGCTGCGCAGGTTCTCGACCACGACCGTCACATCGGTCGGTGTCATCGGCATGGCCGGGGGGATGGCCACAACCGCCAAAGCCAGCGCCAACTGGGCGGTCGATCGTAATCGTATCATCTGCTTGACCTCGAGAGATATCGAGCCGATTTCTTATAGCGTGGACGCGGGCGGCCGAGAAGGCCGATCGGTATGGTGGCCGGCGGGTGGGCGAATGGCGCGTTCCGAGGTCACGTAAACATCTGGGAGATTATGATGAAAACTCTTTTAGGCCGGGCCGGACTGACGTTTGCCGGCCTGATGAGTCCCGTAACGGCGTGGGCGCAGGGCTATCCTGACCGTTCCTATATGTGGGACGGCGGTTGGGGCTGGGGGCACATGATTTTCGGCTCCGTGATGATGATTGCTTTCTGGGGCGGCATCATTCTTCTCGTCGTCTTGGCCGTTCGCTGGCTCAGTGGGCCGGGGCATGGGCATGGGCAGGGGCACGGGCACGTGCCCGGGCCGGCCGGTAAGTCGGCGGTCGACATCCTGAGGGAACGCTTCGCCCGGGGAGAGATCGACAAGGCGGAGTTCGAGGAGCGTCGCCGCGCCCTCGGCGACTAGTGGCCCCGACCACCCGCCGGATTGTCGCCGCCGCGGCTGTCGCCGCGGTGCTGGCGGTGGGATATCTGGCGCTCTCCTGGAGCGGCGCCATGGAACTGCTTGTCGATGGCGAGGTCTTGCGCGCGGCCGTCGTGCGCTTGGGATGGCTTGGCCCGGTTGCCGTCGTCGGATTGATGACGACGGCCATCGTCTTCAGTCCCCTGCCGAGCGCACCGATCGCGATGGCGGCCGGCGCCGCGTATGGCCACGTGTGGGGCGCGGTCTATGTCGGACTGGGGGCGGAGGTGGGAGCCCTGTTGGCCTTTGCCATCGCGCGCGTTCTTGGCCGCGAGGCGATGCTGCGGTGGTTTGGCGACCGGGTTTCGGTCGGCTGGTTGGGATCGCAGAATGCCTTGATGGCGATCGTATTCGGTACCCGGTTGCTGCCGTTCCTGTCGTTCGACCTGGTCAGCTATGCCGCCGGCCTGACGCCGATTGCAACCTGGCGCTTCGCCGTGGCAACTCTGCTGGGCATCGCCCCGGCCAGCTTTCTGCTGGCGCACTTTGGCGAAGCGTTCGCCACGGCGGATGCGCGGCGGGTGGGTTGGGCGGTGCTTGCCCTGGGAACCATCACCCTGGTGCCCGTAGGCGTCAAATTCCTGCTCGACTGGCGCCGGCGACGGCGCGACGGAGCCGCTAAACCGCCTGTTTGAGCAGAGTCATCAAGGCCGTCCCCGGTAGAACGCCGGTCCTGGTTTCGATCAGGATGGCGCCCCGCATATTAGTATCCGTCAGATCGGCGCCGCGAATGTCGGCGCCTTGCAGATTGGCGTTCAACAGGTTGGCGCCTTGCAGGTTCGCCGCGGCGAGCATGGCATTGGACAGGTTGGCGCCGACCAGCATTGCCGCGCCAAGGTCGGCGGCGGCGAGGTTGGCGCCGGAGAGATCCCGGCCGGTCAATTCCAGCCCGGCGAATGCGGCTCGCTTGCCGGTGGTGCCGCCACTGGCGATCCATTCCGCGTGTTGCCGTAACTTCTCCCGGATCCAGTCGTCGGTAATGCCCGTCTTGTCCGGCGTTTTGGCGCGGGTAAGATCGATGCTGGACAGATCGGTTCCGGTGAGCGCGGTGCCGCGCAGGTCGGCATCGGCAAGGCGGGCGCCGGTCAGATTTGCCCGGACGATTTCCGCGCCTTGAAATTGGGCGTCGCGCATGTCGGCATTGTGCAGGTCGACGTCTTGCAACAGGGCGCCATTGAAGACGGCGTTCTTCAGTTTGCTGTGCGACATATTGGTGGCGCGCAGCATGGCATTGCGAAAGTTGCAGGGGGCGAGAGTGCCGATCTCGCTCGTCTTCTCGTCCATGATGGCGCAATCGCGCAGATCGGCGCCGACGAACTTGGCCCCGGACAGATTGGCGCGCTCGAAGTTCGAGGCGCGTACATCCGCCTTTTCGAAGTTGGCGCCGGTCAAATCGGCGTCCTGGAAGCTGCCGGCGAACAGACTGGCGAGGCGAAAATCCGTGCTGGACAACCGTGCCCCGTTGAACGTGCAGGCGAGCAGCTCGGCCTTGCTCAGATCCATGCCGCTGAAGTCAAGATTCGACAGATCGCACCGGCGCATCGCGATCCTACGGCCGTTGCGGACTCCCCGCAGGAAGTCGCTGTGAAAGGCCTGCAAACCGTCGAGCAATTGCTGGGTGACGCGGACACCCATCAAAACCTGTTGGCCGTTGCGTCGCTTTTGCTTGCGACTCGCTAATTCCGACATTCGGTCGAATTTCCCCTCCTCGAGCCGCCGGTCGATGGGCGACAGTGGCGAAAAGCCCGGCCTTGTTCTCCTCGTCAGGGCGCGGCGTCAAACGACCCGCCGTCTGGCGCTCCCCAGGTTGGGCCGGGTCGCTCGATTTCAGCTTATTTAACGCTTTGTTGATTAAGCAAAATTAAATAAAATAAGTTAACAGTAAATAAATAGATAAATTACCAGCTATTTCTATCTCCTATTACTGCAATATATATACAATTTTCCGCAAAAAAATCGCGTATACTACAATTTGTCTTAGTATAAATGTTCCAATGATTTTCCGTAATTTTCAAGTATAACGTGCCGGCGTATCTTCATACTGGGCGTCATCATTTTATTATCTACGGTGAAGGCGCTGTCGGCCACTGTGAAACGGCGGATCCGTTCATAAGCCGACAGGTCGCTATTGACCCGATCGACAGCCTCCGCGAGAGCCGCGCGCAAGGCCGGGTCGCCATGGAGCTGGGTCAGATCGGCTGGTTTGCCGTTCCGGGCGGCGAAGGTGGCCAGGAACTCGTCGTCGGGAACCAAGATCGCGACCAGGTGCGGGCGCTTGTCGCCGTAGACCATGGCCTGTTGGATTTCGGGCTGCAGGGTCAGCAGGCCCTCCAGCCGCGCCGGCGAGAGGTTATCGCCGCCGGACAGGACGATGATATCCTTCTTGCGGTCGGTGATTTGGATATAACCGTCCTCATCGAGGCGGCCGATATCGCCGGTATGCAGCCAGCCGTCCCTCAGGGCCTCCGCCGTCGCTTCGTCGTTGCGCCAGTAGCCCTGCATGACCAATTCGCCGCGCACCAGAATTTCGCCGTCCTCGGCGATCTTCACCTCGACGTCCCTGAGCGGCGGGCCGACAGTGTGCATCTTGATTTTTTCCGGCGGGTTGGCGGCGACGACCGGCGCCGTTTCGGTTTGCCCGTAGCCCTGAAGGATGCGCAGGCCAAGGGCGGTGAAGAAGATCCCGATGTCCGGGTTCAGCGCGGCCCCGCCGGAGACCATGGCCTTGAGCCGGCCGCCGAAGCGGGCGCGCATGCGGCTGCGCACCAGGCGCTCGGCCACCAGGTCGAGAAGCCGTTCCCAAACGGTCAGGCTGCGCGGATCCAGATAGCGTTTGCTGCCCAAACGCAGGGCCAGATCGAACAGCTTCTTCTTGCGCCCGCCCTCTTTTTCCACGGCGCGGACAATGCGCTGGTACATGGTCTCGTACAGGCGCGGTACCGCGGTCATGATCGTCGGCTGTGCCGCGAGCATGTTGCCGGGCAACTTGTCGATCCCGGTGGCATAGTAGATTTCCGCGCCGATGGATATGGGGAAGAACTGACCGGCCGTATGCTCATAAGCGTGCGACAACGGCAGGAAGGTCAGGAAGACCTCTCGGCCAAGACCTAGTTGCTTGAGCAGATGATAGGCGCCCATGCAGTTGCAGATGATGGCGCCATGACTGAGCATCACGCCTTTTGGTACGCCGCCGGTGCCGGACGTATAGATGAAGCAGGCGGTGTCGGTGCGGGCGATGCCGCGGACGGTTTCGGCGACGTCGTCCGGCATGGCGGCGCCCGTCGCCAGGACATCTTGCCACTGGTGGATGTCGACCGGGCCGCGTTGCGCGTGCGTCAGGTCCTCCATGCCGATGATCCAGCGGCAGTCTCCGGCGTCCATTGCCGCCGGAATCAAGGTCTTGGCCAGGGTGCGCGTCGAAACGATCGCCCCGCGGGCGCCGCTATCCGTCAGGATGTGCGTATGGTCGCCGGTGGTATTGGTCGTGTAGGCGGGCACCGTGATGCCGCCTGCGGCCATGATGGCCAGATCGGCGATCAGCCACTCCGGCCGGTTCTCGGCCAGCAGCAGCACCCGTTCGCCCCGCTGCAGGCCGAGGCCACGCAGACCGCGCGCCAGATCCTTGACAGTCGTCTCGACCTGCTGCCAGGTCAGTGGATGGTAGGCGCCGTCCCGCCATGCCCAGAGAAAATTCTTGGCGGCCAAGGCGCGGGCCTGGTCGAAAAACATGGCCGGCAAACTTGTCACAGCTTGGTAGTCGGTCATGGCGTCGCGCACCTCACGGGATGTTCTTCGGCCGAATCGTGCTAATGCCCTTGGTGGTTGAGTTATGTCCGCCTATATCGCAGGTGGTCAAGGAGTTGTCCCATGCCCGATGCCAGCAAGTCCAAGTCTTCCGCCGCCGCCTCCCTGGGGGCGCTGCCTACATGGGATCTGGGCGACCTGTACGCCGATCCCGG
>JAJFGI010000234.1 GCA_021776215.1 Kiloniellaceae bacterium | reverse complement strand
GACGAAAAAAAATAGCCGGGGACGACGGCCCTCTCCCGCATCCGCCGCGGTCGCCGACGCCGAGCCGAAGCCCGGCAGCCTGGAGGCGGCCATCGGCCGGCAGGTGCGCGAATTCCGCCAGCGCCTGCAACTGACCGTGGTCGATCTGGGCAAGCTGGCCGGCGTTTCCCGCGGCATGGTCTCGAAGATCGAGAACGGTATGACCTCGCCGTCGCTGGCCACCTTGAACGCCCTGGCCAAGGCGCTGAACGTGCCGGTCACCTCCCTGTTCCGCAAATACGAGGAGCAGCGGGATGCCACCTTTGTCCGGGCCGATCAGGGCCTGGTCATCGAGCGGCGAGGCACCCGCGCCGGGCACCAGTACCAGTTGCTCGGCCACAGTGTCGGCAAGTCGATCGCGGTCGAGCCCTATCTCATCACCTTGAGCGAAGAGTCGGAGATCTTCCCGCTGTTCCAGCACGCCGGCGTCGAGTTCATCTATATCCTAGACGGCGAGGTCAGCTATCGCCACGGCGGCCGCGTCTATCCCATGGGGCCGGGCGATTCGCTGTTCTTCGATTCCGATGCGCCGCACGGGCCGGAGGAACTTCTGAAGCTGCCGATCCGCTTCCTGTCGGTGATCGTCCAGCCGCACGAAGAGGACTGAATCGGCCCCCGGCGCGGCCCTTCCTTGAAATTCCTTGGAAGAAACTTATTTTCCTGTCATTGATATTGGCGGCGCGACCCTGTAGGGTGGCGCAAGTGCCATTTGGCGGCGGAGGATCCCCGGAGATGTGCGGAATTGTGGGCCTTTTCACCAAGAACCCGGCCTTCGAGGACCGGCTTGGGGATTACCTATCCTCCATGCTGATCGAGATGTCGGACCGCGGCCCGGATAGCGCCGGGGTGGCCGTCTATCGCAACCCGACGAAGAAGGACGGGGTCAAGCTGTCGCTGTTTAGCGCCGACGATGCCTATCCTTGGAAGGCCTTGGCCAAGGAACTGGGCAAGGAACTCGGCGACAAGATCAGCATCGAGGTGCGCGCCAGTCACGCGGTCCTGGTGGTGCACGAGGATTTCCCGGTGATCCAGGCCTGGCTGCGCCACCACCATCCGGACCTGAAGGTGATGAGCGCCGGCAACACCATCGAGATCTTCAAGGAAAAAGGCCTGCCCAAGGATGTGGTGGAGCGCTTCAAGCTGCGCGATCTCAAGGGCACGCACGCCTTGGGCCATACCCGCATGGCGACCGAAAGCGCGGTCACCACGGCGCATTCGCACCCGTTTTCCACCGGCCTGGATTTGTGCCTGGTGCACAACGGCTCGCTCTCCAACCACAACCGCCTGCGCCAGGTGCTTATGCGTCAGGGCATCGAGTTCCAAACCGATAACGACACCGAGGTAGCCGCCGGCTATCTGACCTGGCGTCTGCGCGAGGGCGCCACCCTGGACGAGGCCCTGGAAGCGGCGATCAAGGACCTGGACGGCTTCTATACCTTCGCCGTCGGCACCCGCGACGGCTTCGCGGTTTTGCGCGATCCCATCGCCTGCAAGCACGCCGTGCTGGCCGAGACCGACGATTGGGTCGCCATGGCCACCGCATACCGCGCCATCGCCACCCTGCCGGGCGCGGACAAGGCGACCATCTGGGAGCCGGCGCCGGCGCAGGTCTATAGCTGGGGCCGCGCCTGACATGGGCGAGTTGGACCTAGCCAATGTTTCCTTGCGTGAGGCCAACAAGCGCTTGCATGGGATCACCCGCGAATCGAACGATCTGGCCTGGTGTGTGCGCAACCCGCAAGGCGCGCACGCCATCGCCGCCGGCCTGGACGCACCGATCAGCCTGACCGTCGACGGCCACGTGGGCTTCTATTGCGGCGGCATGAACAAGGAGGCCGAGATCACCATCAACGGCCATGCCGGGCCTGGGGTGGCTGAGAACATGATGTCGGGCGTCGTTCGGGTCACCGGCAATGCCTCGCAAGCGGCCGGCGCCTCGGGGCGCGGCGGCCTGTTGGTGATCGAGGGTGATACCTCGTCGCGCTGCGGCATCTCCATGAAGGGAATCGATATCGTCGTCGGCGGCTCGGTCGGGCACATGAGCGCCTTCATGGCGCAGCGCGGCCACCTGGTGGTCTGCGGCGATGCCGGCGCGAATCTCGGCGACTCCATCTACGAGGCGATTCTCTTCGTGCGCGGCAAGGTGGAAAGCCTGGGCGCCGATTGCATCGAGAAAGAGATGCGCCCGGAGCACACGGCGGCCCTGGCCGGACTTCTGGAAAAAGCGGGCATCGATGCCGACCCCGCCGGCTTCCGCCGGTACGGCTCGGCCCGGCGGTTGTATAACTTCAACGTGGACCATGCGGACTCATATTGAGTCCGTCGGGTGAAGGATTGAAAGCATGACCGTCGATTCACGCGCACTCCGGGGCTCGGCGACGTTCCCGCCCCAGGTCATCGCCGAAATTCAACGCGCCGCCGATGTGGGCGTCTATGAAATCCGCGGCTTCAGCGCTAAGCGCCGGCTTCCCTCCTTCGATGACCTGGCGCTGCTCGGCGCGTCGGTGTCGCGCTATCCCCTGGAAGGCTACCGGGAGCGCTGCGATACCAGCGTCACCCTGGGCACGCGTTTCGCGGAAAACCCCATCGAATTGAAGATCCCGGTGACCATCGCCGGCATGAGCTTCGGCGCCCTTGGGGTC
>JAJFGI010000233.1 GCA_021776215.1 Kiloniellaceae bacterium | reverse complement strand
CCGTCTTGGTCCTGCCCATTGCGATCGGCCAGTTGATGGAGGACGGACCACGATGGTCGGGCAACAGCGAGGGGTGGTACTGGAAGGTGCCGTGCGTCGGCATGTCGAGTACCTTCTGCGGCACGAAGAGCAACACATAGGCCATCATGCAGACATCGGGCTTGAGCGAATGCATCAGCTCTTCGGCTTCCGGGGTCTTCCACGATGCGGGCTGGTGCACAGGCAGCCCCTTTTCCAGCGC
The DNA here is from genome assembly GCA_021776215.1 of Kiloniellaceae bacterium. Taxonomy (GTDB): domain Bacteria; phylum Pseudomonadota; class Alphaproteobacteria; order Kiloniellales; family J153; genus JAJFGI01. Next base: position 4,337 of record JAJFGI010000233.1, on the reverse strand, counting down.
CAGCTCTTTCATCGGGTCCGTGGGCCTGCCGTCCTTGTCCGGCGCGCAGAAGACGCCGACGACATTCTCGCCACGCTCCAGGAGCCTCTCCAGAACCGCCTTGCCGAATGCCTGCTGGCCGTGAACAACGATACGCATCTACGGTCCCCCGTTTTCTTTTCTTTTTTGCAACGGCCCGGAAGGGGCGCGGCCTAGACCCCGCCAGCCTCGCGGATTACCTTGACCTCGTCCTTCGAGAAGCCGAGCACATCGCTCAAAATCTCATCTGTATGCTCGCCAAGCAGCGGCGAACGCGTCACTTTTGCGGGCGAATCCGACAGTTTGACCGGGTTACCGACGGTCAGGTACTTGCCGCGCTTGGGGTGGTCGACCTCGACGATGGTACCGGTCTCGCGCAGGGACTGTTCCTCGGCCAACTCGCGCATCGACAGGATCGGCCCGCAGGGAATGTCCAGCGGGTTGCAGGTGGCCATGACCTCGAACTTGGTCTTGGTCTTGGTCCAGGTCTCGATCGTATCGAAGATCTGCGCAATCTTGTCGAGACGTGCCGGTGGGGTGGCGTAGCCCGGGTCTTCCTTCCACTCCGGCTTGCCGATCAGGTCGCAGATCTTGCCCCACACCGCCGCCTGGGTGATGAAGTAGACATAAGCGTCCGGGTCGGTCTCCCAGCCCTTGCACTTCAGAATCCAACCTGGCTGGCCGCCGCCGGAATCGTTGCCGGCGCGCGGCACCGCGTCGCCGAACGGGATACCCTTGCCATGCTGGCTGTATTCTTGAAGCGGTCCGTGCTGCAGCCGCTGCTGATCGCGCAGCTTGACGCGACACAGGTTGAGAACGCCGTCCTGCATGGCCGCCAGCACGCGCTGGCCCGTGCCGGATTTTTCCCGCTGGAACAGGGCGGCGACGATGCCAAGGGCCAGATGCAGCCCGGTGCCCGAATCGCCGATCTGCGCCCCGGTCACCAGCGGCGGACCATCGAGAAAACCGGTCGTGGAGGCGGCGCCGCCGGTGCATTGCGCGACGTTCTCGTAAACCTTGCAGTCCTCGTAGGGGCCTGGGCCGAAGCCCTTCACGGAGGCATAGATCATGCGCGGGTTTAGCTCCTGCACCCGCTCCCAGGAAAAGCCCATCCGGTCGAGGGCGCCGGGGGCGAAATTCTCCACCAGCACATCGCAGGTCTTCACCAGCCGCTCCAGAACCTCCTTGCCCTTCGGGTTCTTGGTATCGATGGTGATTGAGCGCTTGTTGTGGTTCAGCATGGTGAAATACAGGCTGTCCACGTCGGGAATGTCGCGCAACTGACCGCGCGTCGCATCGCCGACGCCGGGGCGCTCCACCTTGATCACGTCGGCGCCGAACCAAGCCAGAAGCTGGGTGCAGGTTGGGCCCGACTGAACATGGGTGAAGTCGAGAATCTTGACTCCTTCAAGGGCTTTCATCGCTCTCCCTCAGACGACTAGGTCGTTGCAAATTGCATATGCCGCACGGGCTTGGCCCGGCCGGTCGGCAGACCCGCCGGGTTGCGCCCACCGTCACTTGTACCCCACCCTCACTTGTACATTGTCTGGTTCTTGGTGCCGGGCGCGTACTCGTTCGGGTCGATCCACACGTTGACCACGGCGCACTTGCCGGTCTTGGCGATGGCGTCGCGGGCACGGTGCAGGGCCGGTCCGATTTGGCTGGCCTCGCGGACTTCCTCGCCATGGCCGCCGATCATCTGGCCGAACTTGGAAAACTCCACGTCGCCCAGCTTGTTGCCGACATTGCCGCGCTGCTCGCCGTATTTGGTGATCTGGCCGTAGCGGATCTGGTTCATGGCCGAGTTGTTGCCGACGACGGCGAGGTACGGGGCGCCGAAGCGCTGGGCCGTCTCCATGTCGAAGGCGGTCATGCCGAACGAGCCGTCGCCGTACAGGCACATGACTTCCTTGTCCGGATGAGCAAGCTTGGCGGCCATGGCAAATCCGGTGCCGACGCCGAGCGAGCCGAGCGCGCCGGGATCCATCCACTGGCCCGGATTACGCGGACGCACGGCTTGCGCGGAAATGGTCACCACATCGCCGCCGTCGCCGATATAGATCGTGTCCTCGCCGAGAAACTCGTTGATCTCGTAGGCCAGCCGGTAGGGGTGGATCGGCGAAGAGTTCGATTTGAACAGCGGCATCAGCTTATCGAGGGCCTTGGCTTCAAGCTCCTCGAGATGCGCCATCCACTTGCGTCGCTCCTGGCGCGCCGCCTTGTTGGTGCGGCTGGAGGCCGCTTGCTCGACCGCTGCCAGGATCGCCCCCGGATCGCCGGCAAGGCCCAGCGAAATGTCGCGGTTCTTGCCGACCGTGCGGTAATCGAGGTCGATCTGCACCAGCGTCGCCTCGTTGGAGAGGCGCTTGCCATAGCCCATGCGGAAATCGAAGGGCGTGCCGACGATGACGATCACGTCCGCATCCTTGAAGGCGGCGGAGCGGGTCCGGTCGAAATGATGCGGGTCGCCGGCCGGCAGCATGCCGCGGCAGGCGCCGTTCATATAGGCCGGGATGTCGAGCGCGCGGATCAGGCTGATGGCTGCGCCGTGGCCCTGCGCGGCCCAGACCTGCTGGCCGAACAGAATGGCCGGGCGCTTGGCATTGACCAGAATGTCGGCGAGCTTCTCGATCTCGGCCGGATCGCCGATCGATTTGGTCGAGGCGCGATAGTGGCCGGGCTTGGGCAGCACCGCCTTGCTCAGGGGAACCTCCCGGTCGAGTACGTCGCGCGGGATTTCCAGATAGGAGGGGCCGTAGGCGCCGGCGAAACATTCGCGCGCCGCCATGGAGATCATGTCGGCGATGCGCTCGGTGGTGAAGACGCCGGAGGCGAACTTGGTGATCGGCTTCATGATGTCGACATGCGGCAGATCCTGCAGCGAGCCCATCTTGTGCTGGCTCAGCGAGCTCTGGCCGCCGATATGCAGGATCGGGCTTTCCGAGCGGAAGGCCGTGGCAATGCCGGTCACCGCGTTCGTGCAGCCCGGCCCGGCCGTCGTCACGACACACCCAAGCTTGCCGGTCTGGCGGGCATAGCCATCGGCCGCGTGCGCCGCCACTTGCTCGTGGCGCACGTCGACGATGCGAATGCCTTCGTCGATACAGCCATCGTAGATATCGATGATGTGACCGCCGCACAGCGTGAAGATCGTATCAACGCCCTCGGCCTTCAAAGCCTTGGCGACCAGGTGGCCGCCCGAGATGACGTTCTCGTCTGTACTTTTCCGTGCCAGCGTATCGGTGGCTGTATCCGACATATGCGGGTCTCCTAAAACTTGCCGCGGTTTCTTCTTGTCTAGAGTTTGGTCAGGCCGCCGATGCCTCGGCCTCGATCCAGGTCCGCTCGACGTGCGCATGGAGGTTGAGCGTGTGCTCGCGCACCAGGCGCTCGGCCAGATCGGCATCGCGTGCTTCCAGTGCCTCGATGATATGCAAATGGTCGACGACCGAGCGGCTCACCCGGTCATCCTCTGAAATCGTGCGATGGCGGATGGCGCGCATATGGATGAATAGGCCACCGGCGATCTCGCCGATGAGGGCGCACTTGGACATGCCGAGGATCGACTGGTGGAATTTTATATTCTGGTCCGAATATTCGTCGATGTGGGCGCGGGCCTCGTCGCCCTTGAGCGTGGAAAAGAGGGTGCGCAGCGCGCCGATCTCCGCGTCGCTCGCGCGGGCCGTCGCCAGCCGGGCGGCCATGCTCTCGAGCGCCGCCCACACGGTGATCATTTCCAGGATTTCGGCTTTGCTCTTGCGGGCGATGAAGACACCCTTGCGCGGCACGATGCGCACCAGGCCTTCCTGTTCGAGGCGAGCCAGCGCTTCGCGGATCGGCGTGCGGCTTATCCGCAGCCGGTCGGAAAGCTCACGCTCGTCGAGCCGCAGCTCGGCGTCATTGGCATACAGGTTGGGCGAGGTGATGGCCTGCTTGAGGGTCGCATAGATGCGCTCCTTCAGGCTCGGGCTCGATTCGATCGGCCGCAGTCGTATCTTGGCTGTCCGTGCGCTCGCCCGTCCCTGTGCCATTTTCAACGCCTTTGTTCCGGGCTGCTCATATTCTTCTTTTCAGCCCCTCTGGAAAAGCTTGGTATACCATACACCAGGGGTCGTCCTGAAACAAACAAACTCACGGTTATCCTCCAAAAAATACGCACCCTGCGAACCCAATGCCGTCGGCCGAAATGCACGGCGCCGGGCCCCCCGCCAGGGGGCGGGAAGCCGGCCCCTCAAACCGCCTTGGCCCTCCTGTTCTTGCGCCGCCACATCAGAATCAGCGGATAGACGAAAAGGGCGAGGGCGAGGGCCATGGTGATG
>JAJFGI010000232.1 GCA_021776215.1 Kiloniellaceae bacterium | reverse complement strand
ATATCCGCGCGAATTTTTTGCCGCAGAACGTCGATGGGCATCAGCTTGCCCTCGACCGCGACACACCAGAATTGCCAGCCGTTACAGGCCGGCGCACCCTGCACGTGGGCGCCCACCTGGTGGATGGAGCCCTTGAAGTCGGCGGTGATCAGGGTGCCGTCGGCGCGCACCTTGGCCTGCCAGCGGCGATTCGGGCTGAACAAAACGGTGCCCGGCTCCAGCAGGCCGCGCTCCACCAGGGAGCCGAAGGGGATCCGGGGTTGTTCGCGCGGCGAGGGAGTGTCGATGACCTCGAGGTCATCGGCGGCGCGCACCTTGGCGATGCGGGCCCGCGCCACCTCGGCGTATGTTTCGTCACGCTCGAAGCAGATGTAACGGCGGCCCAGGCGCTTGGCCACCGCCGCCGTGGTGCCGCTGCCGGCGAAGGGGTCGAGGACGATGTGTCCGGGCTTGCTCGCCGCCAGGATGACGCGGTGGAGCAGGGCTTCCGGCTTTTGCGTCGGGTGCGCCTTGCGCCCCTCGCTATCGCGCAGCCGCTCGGACCCGGTGCACAGGGGAAACAGCCAGTCGCTGCGCATCTGCAGATCGTCGTTCAGCGCCTTCATGGCCGTATAGTTGAAGGTGTAGCGGGCGTCCTTGTCCTTGGCCGCCCAGATCATGGTCTCGTGGGCATTGGTGAACCGGCGGCCGCGGAAATTCGGCATGGGGTTGGATTTGCGCCAGATGACATCGTTGAGGATCCAGTAGTCCAGGTCCTGCAATGTGGCGCCGACGCGGAAGATGTTGTGGTAGCTGCCGATGACCCACAGGGTGCCGTTGTCGCGCAGGACCCGGCGGGCGGCGCGCAACCAGCGGCGGGTGAAGTCGTCATAGGCGGCAAAGCCGTCGAAGCGGTCCCAATCCTCGTCGACGCCGTCGACCCGGGTGTGGTTGGGGCGCAGCAACTCGCTCGCCAGTTGCAGATTGTAGGGTGGATCGGCAAAGACCATGTCGACGGAGCCTTCCGGCAGACGCTCCATCAGCTCGACACAGTCGCCAACCTCGACGACGTTGGTCCGCATAGGCTCCACCCCCCGCGCGGTGGCAAAGCGCGCATCCTGAGTCACTCGGGACTCGGCGTCAAGACTCTTTTGAGTCAAATAGTTAGGGCGAGAGCTTGGCGAATTGGCCGAAACGAGCGGCGGTGTTCCGGCGTGACCCCGAGGCGGTTCAGCGCCGCCCGGTGTATGTGCGTCCCGTAGCCGCGGTTATGTTCCCAGCCATAGCCGGGGTAAGCCTTGGCCAGCCTGTCCATCTGGGTGTCGCGCACCACCTTGGCGACGATCGAGGCGGCGGCGATGGACAGGCACAGACGGTCGCCGCCGATGACCGCCTCCGCCGGGCACGGCAGCGCCGGCAGGTGATTGCCGTCGACCAGGGCGGCGGTCGGCACGACGCCGGCACGGTGTCGCAAGTTCTCGGCGGCGCGCTGCATGGCCAGCAGGCTGGCGCGCAGAATATTCAAGGCGTCGATTTCGGTGACACAGGCCTCGCCGACACCGATTGCCGCGCCGCCGCTGGCCACGGCGTCGTGCAGTCCGGCGAAGACGCGGGCCCGAGCGGCGGGGTTGAGAGCCTTGCTGTCGTCGATTTCCGCTAACAGGCCCGCCGGGCACCGGCACGGGTCGAGCCAGACCGCGGCGGCGGTAACCGGCCCGGCCCAGGGGCCGCGTCCGGCTTCGTCCAGGCCGATGACCCATGAGGCCTCGACGCCGGCCGATAGTCTCGTCTCGTAGGTAAAGCTCGGCATCGGGTTGCCTATTCGGAGGGCGGGTCGGCTTCGGATGCCGGGTCGGCGCGGCGCGGCCGCCGCCACCCGGTGCCCCGCCGCCAGAGGGCGCCGGCCCCGCGCGCCAATAAGGCGTGGACGCGCCCGCCGGAGCTGGCGAGAGCCAGGATTTCGCGGCCGAAGGTGACGCGGAGCGTCTCGCGTCCGGAGGTGACGCCCAACAGGGCGACGCGGTGCAGACGCCGCGCCGCTTCCAGCCAGAACGGACTGCCGAGCAGCGAGAGCACCGTGACCGCGACGATCAGGCGGTGCGCTTCGTCTTCGATGGCACCGACTTCCAGCCCCAGAGCCGCCAGAACGAAGGAGAATTCGCCAAGCTGGGCGAGGATGGCACCGGCGAGGATGGCGCGCGGCCACGGTTGGCCCAAGAAGCCGATGACGAGGATGTTGAGGCCGGTCTTGAGTATCGCGACGAAGGCGACGATCAAGAGCACGGGCACAAGATTGTCCAGAATATAGTTGAAGTCGATCAGCAGGCCGATGGAGAGGAAGAAGATCATCAGCAGGATCGCCTGGATGGGCGCCGTGTGGTGAATCATGACTCGCCGGCTGGTCGAATTGCCGATGATCAGCCCGGCGAGAAAGGCGCCGTAGGCGGCGGACAGGCCGAGCAGGCCGGATAGGGCAGCGGCGCCGAAACACAAGCCAAGCCCGGCCAAAGGTGTTAAATCGGGGTTGTTGCCGAACGCCTTGGCGAAGGGTAGGCGCAGGCGCTGGCGGCGCAGCAGGTAGACGATAAGCGCGGCGAGGAAGCCGATCGACAGGGCGATCTTGAACAACGCCTCGATGCCGAATTCGCCGCCGCCGCGAAAGGCGCCGATGACCAGCATCATGGGCACCACCGCCAGGTCCTGGGCGACCAGGATGCCGATGGTGATCTGCCCCGTGCGGGTGCGCAGCTCGCCGATCTCCTCGAGCATCTTGATGGCGACGGCGGTGCTCGACAGGGCGACCACGAAGCCGAGCAGAAGGGTGCGCGGCAGCGGCCAGTCGAGCAGCGCGCCGAGGGCCGACATGGCCAAGATGCCGACCAGGATCTGCACCGCGGTGGTGGCCAGGGCGACCCGCCAAACCTCGCGCACGGCGCGCAGCGACAATTCCATGCCGATGAGGAACAGCAGCATCAGCACGCCGAGCTCGGCAAGCAGAGAGATAAACTCGCGGTTTTCAACCAGCCCGACGCCGGTCGGCCCGAGAATCGCACCGGCCAGAATGTAGCCCATGACCGGCGGCTGCTTCAGGCGATGCATCGCCGCGCCACAGACCAACGCGGCCAAGGCGACAATGGCCAGACCCGTCAGACTTTGACCGTACTCCTGCATCACCCAAATCTACCACTAAACGCGCCAACTTATGCGCTTAACGTTGTGGTTCGATTCGGGTCAACGCGGCTCGGCTCAACGGGGCGGTGTCCGATATGTCCTCAGAGCAGGTGCAACTGCTCCCCCGCCAGCAACGGGCGGCGAAAGGCGTTACTGTCCAGCTCCCAATCGGCTCTCCCAAGTTGCAGGCGCTTGCACGCTAATGCGAAGCGCCGCGCCAACAATTCGGCGTGAACGCCGCGCCCCCGCATCCGCGCGCCCCAGGCGGCGTCGTACAGCTTGCCGCCGCGCGCCTCGCGCAGCAGGCTCACGACCCGGTTCTTGCGCGCCGGGTAATGGGTCTCCAGCCATTCGAGGAACAGGTGCTTGATTTCCAGCGGCAGGCGCAGCAGCACATAACTCGCGGTGTTCGCCCCGGCGTCCGCTACCGCTTCGAGGATCGCCTCCAACTCGTCGTCGTTGAGGCCCGGGATCATGGGTGCGGTCATGACGCCCACCGGTACGCCGGCGCTGGCGAGGGCGCGAATGGTTTCGATGCGCCGCCGCGGCGCGGCCGCCCGAGGCTCCATCCGCCGCGCCAGGACGGGGTCCAGCGTTGTCACCGAGACCATGACCTGAACCAGGTTGGCCGCGGCCAAGGCGCCGAGCAGGTCCAGATCGCGCAGCACCAGTTGCGACTTGGTGACGATGGCCACGGGATGGCGGGCGCGCAGCAATACTTCGAGTAGGCCACGGGTGATTTCCAACCGCCGCTCGATCGGTTGGTAGGGATCGGTGTTGGTGCCGAGCGCGATGGTCGCCGGCCGGTAGGACGGCTTGGCCAGTTCGGCCTCCAGCAAACGCGGCGCCTCCGGCTTCGCGAACAGCTTGCTCTCGAAGTCGAGGCCGGGGGAGAGGCCCAGCCAGGCGTGCGTCGGGCGGGCGAAGCAATAGACGCAGCCGTGCTCGCAGCCGCGATAGGGGTTGATCGAGCGGTCGAACGGCAGGTCAGGCGAGGTATTGCGGGCGATTACCTTGCGGCTAGCATCGGTTCCCACCGTCGTGACCAGGGGCGGCGGCGCGTCGCCGTCGGCTGCCGTCTCCAGTCCGTCGTTGGCCGCACTGTCCCATCCATCGTCGATGGCGACCCGCTGGTGCGGTTCATAGCGGCCGGATTGGTTGCTGACAGCTCCGCGCCCCTTGCGCGCCCGATCCTGAAGAACGTCGACCATCCGGCCAAGTTAGCGGATGAATAAGAACAAAACAAGAACAATTCATCCTCTCAGATCAGATCGTCCACACTGGGATCGCCGAGCCATTCGGCGCGCATGCGCCGCAGGGTGGCGGGGCTCAGGTAGTCGGCGACGCGGGCGGCGACGTGGGCGATCAAGGCCGGGTCGCTGTTGTCCGCCGACCAATCCTCGGTGCTGACGGCTTTTTCCTTGCCGCGCAGGCTGGCGCGCCGGTGCAAGACCTGCCATTTGGCGCACCACGTGATGGCGCGCAGCATGGTGATCCGGCGCAGGGGGATCAGCCACGGGCGCAACGACTCGGCCAGGTCCGACGCGGCCCGGCGCAGATACTCCCGGTAGAACTCGGCCACCTGGGCCGGGGTCAGGTCGGCCCAGGTGTCCGGATCCCAGGTCGTGGACGAGTAGATGGTCGCGTGCGCCAAATCGGTCGCCGGCGAGCCGTAGAGAGCCTTTTCCAGATCGACGATGACGGCACGTCCGTCCGCCTCGATCAGGAAATTACCCGGATGCGTGTCGGTGAGCACCAGGGACACGGGCTGTGTTCGGGCGCCTGCCCGGTGCTGAAAATCCCGGGCCCAGGCCAGTTCATCGGCGATTTCGGCGCGCGCCGCCGCATCCAGCTCCGCCTCGTCGAGCAGGCGCGCCTGGGCCTCGATCTCGGCCATTGCCCCGCCCACCGGATCGCTGTGGTCGGAAAGCGGCGCCCGTGCCGCGGCCGGCGGCAGCGGCAGGGAATGAACGCGGGCCATGGCCTCGGCCAGCGCCGGCAAGTCGTCGGGCAGGCGTGGCGGCCGGCCATGAATATGCTCGACGACGAGCGCACCCATGGGCAGCCGCGGCGCCGGGTCGATAACACCCTGTAGACGCGGACCGTGTCCCGATGCGGCGACACGCTCGAAGCAGGCTGCCTGATAGGCCAGGTTGTCGGCCGCCGACAGGGCAAACTGGCTTTGCTTGGGCACGCGCAAGAGTTGCCCACGGCCGCGAATGGCCACATGGTCGTGGGCCAATCCCTTGACCGCCATGGGCGAGAGATCGGCGCGGGTGATCTCTCCAAAGCCGGGCAGGGCCGCGAGGGCATCGGCGAGGGCGTCGGCCAGGGCATCGTGGGTGGGTCCGGAACGCATGGCTGCGCCTAGCGGTACCACGGGGCGGATATTTTGCGAAAGGCCGGCACTCAGCTTTTGCCGGCGTTTGTGCTATGACGCAATCCATGGACACGCCACTGCTGAGCATCGTCATGCCGGCCCGCAATGCCGCGGGTACTCTGCCCGCCGTGATGGCCGCCCTCGACGAGGGCCGGCATGGCGGGCTGGTTGGTGAGATTTTGCTGATCGACGGAGAGTCCACGGACTACACGGTCCGCCGAGCGGTCGCCGCCGGCGCCAAAGTGACGACCATGCCGGCCGGGCGCGGACCGCAGCTTGCCGCCGGGGCGGCGGACGCAACGGGACCTTGGCTGCTGTTTCTGCATGCGGATACGGTTCTCGCACCGGGATGGGCGGAAGCGGCCGAGGCGTTCATCGCCGATCCGGCCAATCAGGAGCGGGCCGCGGTCTTTCGACTGGAGCTGGATGACGCATATGCGCGGGCGCGGCGGATCGAGCGCCTGGCGCGCTGGCGCGGACAGGTTCTCGGCCTGCCTTATGGCGATCAGGGCCTGTTGATCAGCGCGGACTTCTATCACGCCGTGGGCGGCTATCGGCCGCTGCCCCTCATGGAGGATGTGGATATCGTCCGCCGTATCGGCCGCGATCGTCTGGTGCACCTCGATGTGTCCGCGAAGACGTCGGCGGCGCGCTATCGGGCAGGGGGCTGGTGGCTGCGGCCGTTGCGCAATCTGTCGATCCTCGCGCTCTATTTTGCCGGCCTGCCGCCGCAACTTCTGCGCAGGTTGTATGACTGATGCGGCGCAGGGGACTCGCCCGGCATGTGGTCATCATGGCCCGCGCCCCGCGCCTGGGAGCGGTGAAGCGGCGCCTGGCGCGCGATGTCGGGGCGCTGGCCGCGTGGCGTTTCTATCGGCACGGGCTGGCGGCGTTGGCGCGCCGCTTGGCGGGAAACGGGCGATGGCGCTGCTGGCTGGCGGTGACGCCCGACCGCGCGGCGCGAAATCCGTGGCCGGCGGCTTGGCGGGTCATCCCGCAAGGTCCCGGCGATCTGGGGACGCGCATGGGGCGCGTGTTCCAGGACCTGCCGCCGGGGCCGGTGGTCATCGTCGGATCTGACATACCGGACCTTGGGCCACGACACGTCGCCCGTGCGTTCGCGTTGCTCGGCGACCACGACTGGGTGTTCGGGCCGGCCGGAGACGGCGGATATTGGCTGATCGGCGCGCGCCGCCGTCCGGTGCGGCGCGCGCCGTTCGCCGGCGTGCGCTGGTCGGGCCCGCACGCCCTCGCCGATACCCTGGCGAATCTGCCGGGCGCACGGGCGGCGTTTCTGGAAGAGCTTCAGGATGTGGATACCGGCGCCGATCTGCGCCGTTGGCGGCGAAAAAGCTAGGCGCCCTTCAGGTGTTCCTTGAGGCGCGGCATCAGCTCCACCAGATTGCACGGGCGCAGGCGCGAATCGAGCTGGTGGCGGAGGATATCCTGCCAGGCGTCGCGGCACGCCGACGGCGAGCCGGGCAGGGCGAACAGGTAGGTGCCGCCGGCGACACCCCCCATGGCGCGGCGTTGCATGGTGGAGGTGCCGATCTTCTGATAGCTCAGCCAGCGGAACAGCTCGCCGAAACCCTCGATCTCTTTTTCCAGCACCTGCTTGAAAGCTTCCGGCGTCACGTCGCGGCCGGTGACGCCGGTGCCGCCGGTGGCGATCACCACATCGACGGCGGCATCGGCGATGTGCGCGCGCAGGCGTTCGGTGATGGCGTCGATCTCGTCGCGGACGATCTCGCGGTGTGCCACCGTGTGCCCGTCGGCAATGATCATCTCGGCCAGCGTCCGGCCGGACTTGTCGTCTTCAAGGGTGCGGCTGTCGGAGACGGTCAGGACGGCGATGTTGACCGGCAGGAACGGTTTGCTGTCATCAATACGTGTCATCGACGGTCAATGTGTTCCTGGCTAGTTCCCGCGATTCGCGGTCGAGGGCGACATATCGCGGCCAGTCGCCGGCGGCAATTTCATCCAGCGACGGTACCGGCTGACCCAGACGCATGCGGTAAATCCAGAAGTTGGTCAAGACCCGTTCGATGAACAACCGCGTCTCGCGCGAGGGCAGAGACTCGATGAAAAGCAGCGGATCGTTCTGAAAATCCATGCCCCGCTGCCACTTGTTCAGATTGCCCGGGCCGCCGTTGTACGCGGTCGTGAGGCGAAACAAATCGCCCTGCACCACGGGGTTCGCCAGCAGATGCGCAATATAGCGCTGGCCCAGATCCAGATTCGTCGCGGGATCGTAGAGCTGTCGCGACTTGCGCTTGCGAAGGCTGCGGTCGCGGGCGATGAAGCTGGCGGTGCTGGGCAGAAGTTGCATCAGGCCTTGTGCTCCGTCGGGGCTCCTGGCCGCCGGATTGAAGCCGGATTCCTGGCGGACCAAGGCATAGACCAGGGCCCGGTCGACGGTGAAGCCCGATCGCGGCTGCCATGGCGGTATCGGATAGAGCGCCACGTCGAGCGCTCCGCTATCGGCATCCGGATGTTCCGAATCCGCTAGTCGGCGGCTGATGCGGAAGGCCAGCTCCGGCATGCCGGCACGCTCCGCCAGCGCCAGAAGGGCGCGGGTAAACTCGACGTCGGACCAGGTGTTGAGACGGCGCAGTTCCAATTCGGCGCGGCGGCGCTCGCCGACTTGCAGCAAGGCCATCGCCCGCGCCGCATCCGGCGCCGACTCCAGGCGCGACAACGCGGCGCCGTCGAAGGCGTGGACATGAAAATCGAAGCTTGGCTGCTGGCCGAGTGCCCGCTGCGCCATCAGCCCATAGAAGGTGCGCGGATAGCGGGCCGCGCGGCTCAGCCATTCGCTCATGCCCGCCGGGTTGCGCAAGCGCAGGCTGGTCCGCGCCGCCCAGTAGGCGCCCGCGGCGGCGTTCCATCTGGACACCTTGTCCGACAGGGCCAGGCGTGAGAAATGCCAGGCCGATTCCTCGAGCCGTCCCAGACGCCACGCGGCCAGCCCGGCCGTCCAGTGGGTCATCGGCGCCAAGTCGCCGGACCGCCGCGCCGCCGCGTCGGCAAGGTCATAGGCGTGCTGATCTTCGCCATAATAGAACCAGGCGGCGGCGATATCGGAATAGCTGTCGTCGATTTCGACTTGATCGAGAAGGCGCCGGGCCTCCCGGCTGGCGAGCAGCTTTTCGCTGGCGGTCAGGCGCGTCCGCAGAACGTCGCGCCGCACTTGCCGTTGGATCTGCTGTGCCTTGCGCCGATCGGACCGGCTTAGGTTCTTGCTCGATCGGTAGGGGGCCTCGCGGCTGGCGCTGACCGGCGGTGCGGTGAACCGGGGGGCGATCGGCGCGCGCGGCCGCTTGTAGTTCGCCGGGCGGCGCTTGAGCGCCAGCTTATAGATCCGGCCGGCGTCGGGATGGTCGGCGTAGCCGGCCAGCCAATCCCGCAGCTCCGTGTATTTGGACCGGTAGGCGGTCGGATGCAGGTAACGCTGCGCCAGCACATGGCCGAGCAGCCGCCGATCGGCCAGCGCCGCAATCCGCTGGTCCGCGCCCTTCCATTTGCCTTGGTCCTGCAGGGCGAATATTTCGCGGTAAAGCCGCACGTCCGACGCGGACAGGACCACCGGGAGGTCTGCCGTGCCCAGGGCACCGGGTTGCGCCGCGGCCATCTGCGCGGGCAGCGCCGGCTCGGCCGCGACCGGTGTCGCGGCCGCCAGTACCGAAACGGCCAAAAACGTGGCGAGCCCGCTTAGCGACAAACGCACGCGGGCAGTTCGAGCCATGTTCACGAATGCCCCCCTGAAACAGAAGTCACGTTAACCAACACGCGCGGCCGGGGCAACCAGGCGTTCGCGCGCCGTTACCGCCAGGATCGGCGGCGCGGGTGAAGATCGCGTTAACACTTACGTGGCGAGCAGGGGGTCCTTACCTGACTGCATGGCCGCTTTCAGAGCCAAAAGATCGCGCCAGGCCAGACGTTTCTGGGCCGGCTGACGCAGCAGATAGGCGGGGTGCAGGCTGGCCATCGCCGGGATCGGCCGGGCCAGGCCGACGTGCTGATAGTGGGCCCAGCGGCCGCGCAGCTTCAGGATGCCCTCGCTGCGCCCGAGCAGGGTCTTGGCCGAAATGCCGCCGACGAAGAGCAGGTAGTCCGGATCGATCAGTTCGATATGCCGTTCGACGAAGGGCAGGCAGGCGGCGATCTCGCTTGCCGTCGGCGTTCGGTTACCCGGCGGCCGCCAGAACAGCACGTTGGTGATATAGGCCGTGGTGCGGTCCAGGCCGATGCAGGCGAGCATGCGATCGAGCAATTGCCCGGAGACACCGACGAACGGCAGACCCTGACGATCTTCCTCGGCGCCGGGCCCTTCGCCGATCACCATGACCTTGGCCTGCGGATTGCCGTCGGCGAAGACCAGGTTCATTGCCGTCTGTTTCAGGGGGCAGCCGTCGAAGGCGGCCAATGCGGCGCGCAGTTCATCCAGCGTTGTCGCGGCGCCCGCCAGGGTCCGCGCCGAGGCCAGTGCCGCATCGTTTGACATCAGCCCGCCATCCCCGACCGGCGCCGGCGCGCGCGGTGCCGGACGGGCGGCCGCGGTCTGGGCCGGGACGGGAGCGGGACGCGGGGCCGCCGTGCGGTTGCGGACAACGTCGCCGATCGCCTCGTCGGCGCCGGCTTGGATCAGCCAACTCAGCGCGGCAAGCGACTCGTCGCGATCGGTTTGCATGGCGCCAGTCTACCACCGCGCCTGGCGCGGACAACCGTTCCTTGATATAGATCATGGCCGTTCCAGGGCATCCCTGGCAGACATGAAACCGCAACTGGAATTCACCGGCCGCGACACGGCGGCGAGACGGGAGATTCTCATGACACGATCATATTGGCGGTTTTTGATCGCCGGTGCGGCCATCGCTTCGATGGCAGGCTTGGCGCTGCCCGCGATGGCGGCGCCGCCGAGCGATTGGTCCGCGGTTCCGACAAGAACGGTTAAATTATTCTATCCCGGCCAGTCGAGCTACGACTGGCTGCTTAGTTCCGAGCACAAACGCGCCGACAAGAAAGTGGCGGAGGGCGATGCCTGCACCAAATGCCATGAAGACGAAGAGACTGATCTCGGCAATACCCTTGTATCGGGTGAGCGCCTCGAGCCGGCGCCCATCGAGGGCAAGAATGGGACCATTGATCTGGCGACGCAGGTCGCCTACGACGCGGAAAATGCCTACTTCCGCTTCCAGTGGAAGACGCACATGGACCGGCCCGGCCAAATGCACGACTACATCCGCTTCGACGGCGAGAAGTGGGTCTTCATGGGCGGCCCGCGCTCCAGCGAGAAAGTGCGCAGCGGCGAGGAGCCGGCGCTCTACGAGGATCGCCTGGCGATCATGGTCGATGACGGATCGGTGCAGAACTTCGCCGCGCAAGGGTGCTGGCTCAGTTGCCACAACGGCATGCGCGACATGCCCGACGAGGCCGGCGCGGACGCGGTCAAGGCGCACGCGCTGCTCGGCGATGCGGGCCTGAAGGAAAAAGACGTCCGCAAATACTTGCCGGTTTCGCGCACGGACATGCCGCCGAGCTGGGACAAGACCAAATCGGCGGAGGAGATCGCCAAGATCAAGGTCGCCGGCGGTTTCGTCGATCTGATGCAATGGCGCGCCGCGCGCTCCAATGCGATCGGCATGGCCGACGACGGCTACGTTCTCGAGTACCGCCTGTCCGACGACGGCAAGGGTCCCTTCGGCTGGAACGTCGACCGCAAGACCATGACCCCGAAGTACATGTTCGATGCCAGCAAGGTGGGCATGAAGTCGCTGACGGTCGCGGACATTGGCGATACCGGCAAACCGTTCGCCATGATCAACGGGGAAAACGCCGCGCCGTACGATCCGAACGCGGGGTGGAAGGAGGGCGACGTTCTGCCCGGCCGCCTGCTCAGCCGCGCGGATGCCAAGGGCTCGGCCGCCGACAACGGTGATGTAAAGGGCTCCTGGAAGGACGGCATGTGGACGGTCGTCTTCACGCGCCGCCTCAACACCGGACATCCCGAGGACGACAAGATCCTCGAGGTCGGTAAGGCCTACACGTTCGGCTTCGCCGTCCACGACGACAACGTGACCACGCGCTTCCATCATGTCGCATTTCCACTTAGCATCGGTTTCGGTGCCAAGGGTGACATCGAGGCCACCAAGGTAAACTAAGCAGCCGGCCCACATCCTCCCCGCTCGGAGTTCTGTCGGGGAGGATGCCGGTCCGTGGCGACCCAGCGCAGTCGCTGCGGCAATATCTGGGGGGACATCCAGTGCGCATCTTCAAGTGGATAAGCGGCGTTACCATTGCAACGTTGGCCATCGGTTTTGTCATCGGGGTCGCCGTCGTCCTCGGCGCCGAGCAGATGGATCACTACACGAATACCGATAAGTTCTGTACATCCTGCCATCTGACCGGCGAATACATCGCCAAGAGCGAGACGTTTTTGAAATCGTCTCACCGGACACGGACCGGCGGGGTGCAGCCGGGCTGTGCCGACTGTCACATTCCGAAGGGTCTGGTGCCGGCCACCTGGACCCACGTGGTGAAGGGCGTTCAGGACCTATACGGCGAGATTCGCTATGACTACACGGACCCGGCGGTCTGGCAGGAACGGCGGCCCGAGTTGGCCTATGCCGTGCGTGACTGGATGCTCGCCAACGACAGCGCCACCTGCCGCACCTGTCACAAAGAAGAATACATCAAGCCGGAAAAGAAGCGCGGCCAGGTGCAGCATGCCGAGGCGCGCGAGTCCGGCATGACCTGCATCGCCTGCCACTACAACCTGGTGCACGACGACGTGCCGCCGCGGGAAAGCTTCCTCGAACGATCCAGCAAGGGGAATTAGGCAGCACGATGACCGACAACCCCGTCTCGATCACCGGCACCCGGCGTTCCCTGTCGCCCATGCGCCAGATGGTTCCTGACGTACCGGCCTATCTCGAGGACGTTTATTCGTGGGCCTATCTTAGCCCACGCAACCTCGCCTTGCTCGATCGGCCGTGGATCGTCTCGTCGATCCTGTGGGGGAATTATGGCAAGCTGCTGCGCGCTACCTTGGCTGAAGTGCGGCCGGGGCAGCGGGTGTTGCAGCCGGCCTGCGTCTACGGCGACTTCTCGCCGCGCCTTGCCACTCATGTGGGGCCGGGCGGGTGCTTGCACGTGGCGGATGTAGCGCCTCTGCAGGTCGCCAATTGCCGGCGCAAGCTGCAGCCCTATCCGAATGCGCGGGCCTGCGTTCATGATGCCGCCGATCTGGGTGGTGAGTATGATGCTGTGTGCTGCTTCTTTCTGCTCCACGAGCTGCCGGATGCCTACAAGCGCAAGGTCGTCGCCGCCCTGCTCGGCAGTGTCGTCCCCGGCGGCAAGGTCATCTTTGTCGATTACCATCGGCCGCACGGCGCGCACCCCCTCAAGCCCGCCATGAGCCTGGTGTTCGAAACCCTGGAGCCGTTCGCCAAGGCCCTCTGGCGCCGCGAGATTCGCGACTTCGCCCGCGAGTCGGACCGGTTCTCCTGGTCCAAGCAAACCTACTTCGCCGGCATGTATCAAAAAATCGTCGCCCGCCGCCGGCACTGAAGCCCCACAGAATCCCATACGCCCCGGAGCGGCCGTTTCGCCATGGCCGCGACGCGACATCTGTACTATGTCTATGCGCCATCGCGCACGGCGATGGCCTAGGTGCGGACATGCGGACGGAGACAACGGGGACCGGGACCATGGAACGGGAGTCAATGGACTACGATGTCGTCATCGTCGGTGCCGGGCCGGCGGGTCTGGCGGCGGCGATCCGGCTGCGCCAGTTGGCCGCCGAAGGGGGTCACGATATCTCCGTCTGCGTGCTGGAAAAGGGTTCCGAGGTGGGCGCGCACATCCTCTCCGGCGCCGTCTTCGAGCCGCGCGCCCTGGACGAACTGGTCCCCGATTGGAAGGACAAGGGCGCGCCGCTGAACACGCCGGTCGGCGAGGACAAATTCAAGCTGCTCACGGCGACGCGGGCCTATGGCCTGCCCGTGGGAGTGATGCCGGCGCAGTTCCAGAACCACGGCAACTACATCATCTCCTTGGGCAACCTGTGCCGCTGGCTGGGCGCGCAGGCGGAAGCCCTCGGCGTCGAGGTCTTTCCCGGCTTTGCCGCCGCCGAGGTGCTCTACGACGATGCCGGGCGTGTCTGCGGGGTGGCCACCGGCGACATGGGCGTGGCCAAGGACGGCACCAAGAAGGACACCTATCAGCCGGGCATGGAGCTGCGCGCCAAGTACACGCTGTTCGGCGAAGGCTGCCGCGGCTCCCTGACCAAGACCCTGATGCAGCGCTTCGCCCTGGGCGAGGGCGCGGACCCGCAGACCTACGGCATCGGCCTCAAGGAGCTCTGGCAGCTCGATCCGGCGCAGCACCGCCAGGGACTGGTCTTGCACACGGCGGGTTGGCCCATGGACCGCCGAACCTGGGGCGGCTCGTTCATCTATCATCTGGAAGACCATCAGGCGGCGATCGGCTATGTGATTGGCCTGGACTACAAGAACCCGCACCTGTCGCCGTTCGACGAGTTCCAGCGCTTCAAGACGCACCCGGCGATCCGGCCGATGCTCGCCGGTGGCACGCGTATCGCTTACGGCGCCCGCGCCCTCAACGAGGGCGGTGTGCAGGCCTTGCCGAAATTGGTCTTCCCCGGCGGGTTGCTGCTTGGCTGCGCCGCCGGATTCTTGAATGTGCCGAAGATCAAGGGCAGCCATAACGCCATCAAAAGCGGCATGCTGGCCGCCGAAACGGTCCACGAGGCGCTGTCGACCGGCGATGCGGGATACGGCGAGCTTACGAGCTATCCGGAGAAAGTCCGCGGATCGTGGATCTACGAGGAGTTGCACAAGGCGCGCAACTTCCGCCCCGCGTTCGCCCGCTGGGGCCTGTTCGGTTCCATGCTCTACGCCGGCCTTGATCTCAAACTGTTGGGCGGCCGGGCGCCGTGGACCCTGCATCACCGGGAACCGGATAACCGCAGCCTGCGGCCGGCCGCCGAGGCGCCGAAGATCGACTATCCCAAGCCGGATGGGGTGGTGAGCTTCGACAAGCCATCCTCGGTCTTCCTGTCGGGCACGAACCACGAAGAGGACCAGCCGGTCCACCTGCGCCTGGCCGATCCTGCGGTGCCCGTGGCGCACAATCTGCCGCTCTATGACGCGCCGGAACAGCGGTACTGCCCGGCGGGTGTGTATGAGATCATCCGCGACGCGGACGGCGGCAATGCCCGGCTCCAGATCAACGCCCAGAATTGCGTGCACTGCAAAACTTGCGATATCAAGGACCCGGAGCAGAACATCACCTGGGTGACCCCGGAAGGGGGCGGCGGGCCGAACTATCCCAATATGTAGGGATTACCGGCTCTCGCAGGCCGTTTCGTCCTTGCTTGCGCGGGCGCCGCGTACCAATTTGGGGAACGCCGCCGCCGGACTCAGGCCGGCCTGTTGCCGTGGGCGATCAGCGGCGCCTATAAAGGCCCCGAAGGAGGGCGAATTGGTGCGGTCCAAGATGTATAGGGCGTTGTGGGCACTGACCGGCGTGGTTCTGTTGCTTCCGGGTTGCGCCGAAATCAGCGAGCTTGCCGCCGAGCCGCCCTCGCTGCCCATTCTTCGGGTGGCCGCGGCGTCCAGCGATGTGAGCACGGATGCCGACGTGCAATCGGGATCGCCGTACGGCGCCTATCTGGCCGGCCTCCATGCCGGGCGCCAACAGGATATATCGAGTGCCGCGGACTATATGCTGCAGGCGCTGGCCTCGGATCCGGAAAACGAGCAACTTCTTGATCGCGCTTTCGTCCTGAACGCGGCGGACGGGCGGCGGCCCAAGGCGGTGGAGTTGGCACGGCGTATCGGTCCGGCGGATCCGGATCAAGGGTTGGCCGGTCTTGTCCTGGCCGTCGATGCCGCCGCCCGCGGGGCCATGGACGAGGCGGAGGATATCCTCACCCAGTTGCCGGAAAAGGGTCTGAATACGGTTACCGGGCCGCTTTTGCGGTCCTGGGTCCAGGTCGCCAAGGGCAATCTCGATGCGGCGATCGAGCGGGCGGCGCCGCTGCGCAACCGCAACGGATTCGGTGTTTTCTACAGTCTGCATCTGGCGCTCATCAATGACGTCGCCGGGCGGATGGATGCCGCGAAGGTCGCCTATGAGGAGGCCCTTGAGGCAACCGACAGGCCGACCCTCCGCTTGGCCTGGGTGGTCGGCAATTTCTTCGAACGCATCGGCGAGGTGGACCGCGCCGCCAAGCTTTATCAAGACATGCTCGAGCGCAGCCCGGATTCGACGCTGTTCGAGGTCGCGCTGGAGCGCCTGCAGGCCGGCGGCACGCCGCAACCCTCGGTCGCCACGCCGGCGGACGGTATGGCGGAAGCCTTGTTCAACCTGGCCAGCCTGCTTTCCCAGGAACGGGCGGAAGAGATCGCCTTGGTGCACGCGCACCTTGCCCTGTGGTTGAAGCCTGATTTCGAGATTGCGCGGATCCTTATCGGCGAGGTGCTGCAAGGCCAGGGGCGCGGTGCCGAGGCCATCGTGGTCTATCGGCAAATCCCGGCTCAGTCGCCGTTTTCCTGGATGGCCGGGCTGCGGATCGCGGAAGAACTGGAAAGCCTGGATCGAGTCGACGAGGCCGCTGCGGAGCTTGAAACCCTGGCGGCCGCCCGCCCGGCCCGGTTCGAGCCGCTGTATCGTCTTGGCAACCTGTATCGCAGCAAGGAGCGTTTTGAAGAGGCCGCGTCCGCCTATGACCGTGCCGCGGCGCGGATCGCCGACCCGGATCGTCGGCACTGGAGTCTATTCTACTTCCGCGGTATTGCCCTCGAGCGTTTGGAGCAGTGGCCGCGCGCCGAAAAGGACTTCCTGCAGGCCCTCGAGCTCGAGCCGGATCAACCGTTTGTCCTCAACTACCTGGCGTACTCGTGGGTCGAGAAGAAGCTGAACCTCGACAAGGCCAAGGGCATGCTCGTTCGCGCCGTGGAGCTGCGCCCCGACGATGGCTTTATTGTCGATAGCCTGGGCTGGGTCTATTACCGCCTCGGCGAGTATCAGGAAGGGGTCAAGATGCTGGAACGCGCCGTCGAGTTGCGGCCGCAGGATCCGGTAATCAATGACCATCTGGGCGATGTCTACTGGCGCGTCGGCCGCCACCAGGAGGCGCGGTTCCAATGGCGCCGTGCCCTGAGCCTGGAGCCAGAAGCCGACACGGTGCCGACGATCGAAGGTAAGATTCGCAACGGTCTGAAAGAGCCGGGAAAAGATATCTGATCCCGCCGATACGCCCGAGGTAGCCGCCCCGATGCTGCGGCGCTCCGCCTGGGCCAAGGTCAACCTGACCCTCCACATCGTCGGACGCCGGGCCGACGGCTATCACGAGCTGGAAAGCTTGGTTGTCTTTGCCGGCATTGGCGACGAGTTGACGTTTGCTCCCGCCGCCGACTTGACGCTCTCCATAACCGGCCCGTTGGCATCTGCGATCACGGGTGCCGGGAGCACGGCTGACGACAATCTGGTGCTGCGCGCGGCGCGGGCTCTGCGGACACGCTTGGGCATTGCGGACGGTGCCGCCATTCGCCTGGACAAACGGTTGCCGGTCGCCGCCGGTCTGGGCGGGGGCTCCGCCGATGCCGCTGCCGCGCTCCGCGGTCTGGCAGCACTTTGGGGCGCCGGCGACAGGGCCGTGCTGAAGGGGCTCGCCCCCGACCTGGGCGCCGATGTGCCGGTCTGCCTTGCCGGCGGGCCCAACTATGTCTCAGGGATTGGCGAGCGGATCGTGCCGCTGCCGGGTTTGCCAAAAGCCTGGCTGGTCCTGGCCAATCCGGGCCGGCCGCTGGCGACGAGCGCCGTCTTTGCCGCGCGCCGGGGCGCCTTTTCGCCGCCGCAACCCTGGATCGGGCCGATCGCCACGGCGACCGACTTGGCGGCGCGGTTGGCGGCTTGCCGCAATGACCTGGAACCGGCCGCACGACGCTTGATGCCGGAGATCGATGATGTGCTGGCGGCACTTTCGGCGACCGCCGGTTGTCTCCTGGCGCGGATGTCCGGCAGCGGCGCGACGTGCTTCGGTCTCTATGCGGATCCGTCGTCGGCACGCGGCGCCGCCGCGCGGATTCGGGCGCAGCGGCCGACGTGGTGGCTTGCCGCGGCGCCGATTCTGAATGGCGAAGATGAGCAACCGGTCGGCGGTGACGCCGTTTAGGTGTTACGCCCTAGTTAGTGCCGTCGAGAATCTTGACCACCTCGCGCATGTCGGCGAGCAGGTCTTGCGACACCTTGCCGTCGACGGGCAGGCCGGCAATCTCCTGATAGAGGCGGATGGCTTGCGTGGTGTCCTCGTCGATGACGCCGTCGGGGGTACCCACGGCCAAATCCAGGCGGGTCAGCAGACGCTCCATTTCGACGATATCGCCCGTATTCAGTGCGTCCATGTGGGTCTGGGCCTGGTCTTGGGCCGCCAGTTGCGGATTGTCGACGGTGCTGTGAGGCCGCGCCGGCGGGCTGTCGCTATCGGCGGCTGGGCGGCGGCTGGCGGTTTCGGAAGTGGTCTCCGGTGGGGCGTCGCTCTGCCAATCCTGGCCGGCCGGTAGGCGTGAGGCGATTTGCCGGTCGCTGAGCACCAGCTCTGGCGGTTCGCTTTGATTGCTGAGAATCAGAACGCCGAGCAGCGCGGCGCCGGCAGCGGCCATGAGCGCCCCGTTCTTGTGCATGCGCCGCTTGATGCGCCGCTCCGTCGGATGTACCGCATTGGTCGGCATCAGCTTGTTGGCTCGCGGCGGCGTCTCGCCCGAGTCGCCCGAGTCGCCTCGCGCGTCGGAACCGGTCCGTTTGGCGTCGCCGTGACCGGGGGCGGCGCCGGCACGCTCCGAGGTCCGCCGCCGTGCTCCCGGGAAAGGGTTGGCTGGGAGAGGGCTGGCCGAGTGAGGGCTGGCCGAGTGAGGGTTGGCCGAGGTGGGCAGGGCCGGACCGGCGGGCGCGACGCCCGCCGGATTTCGCGATACGGGAGCTGCCGCCGCACCCGAGAGAGGGGGGGACACGGTGGCCGGGCCGGACGGCGGCCCGAGTTTCGGCGGCTCGACCTGTTTATCCGCAACGGTGGCCGCGGCGCCGCTCGGGGCCCGGCCGGCACGCGGGCGCTTGCCCTGGGTCGGTGCCGTGCCGGTCGCCGGCTTTACCGCCTTGGTAGCAGGCGGTTCCTTAGCCGTGCCCGGCCGCGGGTCGGCGTCGCCGGCGCGTGACGATGCGGCGGCCGTTTTCTTGGCGGCACGCTTTGACTTCGCGGGTTTGCCGTTCTTGTGGCCCAAGATGCCCATCTCGCTGTGTGAAGCAGGAAGCGGCATTTTGCCGCATGAGAGATTAACTACGGATTAATGGTAATTTCCCGCTAACAACTTGATTCATTGGATGATCGGGCCGAATCCGCCAGTCGGTACCGTGACCCGGCCGAGCCCCGTTCCCGACATGTTTTGGTCATGGTCCGGGAGGGCGATCGGTTTGCGCGTGCACCTTGAGTGCGCGTCCGGCGGCCGCTAAGCTCCCGCCGCATGAGCCACAATACCTGGATTCACCGGACGGTACGCGTTGCCGTCCGGCCGCTGGTTGCCACCCCTCTCACGCCCAATCACGTCACCATAGTCCGTTTGGTGACGGGTCTCGCCGCCGCCGGGGCCTTTGCCCATGGCGGCGAGGCGTGGCGTCACTGGGGCGCCGGCATATTTCTTCTTTCCATGTTTCTGGACCGCGCCGACGGCGAGTTGGCCCGGTTGAGCGGCAAATCCAGCGCGCGCGGCCACTTCTTCGATCTGATCAGCGATGCTCTTTCGAATGCGCTGGCGTTCGCCGGTCTGGGGATCGGCCTGCGTGACAGCATGTTCGGCACATGGGCGCCGCTGATGGGCCTTGTCGCCGGCGCCGCGATTGCCGCCATTCTGCTGCTGGTTGTTCGGCTGGAGGATTTGCACGGCGCGCGGGCCGGCGAGCTACGCGGGGCTGCCGGGTTCGATCCGGATGATGCGATGCTCGTGGTGCCGCTCGCCGTGTGGCTGGGCGGGGCGGACTGGCTGCTTCTGGCGGCAGCGGTCGGTGCTCCCGGCTTCGCCCTTTTCATGGCGTTGAAGTTCCGCGCCCGTTGGCGTGGCGCCGGGTCCTAGAGTCGGGGGAGCTGGCCTTGCCCTGCTGGTTCTTGTCGCAGCCGCACCAGGCGGCCAAGCGTCCACAGGCAATAGATGACCGCCCCGGTACCGGCGGCGACAAAGAACGGCGTCAGCCAACCCACCCAGACAATAGGGGCAACCAGGTAGATACCGTCCTCAAGCTCGAATCCCCCGATGCCGGGATAGCCGACCGTGTTTCCGCCCGTCAGATGCAGGCTTTGGTCGAGGCCGAGACCGATGCCGAGAAAGATCGTCGCATAGCTCACGCTGCCGGTGACATAGTCGAAATAGTAGCCGAAGC
Organism: Kiloniellaceae bacterium; assembly: GCA_021776215.1. GTDB lineage: Bacteria > Pseudomonadota > Alphaproteobacteria > Kiloniellales > J153 > JAJFGI01. The sequence goes on along the minus strand of JAJFGI010000232.1, from coordinate 15,051 downwards.
GCGACGTCTTGCCGGTCAGGCGCACCAGCTCGCCATCTCTGCTCCCGGCCGGTCGGCCGCCGTGTCGCCGTGATCTTCTCCACCGCGCGCGTCGGGGACCTCCTCGCCCGATGGGTTCGCCGCGTCGTGCGGCTCGCCCCGCTGGTGCTTGTCTTGGCCGTGCTGGCAACCGGCGTGGCCGGCTACCTCACGATCACCCGGATCGGCATAAACACGAGCACCACGGACATGCTCTCGCCGGAGTTGCCGTTTCGCCGACACGATGCGGCCTTGTCGGCGGCTTTCCCGCAACTGAGCGATACCTTGATTGTCGTCGTCGACGGCAACACGGCGGATCTGGCCGCGGACGCCGCCGCGGCGCTGGCCGACGGCATGGCGGCGCGCCCACAGGTGTTCCGCGAGGTGTTTTTCCAGGACGGTGATTCCTTTTTTCGCCGCAACGGTTTGCTGTTCCTGGATCTCGACGAGCTACAGGCCCTCTCCGACCGATTGGCGGAGGCGCAGCCGCTGCTTTCGGCGCTGAGCGAGGACCCGTCCCTGCGGGGTCTGGCCGCGGTGCTGAACCAGGCGCTGGCGGAGGATGCCGGCAGCCAATCGGCGCGGACGGCGGTCGCGCCGGTCCTGGACAAAATGGCGGCGGCGGTTGAATCGCTGGCCGATGCCCGCGCCGGCACCGGCGGTGCCACGCCGCTTTCCTGGCGCGAGCTGCTCGCGGACGCGGCGCCGACGCCCGAGGCCAAGCGTCGCTTCATCGCCGTGCAGCCTGTCCTCGATTTCGGCTCCTTGTCCCCCGCCGCCTCGTCGATCGAGGCCGTGCGCCGCCTGGTCGCCGAGTTGCAATTGAATGAAGCGCACGGCGTGCGCGTCCGCCTGACCGGCTCGCCCATCCTGTTCCAGGAGGAACTGGAAACCTTGCGGGACAGCATGGGGCTGGTCGGGCTGATCTCGGCCGTGCTGGTCGCCGGCCTGCTCGGCATGGCCTTGCGTTCGGCGCGTCTGGTTGCCGGCACCATGCTGACCTTGGTCATGGGCCTTGTCTGGACGGCGTGCTTCGCGACCCTGGCAATTGGCGGGCTTAACCTGATCTCGGTTGCTTTCGCGGTGTTGTTCATCGGCCTGAGCGTTGATTTCGGAATTCATTTCTCCTTGCGCTATCGCGAGGCGCTGGACCGGGATGGCGACGGTGCGTGCCCCCCCGGCCAAGCCCTGGCCGAGGCCGCCGCTGGGGTGGGAGGGTCGCTGACATTGTGCGCCGTTGCCGCGGCGATCGGATTTTTTTCGTTCCTGCCCACCGACTACCGCGGGGTCTCCGAGCTCGGCCTCATCTCCGGGGTCGGCATGTTCATCGCCTTGTTCGCCAATTTGACGATCCTGCCGGCCATCCTGGCCTTGCTTCCCCTGCGGCCGGGGGTGGCGCTGCCGCGCAATCGCGCCGGCGATTGGCTGCAAACCGCGGTGGTCACCCATCGGCGACTGGTGATCGGGGCGGCGCTGGTGTTGGGACTTGGCGCGACGGCGCTCGTCCCTTTCGCCCGGTTCGATGACGACCCGCTCAACCTGCGTGATCCGAAGAGCGAGTCGGTGGCGACGCTCCTCGATCTGCTCGATGATCCGCGCTTGCAGCCGTATCGGGTTCAGGTGCTCGCGCCGGACTTGGCGGAAGGCGAGCGCTTGGCGGCGCGCCTGGATGCGCTGCCAACCGTGGAGAGCGCCACGACATTGGCCGACTTCGTGCCGCGGGCACAGGACGAAAAGCTGGCGGTCGTCGACGAGATGGCGCTGTTTCTGACCCCGATCCTGGTGCCGCAGGAACACCCGGCGCCGCCGACCGCACCGGAGCTTGCCGAGGCGCTGGCGGACCTGCGCGAGAACCTGAATGACGCTCCCGCGTCATTGCGGGCCAGCGCCGACAGGTTCGCGGCCGCCCTGGATCGGCTCGGCCGCGACGGGTCGGCGATTGCCGATCTGCAGCGCCTTCTCCTCGGCAGCCTGCCGCAGAACCTGAGCGATCTTGGCGCGGCGCTGGAAGCCACGCCGGTGACGCTTGAGGATTTGCCCGCGAACCTACAGACACGCATGATTGCCACCGATGGCCGGGCATTGGTCGATGTGGTGCCCAACGGCAATCTGCACGACCCCGACCTACGGCGCCGGTTCGTGGACGCCGTGACGCGTGTGGCGCCGGCGGCCACCGGTCCGCCGATTACCATCACCGAAGCCGGCCAGGCGGTTGTCCGGGCCTTCGCCGAGGCGGCGATCTATGCCGTGTCGCTGATCGTCCTGCTCTTGCTCGTGCTCCTGCGCAGTGTGCGGGAAACGGCCCTGGTGCTGGCGCCGCTGATGCTTGCCGCGGTGTTGACGGTGGCGGCGACGGTGCTTCTGGCGATGCCCTTCAACTTCGCCAATGTCATCGTTTTGCCGCTGCTTTTCGGGCTGGGGGTTGCCGGCGCCATTCATATTGTCACGCGTGGGCGGGGCACCGGCGGCAGCGGCCTGATGGCGACCAGCACGCCCCGCGCGGTGCTTTATAGCGCGCTGACCACGATCGGCTCGTTTGGCGCCCTGGCGCTGTCCAGCCATCGCGGAACCGCCAGCATGGGAATCCTGCTGACCTTCGCCATCTGCCTGTCGCTGCTGTCCACGCTCATCGTCTTGCCGGCGCTCTTGGCGGCGTTCCCGGGAAGCGCCGCGGGCGGCAAGGGCAAGTCCAATGGCCGCACGCTGGTGCGCGTCTTGGCGTTGTTTCTTGGCCTCGGGCTGCTCGCCGCCATCGTCGCCCAGGCGGATCTGGCGGATCTATGGCGCCGCCTGGTCCAACTTGGCGGCACCGGGGCGCTGGTCGTTGTGGCGGTGTTTTTTCTCGCCTTCCTGGCGGACACGGCATCGTGGCATCTGATGTTGCCCAGCGCCCGGCTGAACGTCGGCTGGCTCTATCGCCTGTGGAAGGTGCGCATGGTTGGCGAGGCGTTCAATCTGGTCATCCCCGCCGGGTCGATGGGCGGCGAGCCGGTGAAGGCCTTTCTGCTCAAGCGGTTCCACGGCATCGGCTATCGCGAAAGCGGCGCGTCGCTGGTCATCGCCCGGACCGTCAATCTGCTGGCCCTCATAACCTTCGCGGCGGTGGGATTTGCCTTTGGCCTTGCCGAAGAAAATCTGCCGGAGCTCTATCGGTGGGTTGCCGGGACCGGCCTTTTGGCCCTGGCCGTCAGTGTCGGCGGCTTTTATGCCGTGCAGCGGTGGCGGACGGCCAGCCGCCTGGCCGGCTGGTTGGCGCAGCGGCGCATCGGCCGGCGCTTGGAAACGGTCTTGGTGCACATCCAGGACGTGGACGACCGTTTCGCGCATTTCTATGGCGAGCGGCGCCGGCGCTTCGCCGCCGCCTGGCTGCTGGCCCTGGTGAATTGGGTGCTCGGCATGGTCGAGCTCTATGCCATCATGTGGTTCCTCGGACAGCCGCTGTCGCTCGGCGAGCTCTGGCTGATCGAAGCGATGGCCCAACTGGTGCGTACCGCCGCCTTTATTATCCCAGGCAGCTTGGGCGCCACCGAGGGGGTGTTGTTCCTCCTCTATGGGGCCCTGACCGGCGTCCCGACCTTGGGGCTGGTGGTGGCCGTGGTCCGGCGGGCCCGCGAGCTGTTGTGGATCGCCTGGGGCCTGGCCCTGGGTTGGGCCTATTCGCTCAGCCCCGCTGGGGTGGCGCGCGCCACGGCGAGCGAGACCGACAGCGGCTAATCATAATCCTACGGCGCTCTCGTGAGCCGTTGCGGCATCCGGGGAACGGCGCTAGGTTGCGGGCCGCCAGGGCGAATTGGGGCGTAGCCAAGTGGTAAGGCAGCGGGTTTTGATCCCGCGATCGGAGGTTCGAGTCCTCCCGCCCCAGCCAGGCGGGCGCGTTTTCCCCGGTGTTTTCCCCGGTTTCAGCTATGGGCCCGTAGCGGCGCGCGGTGTGCGGGCTCTTGGGCGGGGCCAGTGCGGATGCGCGACCGCGAGAGGTTGGGATTACGGTCCAACTGCCAGCTCGCGTTCGACTCGGGCAAGCGCTGCATCGACTTGTTTGGAGTGGCGCCTCGATCGCGGGACTTATATGTTATTAGACGTTGTCTCATGCGAGGGCAACGGTCCGGGCTTCCGTGTCCTAAGCCAGCCCCGCTTCCAGGAACTTCAATAGGATAGTAGATAGCAGCCGGTCAACGGAGCAGCTACGCACCCAGTATTTCTCGCTCTTTGGAGCATTCGTTCACCTCTTGAACAAGGACCATGTTCGTGATATGAACGCTAGCTCTAACACCGCTGGCCGGCGAGTTTAGGCACGCGCGCAACCTTTTTCTTAGTCACGCGCGCGACTTTTTATGACGGACATGATGAGCCAACCATCTGATCACCTCGATCCCGCAGAAAACAAGATTACCCTCGGTCTCCTCAATGCGGTGGAGGAAGACGGGATGGTCACGCAGCGACGTCTGGCGTCCGAGTTGGGTATTGCGCTTGGACTCGTGAACGCTTACCTCAAGCGGTGCGTGAACAAAGGTTTGATCAAGGTTCAGCAAATTCCGAGCCGCCGCTACGCTTACTATCTCACGCCGAAGGGGTTTGCGGAGAAATCCCGGCTCACTGCAAGCTATCTCGTCTATTCCTTTGATTTTTTCCGGCAGGCTCGTGCATCTTGCGAAGATGCGCTCCATGTGGCCACTCAGATGAATTGGCAAAACATCGCCTTGATGGGGCGCAGCGACTTGGCAGAAATAGCGATCATCTGTGCGCTGGACCAACCAGTGAGAATCGTCGCGCTGGTCGATGACGGGGCCGCGTCTGAGAACTTTGCCGGCGTGCCGGTGGTTAAGGATATTGCCTCGATCATGGGCAGGTGCGATGGCGTCCTCATATCGGATATAACAGCTACGCAGGAGGCATACGAGGCGGCCGTTGAAGCGGTCGGCACGTCGCGCGTTCTGATTCCGAACATTCTGAGGCAAGCAGTGAAACAGTTCACGCACAATGGTGAAGGCGAGCCATGAAGGTTGCTGCGGGGGGACGCTGGTATGCGGTCCAAACGCATGCCAATCAGGAAGACAAGGCCGCGTTCAATTTACGGCGTCAGGGTTTCGAAGTCTTCCTGCCTAAATTTAGCCGCGTTCGTCGTCACGCCCGCAAGGTGGAGCGGGTTCAGCGCCCGCTTTTCTCCGGATATCTATTTGTCGCCATTGATATGGCACGGCAACGTTGGCGGGCGATCCATTCGACATTTGGTGTTGTCCGCCTGGTTGCCTGCGGGGACCGGCCGATTCCGGTTCCCAGTCCGGTGATTAACGAACTTTTGGACCGGCAAGGCGCAGACGGCTGTATCCCGCTCGACCCATGCAACTCATGGAAGGCCGGCGACACCGTGAGGGTCGTATACGGCGCTTTTGCGGATCGTCTCGGCCTCTTCGAGGGCGTAACGGATAGCCAGCGCGCGCTCATACTTCTCGATCTCTTGGGCGGGAAGGTGAGGGCCGTTGTCGATGTAGATGTGATCGCAGCGGCATAGGTCGCCGCGGCGCTCTCGTCGAATCTGTAGGCTTCGGGTGACTTGCATTCACCCGAAGTGCGGTAGCGTGGCAGATTGGGGCTAGTGATCTTTTGCTTCAATGGGCATCATTTTTCTAACAAGTAGCCTTGGAATATTACCGAAATGCAAGTCGCTCACGCCGATAGGTTCTTTGAGCAGGTGAAGGCCATCGCCGATCGTATCGATAAGGCCATGATTGAGTCCCTGGCACAGGCGCTCGCTGGCTTGCGCGAGCAAGGCGGACGGCTATTCTTGCTCGGGGTTGGCGGCAGTGCCGCAAATTGTGCGCATGCGGTGAACGATTTCCGTAAGCTTTGCGGTATCGAAGCCTATGCCCCTACTGATAACGTCTCTGAGTTGACCGCCCGGATCAATGACGATGGATGGGACGGCGTCTTCGCGGCGTGGCTTCGGGTTAGCCGCCTGGGGGAAAAGGACGCACTTTTGATCTTCTCCGTCGGTGGCGGCAGTATCGAGAAGCAGGTTAGCGTCAATCTGATTCACGCCATAGACTTGGCCAGTGAGCGTAAGGCAAAGGTGTACGGGGTCGTCGGGCGCGACGGTGGCTACACGAAGCAAAAAGGTGACGTCGTCGTTGTGGTACCCACAGTCGACGACGGATTGGTAACGCCTCATACGGAAGCATTCCAGGCCGTGGTTTGGCACTGCCTTGTTTCTCACGAGTTGCTTCAAGTGCAGAAGACCAAGTGGTGAGGCGCCATGCGGAGATAGAGTCCAGTAAGTCTGGGCAGGGTCATATCTATTGATCCGAAGGGCGGTCATACTGGATAGGGACGGAGTTTTATCCATCCCTGAGTTTCGCGGAGGACGCTCCTTTGCGCCGAGACGAATCGAGGATTTCACGCTCTATCCAGATGGGCCTGACGCGGTCTTGGCGCTGAAAGCCGCGGGTTTCATTGTGGTAGTCGCAACGAATCAACCGGATGTCAGCGCGGGATATGTCGATCGATCTGTGGTCGAGGCAATGCATGAACGTCTCCGAAAAGAAATTGCGATTGACGATATCGAAACCTGTTTCGAGACCCAAGCGCAGGCGACCGGCCGACGAAAGCCGGGGCCAGGAATGCTTTTCGATGCTGCGCGAAAATGGGGCTTCGACCTCACGGCAAGCTACATGGTAGGTGATCGGGACAGCGACGTGCAGGCTGGACTGACCGCGGGGTGCACGACGATCTTCATCGATCGGGGCTATATAGCCGAAACCAAACCGAGCAAGCAGGCAATTACGGTGTCAAGCCTCGGTGAGGCGGTTTCTTGGATCTTGCAGCGAGAGGGCTTTGCAAGCGACACCGAAATACCTGACCCAGGGGGACAACCGACATGACTCAACTGAAGGACCTCAAGATCAAGATTTTCGCCGATGGTGCCGATATCGACGGCATACTCGAGATGGCGACCAACCCACTGATCAAGGGCTTCACGACCAACCCAACCTTGATGCGGAAGGCCGGCATTTCGGACTACGAAGCCTTTGGCCGGGAGGTGTTGTCGAAGGTTCCGGACCGACCGGTTTCGTTAGAGGTCTTCGCCGATGATTTCGCGGAAATGGAACAACAAGCCCTTCAGATAGCGTCCTGGAGCAAGAATGTTAACGTCAAGATTCCCATCACCAACACCAAGGGCGAGTCCTCCGCACCGCTGATCAGGCGCCTTTCCAAACAAGGAGTCGTCTTGAACGTCACTGCCATTTTGACATTGGGGCAAATTCACACAGTCGCGGACGCTCTTGCCGCGGACGTCCCCGCCATTGTGTCGGTTTTCGCCGGCCGCGTTGCCGATACCGGTGTGGATCCAGTGCCACATATGGTCGAGGCAAAGAAGATACTTTCCGGCAAGCCGAAGGCCGAATTGCTGTGGGCTAGCCCACGCGAACTGCTCAACATCTTCCAAGCTGATGCGATTGGTTGCGACATTATCACCGCAACGAACGATCTCCTTGCCAAGCTCAAGCTCGTCGGCAAGGACCTCGATGGGTATTCGCGCGAAACGGTGGAGATGTTCTATCGTGATGCCGAGTCGGCCGGCTACAGTATTGCGGTGCCCGCTGTCGCCTGATGGGGCGCGCGGCATGTTTGCGCATTAGATCTATAAGGGTGAATCTCATGAAACATGTGCTTGTTACCGGCGGAGCTGGCTATGTGGGCAGCTTGCTTTGTCCTCAACTGCTCGATCTCGGCTATAGGGTGACTGCTTTCGATACTTGTTATTTTGGTTCTGATTTTCTGCCGCACGACGATCCAAACTTCACGCTGGTCACAGGCGATATCCGCGACACCGCGGAGTTGCTCAAGGCCTGTAAGGGCGTCGACGTCGTCATAAACCTGGCGTGTATCTCAAATGACGCTAGCTTCGAGCTCGACGAGAATCTCAGCACGACGATCAATCTTAAAGCTTTCGAACCAATGGTTGTCACCGCCAAGGAAGCGGGCGTAAAGCGCTTCATCTACGCCTCATCAAGCTCCGTCTACGGCGTTTCCGATGCACCGGAGGTGACGGAGGATCATCCGCTGGTTCCGCTGACTCTCTACAACAAATACAAAGGGATGTGTGAACCGCTGCTGTTTAAGCATCAGTCAGACGACTTTGTCTGCGTTACAATCCGGCCAGCCACTTTGTGCGGCTACGCACCGCGACAGCGGTTCGACTTGTCCGTCAATATTCTTACCAACCATGCCGTCAACAATGGCAAGATCGTTGTGTTCGGCGGTACGCAATTGCGTCCCAACCTGCACGTGCAGGACATGTGCGATCTTTACAAGTTGCTGGTTGAGGTTGACGCTGGAAGGATTGCCGGCAAGACATTCAACTGCGGCTTCCAAAACATGTCGATCATGGACATCGCGCTGATTGTCAAAGGCATTGTTGAGCGAGAGTTTCCGGAAAAGGGCAAGATCGATATCGAGACGACGCCGACCGACGATATCCGCTCCTATCACATCAACTCTGACAAGATCCGCCGCGAGCTGGGCTTCGAGCCCAAGTGCCAGATCGAGGACGCGGTGCGCGATCTGTGCCGGGCATTTAAGTCCGGTAAACTGCCGAATTCGATGACCGACAATTCCTACTACAACGTTCGCACGTTGAAGGAAACCAAGGCGGCATGACAGTGAAGCCGATTGCGCTGGTTACCGGGGGAGCGGGCTTCATTGGCAGCCACATGGTCGACCTGCTGCTCGACCGTGGTTATAGAGCGCGTGTGATCGATAACCTTGTGGGCGGCAGGGAAAGTAATCTCGCCCAGCATGCGGGTAATCCAGACCTGACAATAGAACGAATCGACATCCGGGCGATCGAACCGAGCAACTCCGTCTTCTCGGACGCTCGCATCGTTTTGCATTTTGCTGGAATCGGCGACATCGTGCCGTCGATCGAAAAGCCGATCGATTATATGTCGACCAATGTGCAGGGAACGGTTCGGGTTCTTGAGGGCGCGCGGGCGGCGAGTGTTAGCAAGTTCGTTTATGCTGCCTCGTCCTCCTGCTATGGGCTCGCCGACGTCCCGACACGGGAAGATCATCCGATCGCGCCGCAATACCCCTACGCGCTATCGAAGTACATGGGTGAGGAAGCCGTGTTCCACTGGCATCGCGTGTACGATCTTCCGGTGAATGCGATCCGCATCTTCAACGCTTATGGTACCCGGGTCCGAACAACCGGTGCCTATGGCGCGGTGTTCGGCGTATTCTTGAAGCAGAAGCTGGCCGGCAAGCCTATGACCGTGGTCGGCGATGGCAGTCAGCGCCGCGATTTTCTCTACGTTACCGATGTCGCATCAGCGTTTCTTGCGGCAGCGGAAACGGACATGACCGGCGAGGTCTGGAATCTCGGCGCAAACAATCCGCAAGAAATCAGAAGGCTTGTCGAGTTGATTGGCGGCGACACGGTCCATATGCCGACGCGGCCGGGCGAACCTTACTGCACCTGGGCGGATACCACCAAGATTGAGCGCCACTTGGGTTGGCGTCCGCACATCAGCTTTGAGGAAGGTGTTGGCCGGATGATGGCCGAAATCGACGCATGGCAAGACGCCCCGTTGTGGGAGCCCGATTCAATAGCCAAGGCGACACAGACCTGGTTTCGCTATCTCGGCAAGAAAGGCGCGGCATGACGATTTCGCTGACCGAACAGTTCGGCCACAAAATCAAGACGCCTGAGGACCTGCGCGCAATAATTGGCCCGCATCCGCGCGACAAGAAGGTCATCATGTGCCACGGCGTTTTCGACGTCGTGCATCCAGGGCATGTCCGCCACCTGATTTACGCGAAAAGTAAAGCTGACATTCTAGTCGCCAGCGTCACTGCCGACCGACATATTGACAAGGGTGCCTACCGGCCACACGTGCCGCAGGAATTGCGCGCCGCGACCCTGGCGGCGTTTGAGATCGTCGACTACGTGGTGATTGACCGAAATCCGACGCCTCTAGAAAACATCTCACTCCTGCAGCCCGACTATTTTGCCAAGGGCTATGAATACAACGCAAATCAGGTTCATCCAAAGACCGCCGAGGAGATGGAGGTCATTGAGGGCTATGGCGGCGAGGTGATCTTTACGCCCGGTGATATCGTCTATTCCTCGAGCAAGCTGATTGACCTTGCGCCGCCCGTCATCAAGCTTGAGAAGTTGATGACTCTGATGGAGCGCGAAAAAATTAACTTTGACGATTTGCGTAGGACGCTGATCGGCATGGCTAATAAACGCGTGCATGTCGTTGGTGACACTATCGTCGACAGCCTGACCCAGTGCGCGATGATCGGCGGTCAAACCAAGACACCGACCATGAGTGTGTTGTACGAGGGGCGCACCGAATACGTCGGTGGTGCCGGAATTGTAGCGAAGCACTTGCGCTCAGCGGGAGCGGAGGTTGTTTTCTCGACCGTCCTCGGCGATGACCCGCTCAAGGAGTTTGTTCTCAAGGATCTCAAGAGCTGCGGGGTTGATGTACGCCCGGTAATCGACAAAACGCGACCGACAACCAACAAGAACGCGGTCGTGGTTGGCGGCTATCGCTTGCTAAAGATCGATACGCTTGATAACCGTTCCATCACAAACGGCATCCTCGCTGATATCAAGGAACTGGTACGTGTAGTGCCGACCGACGCAGTGGTCTTTAGCGATTTCCGGCACGGTATTTTCAACCGTCGGACAATCTCAGGTCTAATTAGTTCTATTGCCGATGGCGTATATCGCGTCGCCGACAGCCAGGTTGCCAGCCGCTGGGGCAATATTACTGAATTTAGAGACTTTGATCTGATTACGCCAAACGAGCGCGAGGCGCGGTTCGCACTTGCCGATCAAGATTCTGGCATTCGTCCACTTGCATCATCTCTCTATGACGCCGCCCAATGTAAGACGCTGATCTTGAAGCTCGGCGACCGCGGCGTGTTGACGTGCAAGAGCGGCGAACACGAATCGCTCGACAGCTTTTTTTCCGTTGACAGTTTCGTTGACCGCGTTGTTGACGCGGTTGGTGCTGGGGATGCACTTCTCGCGTACGCAACACTCGCCATGCTGGTGTCCGCATCGCCTGCTGAAGCGACGATCTTGGGTACCATGGCAGCGTCCTGCGAATGTGAGTCCGACGGCAATATTCCGATCACCGTGGATGACGTTATGGCGAAGATCGATAGCGTGGAAAAGCAGATCCGGTACGCCTAAGGCCATGCGGGTTATTGTCGTCGGACTGGGCGTTCAGGGGCACAAGCGCAAACGGTTCGCTGGCGCCGATTTCGTTGCTGCCGTTGATCCGGTGAATGAAGAGGCCACGTATCGCGATATCGGGGACGTGCCGCCTGACGACTACGATGCGGCGCTGTGCTGCGTGCCAGATGAGGCCAAGTTGGAGCTGCTGGAAAGTTTGCTGTCGCAAGGCAAGCACGTGCTGGTCGAAAAGCCGTTGTGGGCGCCCGAAGAAGGCGACCTGAAGCGAATCGAACAATTGGCGAGAGACAACAATGCGGTCTGCTACACTGCCTATAACCATCGCTTCGAGCCGCATTTCTTAAGTATGCGTAACCTCCTGGCCGCGGGCGAGCTCGGGCGCATCTATCGATGTCGTATGTTCTACGGCAATGGGACAGCGCGGCTCGTGCGCGATTCAGCATGGCGGGACGAGGGGTCAGGTGTATTGCACGATTTGGGCTCGCATCTGTTGGATACCATCGATTTTTGGTTTGGCGCGCCAGGTGAGGATTTCCGAATTTTTGCCAGCAACAGATTCGAGAATAGGGCGCCGGACCATGTCGTACTTGGCTCAGAGAGGACGCACCCGCGCTTCGAATGTGAGATGACGTTGCTGTCGTGGCGCAACCATTTTACCTGCGATGTGTTCGCCGAGAAGGGGTCGGCACATATTGAATCGTTGTGCAAATGGGGGCCGACAACGTTCACGAAGCGAATTCGCGTCCTGCCGAGTGGCCGTCCACCCGAGGAGGCGGCGACTTTGGTACAGGACGATCCCACTTGGACCCTCGAGTATGCGCATTTCACCCGCCTTTGTGAGAGCGGTGCGCAGGCGGATCTTGCCAAGGATTTATGGCTAAACCGCCTATTACGTCGGCTTGGAAAGGCGGCAGCAGAAATGGCGGCATGATCGTCGGCGTTGTCGGCATGACGCACCTCGGCCTTGTGTCTGCGGCCGGGTTCTGTGCAAAGGGGTTCGAGACACTGTGCTTCGATCCAGACGCTGCGTTGATCGACCGCATCGTGGCGGGGGATCTGCCGATTCTCGAACCGGGCCTAGCGGAGCTGATTGCAAACAACCATTCGCGCCAACGGTATAGTGCGGATCCCGCCGACCTTGGCCGCTGCGATGTCGTTTATATCGCTCTCGATGTTGTCACCGATGATCGGGGTTGCAGCGATCTGTCCGGCGTCCACAGTTTGATTGACGCTGTCGTCCCACATCTGTCCGCGTCAGCGGTATTGGTCGTGTTGTGCCAGGTGCCGCCGGGCTTTACCCGCAGCCTCGACGTCGATCCGGCGCGCCTTTACTACCAGGTCGAAACGCTTGTGTTCGGGCAAGCGATAGAGCGAGCAACACAGCCCGAGCGGTATATCGTCGGCTGTGCCGACCCTGGGCAGCCACTGCCGAATGCCTATTGCACCCTTCTAGAAGCATTCGAATGTCCGATCCTGCCGATGCGCTACGAGAGTGCCGAGCTTGCCAAGATTTCGATCAATATGTGCCTTGTCGCCTCGATCAGCGTTGCCAATACCATGGCGGAACTTTGCGAAGAAGTCGGAGCGGTATGGCCAGAGATCGTGCCCGCCTTGAAACTAGACCGGCGTATCGGCGCCTACAGCTACCTCAACGCGGGTCTCGGCATTGCCGGCGGCAATCTCGAGCGCGACCTTGCGACAGTAATCCGGCTGGCCGCTGAGTACGGCACTGACGCTGGCGTTATCGAGGCATGCGTCGCCAACAGCCGGCACCGGCGCGACTGGGCCGTGCAGACCCTGAGGAAGCATGTGTTAGCGAACGGAGGTGACCCGCTAGTCGCCGTCTGGGGCCTCGCCTACAAGCAAGACACCCACTCGGTGAAAAACTCGCCGTCGCTGGCCACGCTGGCACAGCTCCCGGAGGTTCGGGTGCGGCTACACGACCCAGTAGTGCTGGCGGAGATGGCCGGGCATCCGAGATCCGAGGCGGCGGAAAGTCCTCTCGCGGCAGCTCGAGACGCGGACGCCCTAATGATTCTGACGCCGTGGGCGGAATATAGAAGTATCGCACCTCGGGACATCGCGGCCACAATGGCCGGCCGCATTATCCTCGATCCCTATCAAGTCATCGACGCCGAAACAGCTCGCGCAGCGGGCTTGATTCACTACCGCCTTGGGGCGCCCATGGTCCCTCCGGATTCGGGTTAATTTCTATGGGTGTCCGACCGCGCAGAATAACGGGTCTCGCCAACATCCTCCTCCTCTGCATTTCCTTAGTTGTCGGATATGCTGTGGTAGAGGTGACTTGGCGTGTCTATCTTTATCGGACGCTGACTCTTGGTATAACAGCGCAAATTCTTGCTCGTATACCGGCGGCTGGTCAGGAAGGCACCTTGGCCGGTGCATCGGTATATGATATGCGCACCGGTCACCGATATCGGCCGAATATCGCGTTGGCGCGATCGAGCCCGTTTCCCGTTTCTTGGCGGACCAATCGCCATGGGCACATTTCCGAACAAGACTACAGTAAGATCCCGGGACCGAACGAGTTTCGAATCGGGCTCGTTGGAGATTCGTTTACGGCAAACGTAACGAACACTGTACGTTGGGGCGATGTTCTGCAGAGGCAGTTAAACAGTTCGCCAGAGTGGCGCGCGGCTGTTAATGAGCGGAAGACACTTGTGATTAATTTCGGCCTCGACGGAATCGGGCTCGTGCAGTTCGATAGAGTTGTAGAGAATCTCGTACTACCATTCTCGGTCGATGTGCTCATTGTCAATCTTATCCGGAACGACGTGATACGACGACCGTACTATCGTGGTGGTCTTTTTGTCGGCAGTGAGGCCGAAATACGACAATATGTCGCAGATCGAGTCGCCAGTGTGCTTTTGCGTACGATATATCCGGAAGTTTTCGCGGTAACAATTGGTAGCTATTTTGGAGTTAAACCTCAACTGACGCAGCGGATCAAAGATGCGTTAAACAAAGATGCAATGAGCAATGAACGCTTTTACGACGATCCGTCCGAAGCAGCAGCGGTTGGTCGCGAGTCAGTCGCGGCGATACGTCGGTATTTTCCGGATGCCCTGTTCCTCGTGCATCCGTCCCTCAACGACTATCGGTCGATCGAGGAGCAAGGGGATGCTGAGGCGTTCAGATTGCTGACTGTCGCAACCCCAGAGGCAGGTTGGGTCGAAATGATGGACAGGCTACCGCGCCCGCGGTCGAAGTCGGAACTTGAATCTTGGTTTAACTTGCCGCATGACCAGCACAATAGTGACCTAGGTCTCACCATCTATGGCGAGGCGGTAGCTGAACTTCTTATCGAGCGGAGCCGCGATCGTATTGCGCGAGATCGAGCTCGGTGAGCGGCGATGGAGGTCGTCTTTTTCCTCGAGAAGAGCGGCTTTGACACTGGATAATGAAACAGTTGAGCTATTGGGAAGTAAAATTGAGAATGCCGATCTATGCTTGAGCACAACAATATCGTAGAACGGTCTCCCAAACGTGCCGTGGTTGTGGGAGGTGGCGGCTTCGTGGGGCGGGCCATCCTTCATAAGCTCGCTGACCGTGGTGTGACGACGTTGTCACTTGGCCGCGAGGAGGTCGATCTGCTTGCCGCCGGCGCTGCCGAGCGGCTCGCCGCTTTGTTGCGGCCGGACGACGCAATCGTAGCCGTGTCCGCCATCGCGCCGTGCACCACCCCGGCGAAGCTGCGCGACAATATCACTATCGCCGAGACGCTGGCGGCCGCGCTGACCGCGCGGCCGATCCAGCACGTTCTGAACATAAGTTCCGATGCCATCTACGCCGACAGCCCGGAG
>JAJFGI010000231.1 GCA_021776215.1 Kiloniellaceae bacterium | reverse complement strand
GGGGCCGGGACCGGCGAGCTGGGCCGTCTCATCGTCGATCTGATGCCCGCCGACGATCCGGCGCATGCCCGCGATTTGGGGCGCCTGGAGGGGGTCAAGGAAGCCTGGTCGGTCAAGTCGGCAGCCTATTTCCGTCAGCATGCCTCGGACTGGTCGCGCATTCAGGCGCTGCACGTGGACGAAGCCGAGGTCGATGCGGCCCTGATGAAGGTTCTCGGCAAGGCGCCGGTGGGCGACTTGCTCGATATCGGCACCGGCACCGGGCATGTGTTGGAGTTGGTCGGCGGCCGCGCCGACACCGGCATTGGTGTCGACCGGTCCATCGACATGCTGAAATTCGCCCGCGCCAACATCTGGCGCGCCGGCTTGCGCAATTGCCAGGTGCGCATGGCCGATATGCTGCGCCTGCCCTTCCCGGCCGCCAGTTTCGATACGGTGACCTTGCGCATGGTGCTGCACTACGCCGAGAGCCCGGCGGCCGCCATTGCCGAAGCGGCCCGGGTCCTGCGCTCGGGCGGCCGCCTGATCGTCATCGATTTCGCCGCGCACGACCGCGCCGAGCTGCGCGAGGCGCATGCGCACCGCTGGCTCGGCTTCGACGATGCGCAGATCGCGCAGTACGTGGAAGCCGCCGGCCTGGCCGCCGATCCGGCGCTCTGCCTGACGGGCGGGGCACTGACGGTTCGCATTTGGCGGGCCCGGCAGCCGGCGAACGATGCGCGCGGCACTTCCGCAACGCGCGCCATCGGGTAAGCACGGGGTAAGCCATGAGCACACCGCCCGCCGTCTCCTTTGAATTGTTCCCGCCGGCCAACGACGAGTCGGAAGCGCAATTGCAACAGACCGTCGCTCGTCTGGCGGCATTCAACCCGGCATTCGTCTCGGTCACCTACGGCGCCGCCGGCAGCGCCCGCGAGCGCAGCGACCGCATTGTGCGCGCCCTTTTGCAGCGGGACGA
The DNA here is from genome assembly GCA_021776215.1 of Kiloniellaceae bacterium. Lineage (GTDB taxonomy): Bacteria > Pseudomonadota > Alphaproteobacteria > Kiloniellales > J153 > JAJFGI01. The sequence continues at coordinate 12,064 of JAJFGI010000231.1, read as the reverse complement.
CCCGGTCACGGCGGCGCATATCACCTGTGCCGGTGCGACGCGCACCGAGGTCGACGATCTGGTCCGCGACTGGGCGGATGCGGGCTTACGCCGCATTGTTGCCTTGCGCGGCGATGCGCCGGACATGCGCGGCCCGTTCCGGCCGACGGAGGGCGGCTATCACAATGCCGCCGATCTGGTCGCGGGGTTGCGCAAGATCGCCGATTTCGACATCTCGGTTGCCGCCTATCCGGAAAGCCATCCGGACTCGCCCGATCCCCAGGCGGATCTCGACAACCTGAAGCAAAAACTGGATGCCGGCGCGGCCCGTGCCATCACCCAATACTTTTTCGATGCCGATACGTTCCTACGGTTTCGCGAGCGGGCGGCGAAGGCCGGCATCACCGCGCCCATCGTTCCCGGCGTTCTGCCGATCACCAACTTCGCCAAGACGCTGGAGTTCAGCCGCCGCTGCGGCGCCACCGTGCCGGCCTGGCTGGCGGCGCGGTTTGACGGCCTGGACGAAGATGCGGAGACCCGCGCCTTGGTGGCCGCCACGACCGCCTGCGAGCTGTGCCAGCGGCTGCTCGCCGAAGGCGTTACCGCCTTCCATTTCTACACTCTCAACCGGTCCACGCTCAGCGCCGCCGTCTGCCGCATGCTGGGCCTGCGGCCGCGCCTGATGGAGGCTGCCTGACATGCGTACCCTGCGCAACGCTCTCGACCACCGGGTCCTGCTCAGCGACGGCTCGGCGCAACGACAGTTGCGGGCGTACGATCTCAATCCGGTGCGCGATCTTTACGGCACCGAGACCTGTATCGACGTCTTGAACCTGACCCGGGCGCCCCTGGTGCGCGATGTGCACATCGCCTATCTGGAGGCCGGCGCCGACGTGATCCGCACCAATACCTTGGAGGCATCGCCGCTGACCCTGCAGGCGCATGGCCTGGCCGAGGATGCCTTCTGCATCAACTATTCGGCGGCGCAGATCGCCTGCGAGGCGGTGGATAGCGTCCCCGGCCGCGGCCGCCGCCGGTTTGTCCTCGGCATGGTCCGCGACCAAGGCTGGGACGTTCCGCCGGCCATGATCGAAGACGCGGTCTCGATCCAGGTGGAGGGGCTGATCGCCGGCGGCGTCGACGGCGTGGCCTTGGATATCGTGCCGGGCGTGGGCCGGTCGCGCATGTTCCTGCGCGGCGCCCAGCGGGCCAAGGAACGCCTGCGCAGCCAGGCCCCGGTGTTCCTGCAGCGGGTCGCCGGCGCGACCGAGTTCTCCGACCGCATGCGGGCCCTGGCGGATGGCATCATCCGGTTCCGCCACGGCCAGACCGGCCGGCCCGGTTGGCTCGATACCGAGGTCTTGGCGCAAGGCGTCAACCTGGTGGGCGGCGGCGATACGCCCGAGGATACGACGACGCTCAATCGCCTGCTGCGCGCCCGCGCCGAGGATGGCCTGCGTCCCTTGGCGCCTTGGCAAGCTGCCGCCGTCGCCGACGAAGTGCAGCCCGCCTCGAGCACCCTCTACCCGGCTCCCGAACGGGCCGCGGCCCGGATCGGTTAGGGGTTCTCTCATGGGTAAACAGGCCAAGCGCATAGCCGCGCTGAAAGCAGCAAGCGCGCGCCGCATCCTGGTGCTCGACGGCGCCATGGGCACCATGATTCAGGATCGCGAATTGGGCGAGGCCGACTATCGCGGCACGCGCTTTGCCGACCACGGCTCGGACCTCAAGGGCAACAACGATCTGCTGACCCTGACCCAACCGGAGATAATCGGCGATATCCATCGCCTGTATCTGGAAGCCGGCGCGGATATCATCGAGACCAATACCTTCAATGCCACGGCCATCAGCCAGATGGACTACGGCACGCAAGGGCTGGCCTACGAGCTGAACCGGACCGCGGCCGAATTGGCGCGCGCCGCCGCCACGGCGGTGGAGCGGGCCGATCCCGACCGGCCGCGTTTCGTCGCCGGGGCCATCGGTCCGACCTCGCGCACCGCGTCTCTGTCGCCCAAGGTCGAGGATCCGGGCTTCCGCAACGTGGATTTCGAGACCCTGCGCGTGGCCTACGGCGAGGCGGCGCGCGGCCTGATCGACGGCGGCGCCGATATCCTGCTGGTCGAGACGGTGTTCGACACCCTCAATGCCCGCGCCGCCCTGTTTGCCATCGACGAGCTGTTCGAGGAGTTGGGCGAAACCCTGCCGATCATGATCTCGGGCACCATCACCGATCTCTCCGGCCGCACCCTGTCCGGGCAGACGGCGGAGGCGTTCTGGAACTCCGTGCGCCACGCCCGGCCGTTCAGCGTCGGCCTCAACTGCGCCCTGGGTCCGACCGAGTTGCGCGCCCATGTGGCCGAGCTGGCGCGGGTCGCCGATACCCTCGTCAGCGCCTATCCCAATGCCGGCCTGCCGAACGAGATGGGCGGCTACGACGAAACACCCGAGGCCATGGCCGAGCACTTGGGCGAATGGGCGCGGGCCGGCCTGGTCAATCTGGTGGGCGGCTGCTGCGGCACGACGGCGGCGCATATCGCCGCCATCGCCGAGGCGGTGGCCGATGTGCCGCCGCGATCCATTCCGGAGGTGCCCCGGCGCCTGCGCCTTTCCGGCCTTGAACCCTTCGAGCTGCGCGCATGATCGGCAGTTTCGTCAATATCGGCGAGCGGACGAATGTCACCGGCTCGGCCAAGTTCCGCCGGCTGATTCTCGAGGGTGACTTCCAGGCCGGCCTGGCGATTGCTCGCGAGCAGGTGGAGAACGGCGCTCAGATCATCGACGTGAACGTCGACGACGGCATGCTCGACGGGCCGGAGACCATGACCACATTCCTCAACCTGATCGCCTCCGAGCCGGACATCGCCCGGGTTCCGGTGATGATCGATTCGTCGAGCTGGCCGGTCATCGAGGCGGGCCTACGCTGCGTTCAGGGCAAGCCGATCGTCAATTCCATCAGCCTGAAGGAAGGCGAGGAGAGCTTTCTCGCGCACGCCAAGCTGGTCCGCCGCTACGGCGCCGCCGTGGTGGTCATGGCCTTCGACGAGCGCGGCCAGGGGGAAAGCGCCGAGCGCCGCTACGAAATTTGCGCCCGCGCCTACAAGCTGCTGACCGAGGTCGCGGATTTTCCGCCCGAGGACATCGTCTTCGACCCGAATGTCTTTGCGGTAGCCACCGGCATGGCCGAGCACAACGACTATGCCAATGCCTTCTTCGAGGCCGTGCGGCTGCTGCGCGCCAATCTGCCGCACTGCCATGTTTCCGGCGGCGTCTCCAACGTCTCCTTCGCCTTCCGCGGCAACAATGCGGTTCGCGAGGCGATGCATTCCGCGTTCCTCTATCACGCCATCCGCGCCGGCATGGACATGGGCATCGTCAACGCCGGCCAGTTGACGCTCTACGAGGACATCCCGGCGGAGCTGCGCGAGCGGGTCGAGGACGTGCTCCTCAACCGGCGCCCGGACGATGCGACGGAACGGCTGCTGGAGATTGCCCAACAGCACCAGGGCGGCGGTGCCGCGGCGCGCACCACGGTCGATCTGTCATGGCGCCAAGCGGCGGTGGATAAGCGCCTGGAACATGCCTTGGTGCATGGCATCGATGAATATGTTGTGGAAGACACGGAAGAGGCACGACTCGAGGCGGCGCGCCCCATCGAGGTCATCGAGGGGCCGCTGATGGCCGGCATGAACGTGGTCGGCGACCTGTTCGGCTCCGGCAAGATGTTCCTGCCTCAGGTGGTCAAGAGCGCCCGGGTGATGAAAAAGGCGGTTGCCCATCTGCTGCCCTTTATCGAGGCGGAAAAGACCGAGGGCGAGGCGCGCACCCGCGGCCGCATCGTCATGGCCACGGTCAAGGGGGACGTGCACGACATCGGCAAGAACATCGTCGGCGTGGTTTTGCAGTGCAACAATTTCGAGGTCATCGACCTGGGGGTCATGGTGCCGTGCGCCAAGATCCTGGAGACGGCGCGGCGCGAGAAGGCGGACATGATCGGCCTGTCCGGCCTGATCACGCCGAGCCTGCAGGAGATGGCCTATGTCGCCTCCGAGATGCGCCGCCTGGATTTCGATGTGCCGCTGCTCATCGGCGGCGCGACCACCAGCAAGGCGCACACCGCGACCAAGCTGGTGCCCAACTATGACGGGCCGGTGGTGCACGTGGTGGACGCCTCCCGCGCCATCGGCGTGGTCAGCGCCCTGGTCTCGGAGGAGCAGCGGGCGCCGTTCCTGGCGGACGTGCGCAGCGAATACGAACGCATCGCCGCCGATCGGGCGGGCGGTGGCGTGCGCTCCGGGACGGAACCGCTCGCCGCGGCGAGAAGCAACCGTGCTGCTATCGACTGGACGGAAGCAACTCCGACCCGACCGCACCAGCTCGGCCTCAGTGTCTTCGACGACTATGATCTCAACGCTTTGGCGGCGCGCATCGACTGGCGACCCTTTTTCGCCGCGTGGGAGTTGCACGGGCGCTTTCCGGCCATCCTCGATGATCCGCGGGTGGGGGAAGCGGCGCGCCCGCTCTATGACGACGCTCAGGCGATGCTCCAGCGCTTGATTGCCGAGAAGTGGCTGCGCCCGAGCGCCGTGGTCGGGCTGTGGCCGGCGAATGCGGTCGGTGACGACATCGAGATCTATGCCGACGAGACGCGGCAGCAGATCGTTGCCCGGGTGCATACCCTGCGCCAGCAGATGACCCGCGAGGGGCAGGGCCGCGCCAATCTGGCCCTGGCGGATTTCGTGGCCCCGAAGGACAGTGGCGTCGCCGATTATCTGGGCGGCTTCGCGGTCACCGCCGGCGCCGAGATCGAGGCCCGCGCCGAAGCCTTCAAGGCCGCCCAGGACGACTACAGTGCCATCCTGCTGCAGGCCCTGGGTGACCGCCTGGCGGAGGCATTTGCCGAGCACATGCACGCGTGCGTGCGCCAGGAGATCTGGGGCTACGCCCCCGACGAGGCCCTGAGCAACGACGAGCTGATCGCCGAGAAGTATCGCGGTATCCGGCCCGCCCCCGGCTATCCGGCGTGCCCCGATCATTCGGAAAAACAAACGCTCTTCGATCTGCTGGATGCCGAGGCGCGCGCCGGTATCCGCTTGACGGAAAGCTTCGCCATGTATCCGGCGTCCTCGGTCAGCGGGTACTATTTCGCCCACCCGGAGAGCCGTTATTTCGGCCTCGGCCGCATCGGCCGCGATCAGGTGGTCGACTATGCCCAGCGCAAGGGTGTCAGCGTGGCGACCGTCGAGCGCTGGCTGGCCCCGAACCTGGCCTACAACCCGGTGGAAAACGCCGCCTAGCCGGCAGTCTGAACCCCTGCGACAATAACGACCGAACCCTTCGATGCGGCGAGCCGAAGGGGCAGGATGTCCTGGTATTCCGGCGAGTCATAGAAACGGCGGGCCCGGTCGACACTGTCAAAGGCCAGAATCACCAGACGGGGCACCGACCAGTCTCCCTCGCGAACCTCGACAGCCCCGCCGCGTACCAGATAGCGGCCGCCGAACTTGGCGATGACCGGCGGCACGGCAACCCGGTAGGCCTCGAAGGCATCGGCATCGGTGACCTCGAGATGGGCAATCAGATATCCGGCCATTGGCGCGCGCCATAGTTTGTTTATGATCGTGACTTGGCGTTGTACCGCAGGGCCGCATTTCACGGGTGATTTTTTGCGGTCCAGGCTTGGGTGGTGTGGTCAAAGGGTACGGATTCGCCAAAATTACGGGAGCAATGACAAGGAGAGCACATGCGACTGCAGGACAAAGTGGCGATCGTGACCGGCGCCGGCTCGGGCTTCGGCGCCGGTATCGCCGCCCATTTCGCCGCCGAAGGGGCGCGCGTGGTGGTCGCCGACATCGACGGCGCGGCGGCGGCCAAGGTGGCCGCGGGGATCGCGCGCGACGGCGGCACGGCCACCGCCGTGACCGCCGACGTGACGGCGCGTGCCGATGTGGCGGCGATGGTCGCGGCGGCGACCGACACCTATGGCGGTCTGCACATCCTGGTCAACAACGCGGGCTACAGCCACGTCAACAAGCCGATGACCGAGGTGAGCGAAGAGGAATTCGACCGGGTCTTCTCGGTCAACGTGAAGGCCATTTATCTGGCGGCGCTGGCGGCGCTGCCCGTGCTGCGCGCGCAGGGCGGCGGCTGCATCCTCAATACCAGCTCCACGGCGGCCATACGGCCGCGGCCGGGTCTGACCTGGTACAACGGCTCCAAAGGGGCGGTGAACACCTTGACCAAATCCATGGCGGTGGAACTGGCGCCGGATGGCATCCGGGTCAATGCCATCTGCCCGGTGATCGGCGAGACCGGCATGCTGCAGACCTTCATGGGTCCGGAGGATACGCCCGTGGTGCGCGCGCGGTTCGTGGCCACCATCCCGCTGGGCCGCATGTCGCGCCCGGCGGATATCGCCGCCGCCGCCGTGTTCCTGGCCTCCGACGAGGCGGCCATGATCACCGGGGCGTGCCTGGAAGTGGACGGCGGCCGCTGCATCTAATCGCGGCGATGGGCATAGAAAAACGGCCCGGACATTACCGTCCGGGCCGTTTCCGATTCGAGGATGCCGCGTGTGGCGCTAGTTGCGCGTGCTGCCCAGGATGTGCATCAGGAAGATGAACATATTCAGGAAGTCGAGGTACAGCCTAAGTGCGCCCATGATCGACTTCTTGGTCGCAACCTCCTCGCCATCCGCCTCGAAGTACATCTGCTTGATCTTCTGGGTGTCGTATGCCGTCAGGCCGGCGAAGATCAGCACGCCGATAACGGAGATCCCGAGCTGCAGCATGCTGGACACTATGAATATGTTGACCACCATGGCGATGATCAGGCCGATCACGCCCATGATCAGGAAGGTCCCCATGCCGGAAAGGTCCTTCTTGGTGGTGTAGCCGACCAACGACAGCCCGGCGAAGGCGCCGGCGGTGATGAAGAAGACCCGCGTTATGGACTCTGGTGTGTAAACAATGAAGATCGAGGCCAACGACATGCCCATCAGCGCGGCGAATATCCAGAACGTGGTCTGAGCCGCGGCCGCGGACATCTTGTTGATGCGGGCAGAGAGGAAAAATACCAAGCCGAGCGGAGCCAGGAACACCACCCACCTCAGTGGCGTGCCGAATATCGCCTGCTGCATCGTCGGGCTGGTCGAGACGAAAAACGCCACCGCGCCGGATACGGCGAGGGCCACGCACATGTAGTTGTAGACGCGCAGCATGTAGCTGCGCAGGCCGACGTCGACCGTGGCCGCATCGGCCTGACTTCGGCTCAAATATCTGCGATCGGGCTGGATAGCCATGGAATGCTCCTCGAATGCCAAGTTAACTCAGGTCCTCAATATTGGCTCTGAGAGCCCCCGAATCAACCGGAATCGGTCCAGCCGAAGGGTGCTCCGGCCTACTCGTTCCGCAGCAGCGGCGCCGCCCGCTGGCCCAGGGCGCGCCAGGTGCCGGCCAGGCCGAGAGCCAGGGTCGCGGCCAGGGCCGCCGCCGCCGTCCCCGCTACCGAGGCCGGCAGGAAGGTAAACGGCATGCTCATGACCGTGCTCAGGATCAGGTAGGCCGCCAGGCTGCCGACGCCGGCGGCGACCGCCGTGGTGAGCAGGCCCAGAAGGCCGTATTCCAGCAGGAAGGCCCGGGCGAGCGCCGGCCGGGTGGCGCCCAGGACCTTCAGCACCACGGCATCGTAGACCCGGCGCCGGTGACCGGCGGCGATCGCCCCGGCCAGCACCACCAGGCCGGCGATGACGGCAACGGCGGCGATGACCCGCACGGCGACGGCGATATGGCCGACCAGCACGGCAACCGCCGCCAGGGCCTCCTTGACCCGTACCGCCGAGACGTTGGCGAAGCGGTCAGTCACCGCCCGCTCCAGGTTGTCCGCCGCCGCGCCGTCGGCCTTGACCGTGGCGATATAGGTTTGCGGCGCCCCTTCCAGCAGGCCGGGCGAGAAGACCATGACGAAATTGATGCTCAGCTGCATCCAGTCGACCGTGCGCAGATTGGCGATCTCCGCCTCGAACTCCCGGCCCAAGACGTTGACGGCGATACGATCCCCGGGGCCGATGCCCAGCGCCTCGCCGATCTCCGATTCCAGGGATAGAAGCGGTGGGCCGGCATAGTCCTCGGGCCACCAGCGTCCGGCGACCAACTCGGTTCCCTCGGGCGCTTCCGCCGACCAGGTCAGGCCCCGGTCGCCGCGGAAGACCCAGCCGATCTCGCCGGGGATCGTCAACTCGTCTGGCGACTTGCCGTTCACCGATGTGATGCGCCCGCGCAGCATGGGCACCCGGCGCAGGTCCCGGGCGCCCGGCGTCTGTTCCACGATCCGCTCGAACTCCGCGACCTGATCCGGCTGGATGTCGATGAAATAGAAAGCCGGCGCCTCGTCGGGCAGGGCATCGGTCAGGGACCGGGTCAGATTGCCTTCCACCAAGGCGATGGCGATCAGCACCGTCAGGCCGAGGCCGAGCGAGGCCACGGCGCTCACCGTCGGGGCCCCGGGGCGATGCAGGTTGGCCAGAGCCAGGCGCAGACCCGGGTGACGCGGCCGCGGGCTGCGCCGGGCCAGCGCCACGATGGCCAGGCCGGTGCCGTGAAAGATGGCGAAGGCGCCGGCGGCGCCGAGCACGAAATAGAAGCCCAGCCAGCGGTCATCGGCGGTGAATACCGCCAGGGCGGCCAGGGCGCCGGCGCACAGGGCGATCGCCGCACAGGTGCGCCACGGCACTCCGGCCCGATGCCCCGGTGCCACGGTCTCGCGGAACAGGGCCGCGGCCGGCGTTGCCCGCGCGTGCGCCAAGGGCCAAAGCGAGAAGGCCAGGGCCGTGAGGACACCGAACGCGGCCGCCGTCGCCAGCGGCCAGGCATAGAGGCCGATCGCCAGATTCCAGCCGAACTGCGTGCTCAAGGACGCGCCGAGCAGGTAGGGCACACCGGCGCCGACCGCCAGGCCGATGGCGATGCCGATCAGCGCCAGGGCCAGGATCTGCAGCAGATAGACACGGAAGATCAAATCCCCGGGCGCGCCCAGGCATTTCAGGGTGGCGATGGTCGGCCGCCGCCCCTCCAGATAGCTGCGCACGGCGTTGCCGACGCCCAATCCACCGACCAGCAGGGCGGTCAGGCCGACCATGGTCAGGAACTGGCTCAGCCGGGAGATGAACCGGCCTACCCCAGGCGCCGCCTCGCTGGCATCGCTGATGCGCCAGCCGGCCTCGGGAAACGCGGCCGCCAGATCGGTCCGGGTGGCCGCCACATCGGTGCCGGCGGGCAAGCTCAGCCGGTAGTGGCGGTGCAGCATGGCCCCCGGCTGCACCAGGCCGGTTGCGCCCAGGCTGGCCTCGGCAATAACGACATGCGGGCCAAAGGCCATGGTCCGCTCGGCCCGGTCGGGCTCGCGGGTCAGGACGGCGCGCACCTCGAAATCCGCATTGCCGATGCGCAGGCGCGGCAGCGCCCCTGGGGCCGGATCGTCGAGATCGAGGCGACGTAGCAGGGCCGCATCGACCACCGTGCCCCAGACGCCATCGCGAAAAGCCAGGGCCGCATCCAACGGCCCGGCCGGATCGAGCTCCACGGCGCCGTAGAGCGGATAAGCGTCATCGACGGCGCGCAACTGCACCAGGGTGCGCCGTGCCGCCGGTGTCAGGGCGCGGGCCTTGGAGCGCATTTCGGTAAGCACCGAGACCTCGGCGCGCGCCTCGATCCAGGCGCGCTCCGCCGGGTCGGCCTCGCGCTGTGCCAGGCGCAGGTCCATATCGCCGCCGAGCAGCACCCGGCCATCCGCCTGCAGGCCGCCGAGCAGTGCCTGCGAGAGCGAGCCGACGGCGGCGATGGCCCCGACACCGATGGTCAAGCAGGCCAGGAAAAAGCGAAAGCTGCGCGCCGCGCCGCGCAATTCTCGGCGGGCCAGGCGCAGGGCCAAGGGCCAGGACGTGCCGCGCTCGGCCGTGCCGGTCATCCGCCGGCGCCGACGGCGCGGCCGCGGGCCGCCACCTCGGCGCCGTCCGCGACGATGCGTCCGTCGGCCAGGCGGACCCCGCGCTCACAGCGCCCGGCCAGCGCCGGGTCGTGGGTGATCAGCAGCAATGTGGTGCCGTGCCGTGCCCGCAGATCGAAGAGCAGGCTGATGATCTGCTCGCCGCTCTCGGCATCCAGATTGCCGGTCGGCTCGTCGGCCAGCAGCAGCGCCGGATCGGCGGCGAAGGCGCGGGCCAGCGCGGTGCGCTGCTGCTCGCCGCCGGACAACTGGCCCGGATAGTGGCTCAGGCGGTGGCCCAAGCCGACGGCGGCCAGACACTCGGCGGCGCGGTCGAAGGCATCGTCCCGGCCCGCCAGTTCCAGCGGGATGGCCACGTTCTCGTGCGCGGTCATGGTCGGGATCAGGTGAAAATCCTGGAAGACAATGCCCATCGCATCGCGGCGAAAGCGGGCCAGCGCGTCTTCGCTCAGTTTGGTGAAGTCGAGGCCGCCGACAGCAACCCGTCCGGCGCTGGCGCGCTCCAGGCCGGCGATGATCATCATCATGGACGATTTGCCGGAACCCGAGGGGCCGACGATGCTGACCGTCTCGCCGCGCCCGATCTCCAGGGACAAACCGCGCAGGATATGAACCGGACCCGCCGCCGAGGGCAGGGTAAGCTCGACACGATCGAGGTGAACCATCGATGAAGAGGACAAGGCGTGCGGCTTTCGGCAGGAAGGCAACCCTATCGATATGGATCGCTCGTGCGCTATGTCAACGCTGCCCACGCCGCGACGCGGCCCGGCGCTTGACCCCGCGGCGGTGAGGCCTTACGTGAAGAGGCGACCATCCCTGCCCCAATCGCTGTCGACCTCATGACCCTTGCCGGCCACCTTCATGCTCGTTACGCCTTGATGCGCCGACTGGCCGCCGTCGCGGTCGTGATGGCCCTTGGTGTGTCCAGCGGCGCGGCAGCGGAGCGTCCGGTGCGCCTCCTGGCCTTCGGGGACAGCTTGGTGCATGGCTATGGCCTGCCGGCGGGGGCCACCTTTCCCGAACAACTCGAAGCGGCCTTGCGTCAGCGCGGCTTCGCCGTCGAGGTGATCAACGGCGGCAACTCGGGCGACACCACGGCCGCGGCCCGCGCCCGCCTGGCCTGGAGTCTGGTGCCCCGGCCCGACGTGGCGTTGATCGAATTGGGCGCCAACGATGGGCTGCGCGGCCTCGAGCCGGCGGCGACCTACGACAATCTGGATGCGATCTTGCGCTCCCTGGCGGCGGAGGGTGTGCCGGCATTGTTGGCGGGTATGCTGGCGCCGCGCAATCTAGGCGCCGAGTACGCGGCCGAGTTCGATGCCGTCTTCCCGCGCCTGGCGGATGAGCACGGCGTCGATTACTACCCCTTCTTCCTCGACGGCGTGGCCTTGCAGCCGGCGCTCAACCAGGCGGATGGGCTGCATCCCAACGAGGCCGGTGTCGCGGTGATCGTCGAGCGTATCTTGCCCAGCGTCATCCGCTTGCTCGAAAGCGAAACCGGGACCCTGCCGCGCGCGGACGGAGCGCCCGGCAGTGGCTGATCGCGGGATCGCGTTCAAAGCGGCGCACGGCACCGGCGGCGACTGGGGCACGGCGGCGAAGGCCTGCCTCGACGACCTCGGCGAGTTGCCGCCGGGGGCTAATCTAGGCTTGCTCTATGCAACGGACGCGCTGGCGGACGATCTGTCCAGTATTCTCACCTTCCTGCGCGAAACCACGCAAATCGGCACCTGGACCGGCAGTGTCGGCGTGGCGATCGCCAGCGGCGGCCACGAGTTCTATGATCGGCCGGCCGTGGCCGTGCTGGTTGCGGCCCTGCCGGACGAGAGCTTTCGCCTGTTCGGGCCGATTGGCGGGCTGGAGAGCGTCGGCGATGCGGACACCGGTACGGCGACGGCCAAAGACACTTGGCAACGCGACCGGCAGCCTGCCTTCGCCATTGCCCATGGCGATCCGCGCAATCAGCACATCGAAAAAATCGTCACCGATGTCGCCAGCAAAACCGGCACCTATCTGGTCGGCGGCTTGACCTCCTCGCGCCGGGAGTTTCCACAGATCGCCGGCCGCGTCACCCATGGCGGACTCT
>JAJFGI010000024.1 GCA_021776215.1 Kiloniellaceae bacterium | reverse complement strand
AATGGGCACGCCGCGCTCGAGATAGGCGTGCAGGGTTTCCAGGACGAAGCCGTCTCCGCCCAGGGCAACGATGATATCGGCGGCCTCCGGCGCCGCGCCGGCATAGCGGGCCGACAGGCGCTGCAAGGCCGCCTGCGCCTCCTCGGTCTCGCTGGCGACGAAGGCGAAGCTCGGATCGGTCATCTGGTCGGGGTTCCCCATGCGATCGCCAACCTCGCGGCCGGCGTTGGGCCCAGTATATCCCGCTCGGCCGGCAACGTCAGCCTCGGCAGCCACGGTTTCGATTTGAAGCGCATTCGGGATCGGGGCATTGTCCGTGTCGCAAAGTGGTTATCGGAGCCTGGACGGCGGGTAAGGGGAGGGTCATGAGGAAATCGTATTTTATCGCGGCGGTCCTGCTGCTGGCTTTTTCGGCAAGCACTGCGGCGCGGGCCCAGGATCGGCACAGCGGCTACTACTATCCCGAACCGGAAACGACCGAGGTTTACGAGGCGCGGGCAGGGACCTTACCCCAGGCGGACCGGACTCTACGGATCGCCTTCGTGACCGGAATCACCAATCAGAACGCGGGTCATCCCTACCCGCCGCAGGCGGCGATCTTCGCCAAGGGCGACGAGGCGCAGAAGCTCATTATCGTGGCGCTGGTCGATGGGCGGATCGATACGCTCTATCGCGCCCGGGCGGAGTTCGCCAACATGACCTCGGCGGCACGTGTGTTGCCGGCCTTCCAGGAGATGGGTGTGCAGGACCAGTTCACTTTTTTCGATCTGGCCAAGATGCTCGGCTTCGAGCAAATCACCATCACCAACGGCCGCGAGTTCGCGCATCAGGTGATCATTAAATAGCGTCACCTTGGCCCCAGTTCCGGCCTATGACCGCCCTATATTTGGCACAGCAACTGATCAACGCCCTGGCGCTGGCCAGTGTCTATGCCCTGTTGGCCCTGAGTTTCACACTGGTTTACGGGATTATCGGCAAGATCAATTTCGCGTTCGGCGAGCTCTTCATGGTCGGCGCCATGCTGACCGCGCTCTGGAGCCTCTTTCTCGCGGTCTATGGGATTGGCGGCTGGCCGGTCACCCTGACCCTGATATTCGCCCTCAGCGTCGTCACCGGCGCCGTGCATGGGTGGACCACCGAGCGGCTGGTATTCCGCCGTTTGCGCCTGACCCGCGGCCATGCGCCGTTGATCGCCGCAATCGCCCTGTCGATCACCTATCAGGAAGGCACGCGGGTTCTGCAGGGGGCCGGGGATCATTGGCTGCGGCCGGACTTCAGCCTGTCCTTCGCCGTGGCCGAGACCGCCGGGTTCGACGTGGTGGCGAACTGGAAGCAGATTGCCATCGTCGCCGCCACCTTGGCTTTGCTGGTGAGCCTCGGCTGGCTGCTGACGCGGACCCGCTTCGGTCTGCTCTACCGGGCCTGCGCCGACGACACGTTTTCGGCGGCGCTGATGGGCGCCAATGTGGACCGGGTCGTTGCCCACGCCTTCACCCTGGGCGGGGCGCTGGCGGGCTTCGCCGGTTTCGTGCTCATCGAGTACTACGGCGTCGCCAATTTCTTCATGGGCTTCCTGACCGGCTTCAAGGCGCTGACGGCGGCCATTGTCGGTGGCATCGGCTCGCTCCGCGGCGCCGTCCTGGGCGGCACCCTGATCGCGCTGCTGGAGACGTTCTGGTCGGGGTACTTTGGGGGCGCATACCGCGAGGTCGCCGTCTTCGGCGTATTGGCCCTGGTCCTGGCGTTTCGTCCAACGGGCCTGTTGGGCCGCGAGCCGGATGTCTTCTTTCAGAATGGACGGTAGGCCGGGGGTCGCGGTTCAGCCGCCGGTGACACTCATATGCCGAGTGACCGCGGGGCGGTTGTGGCGGCGGTCGATGATGAAATCGTGGCCGCGGGGCTTGCGGGTGATCGCCTCGCGAATGGCCGCGACGAGGGCCTCGTCGTCGTCGCTGGCCCGCAGCGGCGCGCGCAGATCCGCGGCATCTTCCTGGCCCAGGCACATATAGAGAGTGCCGGTACAGGTCAGGCGCACCCGGTTGCAGCTTTCGCAGAAATTATGGGTCAGCGGCGTGATGAATCCGATGCGCCCGCCGGTCTCGGCGACCCGCGAATACCGCGCCGGCCCGCCGGTACGATAGTCGATTTCCTCGAGCGTCCACTTTTCGCGCAGACCGGCGCGGAGGACAGACAGGGGCAGGTATTGGTCGACCCGGGTCTCGCCGCCGATATCGCCCATGGGCATGACCTCGATGAAGGTCAGATCGAAGCCCTCGTCGCCACACCAGGCAACCAGCTTGTCGAATTCGTCGTCGTTCACGCCCTTCAAGGCCACGGTGTTGATCTTGACACCCAGGCCGGCGGCCTTGGCCGCGGCCAAGCCGGCCTTGACCTTGTCCAGATCGCCCCAGCGGGTAATCGCCCGGAATTTGTGCGGGTCCAGGGTGTCGAGCGAGACATTGACCCGCTTCACCCCCAGATCGGCCAGTTCGTCGGCATACTTGCTCAACTGGCTGCCGTTGGTGGTGACCGTCAGCTCGTTCAGGGCGCCGCTTTGCAGATGCCGCGACAGGCTGCGGAACAGGCTCATGATGTTGCGGCGGACCAGCGGCTCGCCGCCGGTGAGGCGCAGCTTCTTGACGCCGAGACCGACGAACGCGCTGCACACCCGGTCCAGCTCCTCGAGACTGAGAATCTCGGCCTTGGGCAAAAAGGTCATGTTTTCCGCCATGCAATAGACACAGCGGAAGTCGCA
>JAJFGI010000230.1 GCA_021776215.1 Kiloniellaceae bacterium | reverse complement strand
GCCGTCCGTGCCTGAAGGAGGCGGCCATGGCCAAGCTGTTCGCCTCGGAAATGGCGGAGCGGGTGTGTTCCGATGCCATTCAGATTCACGGCGGTTACGGCTACTTGGCCGATTTCCCGGTCGAGCGCATCTACCGCGATGTCCGCGTCTGCCAAATCTACGAAGGTACCTCGGATATCCAGCGCCTGATCATCGGCCGGGCGATCTTGGAATAGGACAGAGGGAACCACGCGATGAAGCTCTCAGTCAGCCATGCGGCGGATAGTACGTTCGAAGGTGGCGGCCTGCGCGGGTTTTTCGAGTACCGCGACCTCGGCATCACGGCGTCCACCGGCGGCAAGGTCGGCGCCCACGTCATCCGCGCGGTCCCGGGAAAACACGCAACCGGCGAACCGCACCGCCACGGCCTCGAGTTTCAGATGGTCTATGTGCTCAAGGGCTGGGTGCGCTTCTGGTACGACGGACACGGCGAAGTCCTGCTCAAGCCCGGCTCGTGCGTCCATCAGCCGCCGGGCATCGCCCACCGTGAGATCGAGCATTCCGACGATCTGGAGCTAATCGAGATCACGTTGCCCGCGGAGTTCGAAACCGAGGCGGTGTCTATCCCTACTTGAGACTGTCGACACGAGAGCCGTGCGCTCGACGACCGGACAGCCAAAATAACGTGACCGAAATTCGCGTCGAATCTTCAGAAGACTATGCGAAAGTCCGAAAGCTCCATCTGATTGCGTTTCCGGGGCCCGGTGAGGCCGACCTAGTTGATCGCCTGCGCGCGGATGGGGATGCGGTTATCTCGCTAGTCGCGACTATCGACGACCTGCTTGTGGGACATGTCATGTTTTCGCGCATGTCTGCTCCATTCAGGGCGCTCGGACTGGCGCCTGTTGCCGTGCTTCCGGACTGGCGTAGAAATGGGATCGCCGCGCGTCTGATTGAGGACGGAATAAAGCAAGCTCAGAAAGACAACTGGGTGGGCATTATCGTCCTGGGGGAGCCGGGTTACTACAAACGGTTCGGGTTCAGCGTGGCGAAGGCAGAGAAGTTTGAGTCTCCCTACGCCGGACCCTATCTCATGGCGCTTGCTCTTCAGGGCAACGACCTGCCCTGCCAATCCGGCCGCATTGACTATGCACCCGCCTTCTTAGTGCTCGGCTGATACCACAGACCGGGCACCAACTTCCAATTTGAGAAGTGCGTGCGTTTCGCCCGTTTTAAATCAGGGACAGTATATATTTTTTGGGTTGAAAATATATACTGTCCCCATTTATTATATACTGTCCCCATTTATTAGGCAGGCAACTAGGACCGCCCGCGAAATTCGAAGGAGCGGGTAAGTTCCGTACTTGCCGCGAGGTTGACTAAACCGTCGTCCGGCCAGCTACCACTTCTTCTTGCCGCGTGCCAAAGGATCCTGCTTGGCCTGGGCTGTTGATGCGGTACCCGCCGTGGCGGGGGTTTTCGGTTTCGTCTGCTTGGGCTTCTTAAGCTCACGATTGCTTCGTTTTTGACCCTTGGCCATGGTCATGCTCCCAATAGGGCGAGGCGCTGCCTCGGAATAGGTCATTGCCGACTCGGTGCCGGCTCAGGCCGAACGGCAACGAGCTTGCCGCGTTCGGCGATAACGCGCAAGCGAGTAGCCCGGTCGATGACGTGGGTCAGTTCCGGGAACAGAATACCCAAGTCCCGAGTTCATCTTTCCTGGCTTTCCCCGTTGCGCCAGTAAGGCGGCTAGGCGCTCCCCGCCAACGGCAGCGAGAGGATAAACCGCGAGCCTTGGCCCGGTTGGCTGGAGACCGTTAGGTCGCCGCCCATGGCGCGGGCCAGTTCGCGGGAGATGGCCAAGCCGAAGCCGTGGCCGGGGGCGACAAGGCCGCCGGCAACAGGTTGCACCCGATAGGCGGTGGTGAAGATCTTGGCCTGCTCGTCCGGCGGGATGCCGATGCCGGTGTCCCAGATGACGATCTGCAGCTGGCCGTTCGGGCCCGCTTGCGTCTCCAGGCCGACGGAGCCGCCGGTCGGGGTATACTTGATGGCGTTGGTCAGCAGGTTGACCAGGATCTGCGTGCTCGCCACCGGATCGCCGGTCACTTGCCCGGCGGCCATGGGGCCGACGCGGCTGATGTCGATGTCGGACTCCTGCGCCGGCAGCACGACCAGGGCCTTGGCTTTGGCCACCAGCTCGGCGACATCGAGGACCTCGGCGGCCAATAGGCGGCCCTCCTCGGATTTCGCCGTGTCATGCATCTGCACCACCAGGCGGTCCAGGTGCTGGCCGGCCTCGCGGATGGTGCGCAGGCAGTCGGCGTAGCGCTCGCCCAAGGGTCCGTAGACGCCGCTGAGGGCCAAGTCCGAATAGCCGATGATGGCGTTGAGGGGCGTGCGCAGCTCGTGTGCCATCTGGGCCAACGGGACCTCGTGCAGGGGCGCCTCCGCCGGCTGTGCGGCGAGCTCGGCGGAAAGCTGCTGCTGGTGCAGCAAGGCTTCTTCCAAGGCGTCAGCGAGCGCGCGTAACTCGTTGTCCGCACTTGCTTTCGGCTTGGGCGGGGGGGCCAGGATGGCGGTGCCGCGGTAGCCGGCGAACCGGCCGCTGCCGTCCTCGAAATAGGGGACGCCGCTGAGGTGGTAGGTTGCTTGGCGCTCGCCGCTGCCGGTCATGGCGAAGGCCGCCATGCGGAAGGGGCGGCGGGCGCGGATGGCCGCCTCGGGCTGCTGGTCCGGGCGGCCGCCGGGCGTGAACTCACCCAGGCTGGTCAGCGGACGGCCGATCAGGACCTGGGCGGGCAAACCCAGCTTGAGGGCGACCGGAGAGGACACGAAGGTCAGCGACAGGTCGGCATCCGTTTCCCACAGCCAGTCGACGGTGGAGCGGAGCAGGTCCTCGTAACGGGCGCTGACGGTGGCGACGCGGGACGCGGCGGTACGGGTGTCATGATCGACGGGCGCCACATCGGCCAGTATTCTGGCGATTCGGCCGCCAAGATTTTCGTCTTGCGGCGGCTCGGTGGTCCGCTCCCACTCCGGCGGCCGCATGGCGGCTCCCTGATTGCTTCGGCACTGCCCCCGCCCCGGGTGCGCCGTTTGTTTCGTTAATAGTTTGGAAAGTATACCCGAGTCGAGCCCGACCGACAATGCGCCACGGGTCCGGACGCGAAGAATGTGCGTCCTAAACTTGGCCTTTGCACGGCGGCGGGATTTGCTAGATTGCGGCGCTCAGCAAAAGATTCGAAGGACCCCGGCGGATGGCCAAACCGATCGAGTTCTATTTCGACTTCTCCAGTCCCTACGGCTTTCTGGCGGCGCAGCGCATCGACGAGATCGGCGCGGAAAACGGGCGCGAAGTGCTTTGGCGGCCTTTTCTCCTGGGCGTTGTCTTCAAGACCACGGGCGGTCAGCCGTTGCTGGATATCCCCCTGAAGGGCGACTATGCGCGCCGCGATCTGGCCCGCAGCGCCCGCCTGATGGACATCCCGTTCGCCATGCCAAAGCCGTTTCCCTTCATGGCGGTTTCCGCCAGCCGAGCCACCTACTGGCTGAGCGAGACGGATGCGGAGGCCGGCAAGGCGCTGGCAAAGGCCCTCTACCGCGGCGCTTTCGCCGAGGGGCGGAGCATCGCCGATCCGCAGGGCGTGGCCAACGTTGCGGCGGAATTGGGCCATGACCGGGACGAGGTGATCGCGGCCGTGCAAAATCCGCGGATCAAGGACCTGCTCAAGCGCGAGGTCGATGCGGCGCAACGCAAGGGCGTCTTCGGATCGCCCTACATCATCATCGATGGCGAGCCGTTCTGGGGCTACGACCGCCTGGAAGACGTGGGCGTCTGGCTGGAAAGCGGCGGTTGGTAGGGTTTAAGCCGCCGCCAGGACGCCCTGGTAAACGCTCGTATCCACATTGCCGCCGCTGAGGATCAGGCCCACGGTCTTACCGGCCATCTTGTCGCGCTCCTGCAGCAAGGCGGCCAGGGGTGCCGCGCCGGCACCCTCGGCCACGTTGTGGGTATCGGCGAAATAGGCGCGCATGGCGGCCTTGATCTCGTCGTCCGTCACGGTGATGACGCGCTCGCAGCCCTTGAGGATGACCGCCAGCGCCGCCGGATCGGGGACGCGCACGGCGACGCCGTCGGCCATGGTCTCGGCGCTGTTGGTGGCGACCGGCTTGCCGGCGGCGAACGATAGGCTGTAGGCGGCTGCCCGCTCGGCGACCACACCGACGACCTTGGTTTTCAGGCCCAGGGCATCGCGCGCGGTGATGGTGCCGCAAATGCCGGAGCCCAGGCCGATCGGGACGTAGATGGTGTCCAGATCCGGCGCGGCCCGCAAGAGCTCCAGCCCGTAGGTTGCCACGCCGCGCACCAGCAGCGGATCGTAGGACGGCATCATGTGCAGGCCGCGTGCTTCGGCGATCTCCCGGGCATGGGGGACGGCGGCGACGAAATCGTGGCTATGCTCGATCAGCTCGGCGCCCAGGGCGCGCATGGCCTGGTTCTTTTCCACGCTGTTGCCGTGCGGTACGACGATCACCGCTTGCAGCCCTTGGACGCCGGCGGCGAAGGCGACGCTTTGCCCATGATTGCCGCGGGTCGCGCAGACCACGCCCGTCACCCGCGGCTGCTCGCGGCGCAGGGCATCCAGGTAAACTAGGCCACCACGCAGCTTGAAGGCACCGATGGGGGTGTGGTTCTCGTGCTTGACCCAAACCTTCGTCCCCGCACGCTTGCACAGCAGGGGCCACGAGTACTGCGGTGTTGGTGGCATGTAGCGGTGCACCAGTGTGGCCGCCTCCTCGAGTGTCGCCAAATCGTCCATGGACTGCTCCTGCCGCGATCTGTTCCGGCGACCATAGAAAGCGTTACGGCGCACCGGCAAGCGATACATTGTCAGCAGACAATTGCGCCAGCCGCGGAATTTTCTTGCTGCCCGAGCGATGCTGGCCGATCCTGGTGACGCCGGGGGATTCACGAATCGATGACCGTTCTGAAAAGCGCGATCAATCCACGTTCCGACGAGTTTCAGCGGAACCGATCCGTCATGCAGGCCCTGGCCGACGATTTGCGGGCCAAGGTGGAAACGGTCAAGCAGGGGGGCGGGTCCAAGGCGCGGGAAAAGCACCTGGCGCGCGGGAAACTGCTGCCGCGGGAGCGCGTGCGTAATCTGCTGGATACCGGCTCACCCTTCCTCGAGCTTTCGCAACTCGCCGCCTACGACATGTATGGCGGCGAAGTCCCATCCGCCGGGATCATCACGGGGATCGGCCGGATTCAGGGCCGCGAGTGCATGATCGTGGTCAACGATGCCACGGTGAAGGGCGGCACCTACTACCCGATCACGGTCAAGAAACACCTGAGGGCACAGGAAATCGCCGAGCAAAATGGCCTGCCGTGCCTCTACCTGGTCGACTCGGGCGGAGCCAATCTGCCGAACCAGGATGAGGTGTTTCCCGACCGCGAGCATTTCGGCCGCATCTTCTTCAACCAGGCCACCATGTCGGCCAAGGGCATCCCGCAGGTCGCCCTGGTGATGGGCTCGTGCACCGCCGGCGGCGCCTATGTGCCGGCCATGTCGGACGAAAGCATCATCGTCCGCGATCAGGGCACCATCTTCCTCGGCGGGCCGCCGCTGGTGAAGGCGGCAACCGGCGAGGATGTGTCGGCCGAAGACCTGGGCGGTGCCGATGTCCATACCCGGGTGTCGGGCGTGGCCGACCACAGCGCCGGCAGCGACGCGCACGCGCTGGCCATCGCCCGGCGCATCGTCGGCAATCTGAACCGGGTGAAGCGGCATGACCTGGAACTGGCGGAGCCGCGGGAGCCGCTGTACGACCCGGAGGAGATCTACGGCATCGTCTCGGCCGATCTGAAGAAGCCGTATGACGTGCGCGAGGTGATCGCGCGCCTGGTGGACGGCAGCGAGCTGGACGAGTTCAAGGCCCTGTACGGCACCACCCTAGTGTGCGGTTTCGCTCGTATCCTCGGCTATCCGGTGGGTATCGTCGCCAACAACGGCATTCTGTTTTCGGAATCGGCGCTGAAGGGCGCGCATTTCATCGAGTTATGCTGCCAGCGCGGCATCCCCCTGGTCTTTCTGCAGAACATCGTGGGCTTCATGATCGGCCGCAAGTACGAGGCCGGCGGGATCGCCAAGGATGGGGCGAAGATGGTCACCGCGGTGGCCTGCGCCAAGGTGCCGAAATTCACGGTCATCATCGGCGGCAGCTTCGGCGCTGGGAATTACGGCATGTGCGGCCGCGCCTTCGCGCCGCGCCTGCTGTTGATGTGGCCCAACTCCCGAATATCCGTGATGGGCGGCGAGCAGGCGGCCAGCGTGTTGGCGACCATCCGGCGGGATGCCATCACGGCCCGGGGCGAGACCTGGCCGGAAGCCGAGGAGCAGGCGTTCAAGCAGCCGATCCTGGAGCAGTACGAACGCCAGGGGCATCCGTATTATGCGACGGCACGGCTGTGGGACGACGGCATCATCGATCCGGTCGACACCCGCATGACTCTCGGCCTGGGCATTTCGGCGGCATTGAACGCCCCGATCGAACCCACGACCTTCGGCGTATTCAGGATGTAGGGACCATGTTGCAACCAATGTTCTTGGAAGAGATTGGCGACGACGGTGTCGCCTGGCTTACGTTGACGCGGCCCGAGGTGCACAATGCGTTCAACGACACGCTTATTGGCGAACTGAGCGCCGTCCTGACGGGGCTTGGCACCGACGAGCGGGTGCGCGCCGTCGTCCTGTCTGCCCAGGGCCGAAGTTTTTCCGCCGGGGCCGATCTGAAATGGATGCAAAGGACGGCCGCTTATTCAGAGGCGGAAAACCTGAAAGACGCGCAAGCGCTGGCCGGCTTGATGCGGTCCCTCAACGGATTGCCCAAGCCGACGATAGCGCTGGTCCAAGGGCCGGCGTACGGCGGCGGCGTCGGCCTGGTGGCCTGCTGCGACATTGCCATCGCCGCGGAGACGGCAAAGTTCTGCCTGTCCGAGGTGAAGCTGGGCCTGATCCCGGCGGTCATCGCCCCCTATGTCATCGCCGCCATTGGCGAGCGGTCCGCGCGCCGCTATTTCCTCACCGCCGAGACATTCAGCGCGACCGAGGCTCAACGTCTGGGCCTGGTGCACAAGGTGGTGCCGGACGAGGCCCTTCGGGACATCGGTTTGCGCATGATTAAGGCCCTGCTGGTCGGCGGCCCGAACGCGCAGGTGGCCGCCAAGAGCTTGATCTTCGAGGTTTCCGGCCGGCCGCTCGACGACACACTGAGGGAGCAGACCGCCGAGCGCATCGCGCGACTGCGCACCTCGGGCGAGGCGCAGGAAGGCATCGCCGCATTCCTCGAAAAACGCGAGCCGAGATGGGGCAAAAGCTGACCGGATGGTGGCGCCACCCGACAGCAACGCAACCCCGCGCGACATCCTTGCCCGGGTCCGTGCGCTGCTGCGCATCTGCACCGGCTCCTTTCGGGACCTTGTTCCGATCATCGTCGTTGTCGCGTTCTTCCAGATTGTCGTTCTGCAGCAGCCGTTTCCCGATTTGGAACGGATTATCGTCGGTTTCGTCTTCGTCGTCGTCGGTCTGAGCCTTTTCGTTCAGGGCCTGCAAATCGGTCTGTTTCCGTTGGGCGAAAGCATGGCGCACGCCTTTGCCCGCAAAGGCAGCCTGATCGCCCTTTTGGCCTTCGCCTTCTGCCTGGGGTTCGCGACAACGGTGGCCGAACCGGCCCTGATCGCGGTGGCCGCCAAGGCCGGGGAGGTGGCCGGCGCCGCCGGGTTCATCGGCGACACCGATCCGGCCCGCAGCACTTATGCCCTGCAACTGCGCCTCACCGTTGCGGTGTCCGTGGGGGTTGCCCTGGTTCTCGGCGTATTTCGCATATTGAAGGGCTGGCCGGTCCACTACCTGATCATCGGCGGCTATCTTATCGTGATCGTGATGACCGGGTTCGCGCCGCCGGAAATCGTCGGCATCGCCTACGATTCGGGAGGCGTGACTACATCGACCATCACAGTGCCCTTGGTCGCGGCGCTTGGGGTCGGTCTGGCAACGGTGATTCGCGGCCGGACGCCCCTGCTGGATGGTTTCGGCCTGATCGCATTGGCCAGCTTGACCCCGATCATATTCGTTCTCGCCTTCGGCATGGTTATTTGACGGGCGATGACGATTCTGATCGAAATATTCGCGGTCGCTCTGGCAACACTGCGCGACGTGCTGCCGATCGCCGCCGTTCTGATTGGCTTCCAGTTTTTGGTGCTTCGCCGGCCGATTCCCAATCTTCGCCGGGTCGTCGCCGGCTTCGCCTATGTCCTGGTCGGGCTGACCCTGTTTCTCGTGGGCTTGCAGGAGGGGTTGTTTCCTCTTGGCGAGACGATGGCGGAACAACTCACTGCGATGGCAGCGGGCAGCGGCGGGCGCACCCGAAGCTGGCTCGACTATGGTTGGATTTACGCCTTCGCGGCGGCCATCAGTTTTGCGACGGCGGTGGCCGAGCCGGCCTTGATCGCCGTGTCGCTGAAGGCGCAGGATGTGTCCGGCGGTGCCGTGAGCGCCCGCGGGCTCAGGATTGCGGTGGCGGTCGGGGCCGCGGTCGGGGTAGCGTTGGGCACGCTGCGCATCGTCACAGGCACGCCGCTGCTATACTGGATTATTGCCGGATACATCGTGATCGTCTTGCAAACGGTGCGCTGCAGAAAGGACATTGTTCCCTTGGCATTTGATTCCGGCGGGGTGACGACCTCTACAGTCACCGTACCGGTCGTCACGGCCCTGGGCCTCGGCCTGGCCTCGGCCATTCCGGGCCGCTCTCCGTTGCTGGACGGGTTCGGGCTGATCGCCTTCGCCTGTTCGTTTCCGATAATGTCGGTGATGGGATATGCGATGGTGGCCGAGTGGATGGGTCGCGCGGGCCCGCGCGACGCAAAGGAGGAGGAGGAGCCATGAATTTCAAGCTGCTCGTGGCAATCGTCAATGAAGAAAAGACCCAGGCGGTTTTGGACGCTGCCCGTGGCGGCGGCGCGACCGGCGCTACCGTTGTGACAAGCTGTCGCGGCGAGGGACTAAAGCCGGAGAAGACGTTTCTCGGCCTGGACATGACGTCGGCACGGGATGTGATCTTGTTCCTGGTCGCGGAGCCGCGGGCCCGCGAGATCCTGGAGACCATTGCCGCGGCCGGCCGCTTCGACGACGAACCTGGCTCCGGAATCGCCCTACAGATCGCCATAGAGGATGCTGTCGGGCTGAAGACGCAATTGCCAACCCTGCAGCACGAGATCGAGGAACAGGTATGAGCGGTGAAGACAACCTGCGCGTACGGGACGCCATGGCCTCCTCGGTGCGCACCATCGAGGCCATGGCGACCGTCGCCGATGCGATCCGCATGATGCGGGAAACAGGGCTGAGTTCTCTTGTTGTCGAACGGCGGGACGACGCCGACGAGTTCGCTCTGCTGGTCATTTCGGATATTGCCAGCGAGGTCATTGCCAAGAATCGGTCGGCTGAACGGGTCAACGTCTACGAGATCATGTCCAAGCCGGTGCTGACCGTCCCGGCGGATATGCTGGTGAAATACGCAGTCCGGCTGCTGGTTCGTTTCGACTTGTCGCGCGCCCTCGTGGTCGGCGACCGGCGCGAGCCCGTCGGGATCGTTACGCTGCGCGACATGGTTTTAAGCTACGCACGGGATTAGGGCAGCGGAGTCGGGCATGAGCGAGCAGGACACCCGCCCACCGGATGCCGAGACCCTGGCGACGGCGGCCGCGCATTTGCGCGCCGGCCGCGCGGTGCCGGCGGAGGCCCTGGCGCGGCGGTTTCTGGCGGCCTGGCCGGACGACGCGCAGGCCTTGCGGCTTCTGGGCTTTGCCTTGCAGGGCACCGGGCAGACCCAGGCGGCGGAGGCGCCGTTGCGTCGCGCGGCCGCCGTTGCCCCGAACGCGCCGCAGCCATGGTTCGACCTGGGCACCTACCTTCAGGCGCTTGGGCGCGTCGATGAGGCGGCCGATTGCTATCGCCGCACCGCCGACATCGCTCCGACGTTTGCACAAGCCTGGTTCAACCTGGGCAACGCGCTTGAATCGCTCGGGCGGCGGAACGACGCGGCGATTGCTTATGATCGTGCCGTCACGGTCGATCCCGGCATGGTTGGCGGGCACTACAACCTCGGGGGCGTGCTCGAGGACTTGGGCCGGCACGGCGAGGCGGCGGCAGCTTATCGGCGGGCCATCGCGCTGAAGCCTGACCTTGCCGAGGCTCACTTCAATTTGGGCGGCGCGTTGCGGGCGCTGGGCCGGATGGAAGAGGCGGTGGCCGCCTACACTGCGGTGCTGGCCATCAAGCCCGACATGGTCCAGGCCCACGCCAACCTCGGCTATGTGTTGCAGGAGCTTGGCCGTTTCGACGAGGCAATCGCGACCCTGCGAACTGCCATCGAGATGGCGCCGGCGTTCGCAGGCGCGCACGGCAACCTGGGAAACGTCCTACGCGAGGCGGAGCGTTTCGACGAGGCGGTCGCCGCTTATCGGCGGGCGATCGAGATCGATCCCGACCGGGCGGAAACCTACACCAACATGGGCGGGGCCCTGCGCGCCCTTGGCGACGTGGAGGGGGCTATTGCCGCGCATCGGCAGGCGATCCGCCGCGATCTCGGCCTGGTCGAGGCGCGCATCAATATGGGCATCGCCCTGCTGCAAAAAGGCGACGCGGCGGCGGCGCTGGCGGTCTGCGACGACTATCTTGCGGCAGATCCCGGCAATGCCCGGACCTTGGCGCTCAAGGCGGTGGCGCTCGACGAGCTGGGCCAGCGCCCGGCGGCGCGGGCCCTGGTCGATTTCGATCGCCTGATCCGGCCGGGGACGATCGCCCCACCGCCCGGGTATGCCGATCTGGCCGGCTTCAATGCGGCCCTGGCCGAGCACGTCTGCGCTCACCCGACTCTGACCGTCTCGCCGACCAGCCATGCGACACGGCACGGGCGCCACACGGGCGAGCTGCTTGCCGAACCGAAAGGGCCCGTCGCCGATCTTGAGCGAATCATCTACGGCGCCGTCGCCGGATACATCCGCGACATGCCGGCCGATACCGCGCATCCGTTCCTGTCCCGCCCGCCGCAGCGTTGGCGGCTGACCATGTGGGCGGTGGTGATGGAGAGGCAGGGCCACCAGGTGCCGCACATTCACCCAGCCTGGTTGAGCGGCGTCTACTATCCCGAAGTCGCGCAAGTGGCCGCCGCGCCGGATCGTGCCGGTTGGCTGGAGTTCGGCCGGCCCGGCGTGCAGATCCCCTACCGCGTCGAGCCGGAGGTCCGCGCCTACCAGCCCAAGGACGGGTTGCTGGTGCTGTTCCCCTCGTATTTCTATCACCACACGCTGCCGTTTACGGGGAGCGGCCGGCGCATCTCGATTGCTTTCGATGTCTTGCCAGAGGGCTGATGTAACGCGCGGAGGAGAGGCGTCGTGTTCGACAAGATATTGATTGCCAATCGGGGCGAGATCGCCTGCCGGGTCATGCGCACGGCCCGGCGGCTGGGGGTGCGCACGGTGGCCGTCTATTCCGACGCGGACGCGGAGGCCGCTCACGTCGCCCTGGCCGACGAAGCCTATCCCATCGGCCCGGCGCCGGCGGCGGAGAGCTATCTGAACGGCGACGCGATCATTGCGGTCGCCCGGCGGACCGGCGCCCAGGCCGTGCACCCGGGTTATGGCTTTTTGTCGGAGAACGCCGACTTCGCCGAGGCGTGCGCGGCCGCCGGCCTGGTCTTCATCGGCCCGCCACCGCCGGCGATCCGCACCATGGGGTCGAAGATCGCCGCCAAGGCCCTGATGGAATCGGCCGGCGTGCCGCTGGTCCCCGGCTACCACGGCGACAACCAGGATCCGGAGGTGCTGGCGGGCGCCGCCGGGGCGACCGGCTTCCCGGTGCTCATCAAGGCCTCGGCGGGCGGTGGTGGCAAGGGCATGCGCGTGGTGCGCAATGCCGATGAATTCGAGACGGCGCTGGCGGCCGCGAAACGCGAAGCCAAGGCCGCCTTCGGCGACGACCACGTGCTGATCGAGGCGTATCTTGAGCGGCCGCGCCACATCGAAGTGCAAGTCTTCGCCGACAAGCGCGGCAATACGGTGCATCTGTTCGAACGTGATTGCTCCATCCAGCGGCGCCATCAGAAGGTCCTCGAGGAGGCACCGGCGCCCGGCCTGACCGCCAGCCAACGCGCCCGCATGGGCGCCGCGGCGGTCGCCGCCGCCCATGCCTGCGGCTATGTCGGCGCCGGCACGGTGGAGTTCATCTATGAGGGAAAAGATTTCTTTTTCATGGAGATGAACACGCGTCTTCAGGTGGAACATCCGGTTACGGAATTGATCACCGGTCAGGATCTGGTGGAGTGGCAGTTGCGCGTCGCTTTGGGGGACCCTTTGCCCCTCAAGCAGAACAAGATCGCCGTCTCCGGCCATGCCATCGAGGCGCGGATTTATGCCGAGGACCCGGCGCGGGACTTCTTGCCGGCGACCGGGCGGCTGATTCACCTTCGCCTGCCCGAAACGATGCCGCAGGTGCGCATCGATGCCGGTGTTCGCGAAGGGGATGAGGTCAGCGTCCACTATGACCCGATGATCGCCAAATTGATCGTCTGGGGCGAAGACCGGGCCGCGGCGGTGGGGCGCCTGCGCGCCGCCTTGGCGGCCACAGAAATTGTCGGTCCGGCCAACAACGTTGGCTTCCTGGTGGCGGTGGCGGGGCATCCGGCGTTCGCCTCCAGCGCGGTGGATACCGGCTTCATCGAACGGCATCGGGAAGATTTGCTCCCGCCGCCGGGTCCGGCCCCCGACGATGTCTTGGCGCTGGCGTGCCTGGACGTGCTGCTCCGCCGTCGGCAAGCGGCGGCGGAGCGAGCGTTGAGGTCCAGCGAGCCGCATTCACCTTGGAATGACTCTCGCGGGTGGCGCCTCAATGTGGAAACCCACAGCCAGCTCGAATTGCGCGACGGCGATCGCACCGTGGCCGTGGTCGTGCACTACCGTGCGGACGGGTACGCGCTTGATCTACCTGGCGGGCGGATCGAAGTGAACGGGGAGATTACGGCGTCGGGGGCTTTGCGGGCGGTTCTCGATGGCCGCCGGGTGTCGGCGGCCGTGATTCGCCATGCCGGCGACATGGTTGTGATCCTGTCCGGGATCAGTCACCGGTTGCGGCTGGCGGATCCCTTGGATGCGGTGGCGGACGAGCCGGCGAGCGGCGGCCGGATGACCGCGCCCATGCCCGGCAAGGTGGTGAAGGTGCATGTAACGCCGGGGCAAAACGTGCTGCGCGGGGCGCCGCTGATCGTCCTCGAGGCGATGAAAATGGAACATGCGATCGCTGCCCCCAGCGCCGGGCGGGTGTCCGCGGTCCACTATGCTGCCGGCGACGTGGTGGAGGAGGGGGTGGAATTGTTGACTCTGGAAACCCCTGACCATGTGTGATCGACACGGCCAGTCTATCGGAGAGTTCTCGTGCTGACCCTCTACGGCAATCTGGAATCGGGCAATGTCTACAAGGTGCGCTTGTTGCTGGCCCAGCTGGACATCCCGCACCGGCGCATCGATGTGAACCAGGTGCGGAACGAACCGAGGTCCGAGGCCTTTCGCGCCGTCAATCCCATCGGCAAGGTCCCGGCGCTGCGGCTCGAGGACGGCCGGGTGTTATCGGAATCCGGGGCCATCCTTTTCTATCTGGCGCAGGGCAGCCCGTTTTGGCCGGATAATGCCTGGGATCAGGCGCAGGTCTTGCGCTGGATGTTTTTCGAGCAATATAGCCACGAGCCCTACATCGCGGTGAACCGCTATCTGCTTCGCTTCGGCCAGGATCCGGGCGCGGCCGCCCAGCGCATTGCCGACAATGCGGTCAAGGGCAACCAGGCGCTCGAAACCATGGAACGGCACCTGGGCGGTCACGAATGGTTCGGCGCCGACCGGTATTCGGTGGCGGATATCGCACTCTATGCCTACACCCATGTCGCGCACGAAGGGGGTTTCGATTTGACGGCCTATCCGTCGGTGACCGCTTGGCTTTCGCGGGCGCGGGCTCGGCCGGGCCACATTGGCCTCATGCAGGAGACCAGCACCGAACCGGTTTGGCGCCTGGGGGAGTCCTTATGATGGAGATGAGGATCGCCGGGTCGCGGACCGAGGCGGGCGGTTAGAGCCATGACTTTGCCCAAGCACGTGAAGTTGGTCGAGGTCGGTCCCCGTGACGGCCTGCAGAACGAAAGCGCCATCGTACCGGCAGCCGTGAAGATCGCGCTGATCGACCGTCTCGGCGCGGCCGGTTTGCCGGTTATCGAGGCGGGCGCCTTCGTGTCGCCGAAATGGGTCCCGCAAATGGCCGACAGCGGCGCCGTGCTGGCGGGGATCACGCGCCGGCCCGCGGTCGCCTATCCGGTCCTGGTGCCCAATCTGCAGGGGCTGGAAGCGGCCCGCGCCGCTGGTGCCCAGGACATCGCCGTCTTCGGGGCCGCGTCCGAGACCTTCAGCCAGCGCAACATCAATTGCTCCATCGCCGAAAGCCTGGAGCGCTTCGCGCCGGTCGCGGATGCCGCCCGGGCCGCCGGCTTGCGGGTGCGTGGCTATGTCTCGTGCGTGCTCGGCTGCCCCTATGAAGGCGCCGTGCCGCTCGATGCGGTCACCGCCGTGGCCGGCCGCCTGTTCGATATGGGCTGTGCCGAGATTTCTCTGGGCGACACCATCGGCGTGGGAACCCCCGGTCGGGCCCAGGCCTTGATCGAGGCGGTGACGCAGCGGGTGCCGCTGGAGCGAATCGCGGTACATTTCCACGACACCTACGGTCAGGCGCTGGCCAACATTCTGGCGTGCCTCGAGCTTGGGGTGGCGGTGGTCGACAGCTCGGTTGCCGGCCTCGGTGGCTGCCCGTATGCCGTGGGGGCCTCCGGCAACGTGGCCAGCGAGGACGTACTCTATATGCTGGATGGCATGGGCATCGAGACGGGGGTGGATCTGCGCAAGCTGGTCGCGGCCGGCACCCTGATCAGCGAGCATCTGGGGCGGCCGCCCGCGTCGAAGGTGGCCCGTGCCCTGGCGGGGAAGGTGGCGACGACGTGAATTTGCATCTGATTAAGCTGTCGGTGGGAACCGAGGATCTGGAGGATTTGCGCCACTGGCAGGCGGAGCGCCTGCGGACCACAGGGCGCCTGTTCCACCGCACCCGCATGATGCCGCGCCGGCGGGACGAGCTTCTTTCCGGCGGTTCGATCTATTGGGTCATTCGGGGTCAGGTGCTCGGCCGGCAGCGGCTGGCCGGGATCGAGCCAGTGGTCGACGCGGAGGGGCGCCCGGACACCCACCTCCTGCTCCATCCGCTGCTGATACCGACGGTCCCCAAGCCGCATCGCCCGTTCCAGGGGTGGCGGTATCTGACCGCCGAAAACGCACCGTCGGACCTGGCCGATCTGCCGGAAGGGGCACGGGACATGCCACCGGCCATGGCCGCCGAACTGCGGGCCCTGGGCTTGCTCTGATCTCGCGGTGCCGGTCGCGGGCCGCCGCCCGTTTCCTCGTGAGGCGGGTAATGGATATTTTCCAATGGCTTGCAGGTTCGACGAGGAACTTCGGCGGGCTGGCTGAGCACCGCCGCGCGTCGGCGGTGGAAGAATTGCGGTTTTGTTAATATCAGGTATGGACAAGCCCGGACCGAGGTTCTATATACAGCCTCGCTGACGGCGCGCGCGCTGAGCGGCGCTGGTGGCGTCTCCAAGAGAGAGCGTTAGTTTTCCGCCTCGCCATTCATGGCGTTGCGGAGTATGAGCGCAGTCGCTATATTATTTGCCCCCCGAAGTCGTCCGAATACGGACGTGCGTGGGGCACAAGATGGATCGGACTCGTTCGGTCCATGGCACGGGTGGGGGTTTGGCCCGCGTCTCGTGCCCTGCTGTTTGACATTGTTGATTTCAAGGAAGGGATGCGCGGACGGCGGAGTCCGGAGTGTCGGCATCGTATGGTGTCGTCTTTCGGTTCTTCGCAGGACGCGTGTCCGAAGTGCGTAAGCACTTTGTACGCGTTTGTGTGAGGAGCTTTTGATAGATCTGTGCGTGTCGGTGGGGTTTCGGCC
This sequence comes from Kiloniellaceae bacterium, assembly GCA_021776215.1. GTDB lineage: Bacteria > Pseudomonadota > Alphaproteobacteria > Kiloniellales > J153 > JAJFGI01. The sequence continues at coordinate 425 of JAJFGI010000230.1, read as the reverse complement.
CCGGCGTGCACAAGCAGATCAGGTCAACCTAAGAGTTTGATCCTGGCTCAGAACGAACGCTGGCGGCAGGCTTAACACATGCAAGTCGGAGGTGAAGCGGGACTTCGGTCCCGTGGAAACTGGCGCACGGGTGAGTAACGCGTGGGAATCTACCCCGGGGTGGGGAATAACCGCTGGAAACGGCGGCTAATACCGCATACGCCTTGAGAGGGAAAGCTATATGCGCCCTGGGATGAGCCCGCGTCGGATTAGGTTGTTGGTGGGGTAACGGCCTACCAAGCCGACGATCCGTAGCTGGTCTGAGAGGATGATCAGCCACACTGGGACTGAGACACGGCCCAGACTCCTACGGGAGGCAGCAGTGGGGAATATTGGACAATGGGGGAAACCCTGATCCAGCCATGCCGCGTGCGTGAAGAAGGCCT
>JAJFGI010000229.1 GCA_021776215.1 Kiloniellaceae bacterium | reverse complement strand
TTGGCCGGCGCGGCGGCCACGGCCATGCGGATCGCCGAGGAGGCCTTTGCCGAGCTACAGGAAGACAGCGCCGTGCGACAGGCGGTGGCGGGATTGGACTGCCGCACATACTGCGCCCATTGCTGCTACAAGACGGTGAGCGCCACGCCGGCCGAGGTGTTCCATCTGGCCGAGCACGTGAAGGCCACCTTACGCCCCAAGGCGCTGGCCAAGCTCAAGGCACGGCTGCGCGATCTCGACGAGAAAACGCGCGGCATGAGCCCCCTGGAACGCGGCCAGGCGCGGCTGCCCTGTGCTCTGCTGGTCGGGCGGCTCTGCATCGCCCATGCGGCGCGGCCGAGCAGTTGCCGCGGATTCAATTCCCGCGACGTCGGGGCCTGCGAGCAATCGGTTAAGCAGCGCAACGTGGCGATCCCGGTGTACATGCCGCAGTACCGGATCTTCTCGGAAGCGCATCTGGGCTTGCGCCAGGGCCTGTCGGACCTGGGGCTGAAGACCACCCATCTGGAGCTGACCGCGGCCTTGCGCATTGCTCTGGAGACGCCCGATGCGGCCGAGCGTTGGCTTGCCGGGGAGCCTGTCTTTCGCGCGGCCGAACAGCCTTAGTGCGCCATCAGGACCGGCAGTTCGGCGGCGGCCAGAATGTGCGACGTGGCACCGCCGAAGATCATCTGCCGCAGGCGGCTGTGCGTGTAGGCGCCTTTGATCAACAGGCTGGCACCCAGGTCGGCCGCCTCCGCCAGGACCGCCTCGCCGCCACTGTGATTGCCGGCGGCGACTTCGCGCTCCTCCGCGGCCACGCCACCGTGACGCAGGTAGCGGGCGACTTCGGCGGCCGTGGGGCCGGGGACCATGACCCCCTCCACCGAAAGAACGACGACCCTCTTTGCGGCGGCGAGAAAGGGCATCGCATGGGCGATGGTTCGCGCCGTCTCCGTGCTGCCGTTCCACGAGATGACCACGGTCCCCTGGAGAGTCGCCGGCACCGCCGGCGGGGCGATGAGGATCGGCCGGCCGCTTTCGAACAGGATGGTCTCCAGAGTGCTTGTCGCCGGGGCGCTGAGGCCGCTTACGGGACGGCCGACCACAGTCAGGTCGAAGAGCCGGGCATGCATCCCGGCGGCGGCGTCCCCGGGGTCGTTGTCGTCGTACCAGGTGGTCGAAACACCGGTCTTGCTGCTTGCGCCGCCGCCGGGGGTCGCCCCTTTGCCGCGGGCGAAATCTTCGAACCTGGCACGCACACGCTGCGCCCGTTGACGATCCTCCTCCTCGAAGCTTTCGACGAGATCAGCGGTCGCCACGGCGTAACCGCCGATGTCGGCGACCACGACACCCGAAAGGGCGCGCTTGATATAGAGACCCTCGACATAGCAGCCGAACTGCTCCGCCGCGAGCCACGCGGTCTCCAGCATCGACGCGGTGGCGTCGCAATCCTCAAGGGGAACAAGGATGGTTTTTATGCTCATGGTGTGCGCTTTCTCCGCCGCCGGATTCGCCCGGCCCCGAGCATACTCGATATCCGGGTGCCGAGCCACATCCGGCGCCACACAGGATGGACGATGAACGGGCGGCGGCGAGGGCGGTTAATTGCGCCGGCGAGTGGATTGCAGGGGCGGCAGCGCGTGCCTATGTTCCCCTGATGGACCTTCGTACCCTTGCCGCCGCCGCCTTGAGCCTGATCCTGTCGGCTTGCGCGGCGCAGCCCACGCCGTACCAGCCGCGGATCGACGGCACCGGCTATGCCGAGCAGCAGCTTGATTCCCAGACCTGGCGGGTCGAATTCGCCGGTAACACGGTCACATCCCGTGAAACCGTGGAGAACTACCTGTTGTACCGGGCCGCCGAGGTCATGCTTTTTGGCGGCTATGACAGGTTCGTCATTCTCGAAAAGGAAATTGAGCGAAATGTCGCCTATCAAGGGTACGGAGGGTATCAACCGCAGATCGGTGTCGGGTTTTTCCATAGTCGAAGTTTCGGCTATGGGTATCATGGTGCCTATGCGCCCGACCGGTATTATCCCCGGGTCAACTACACCGGCTATGCGACCATCCGCACTTACAAAGGCGGCCGGGTTCCGGGGGACGCCGTCGTCTATAATGCGCAAGAGCTGGTGCAACAGCTTGGCCCCACGATCCAACTGCCGCAGCCGCCCGAGGGATAGGCGCCGGGGCGGCACGCGCACCCTTCGGTTTTCACCAAGTCTTGTGTTGGCCTGATCGCAGGCCATAACCAAATGTTCATGGCGGAAAGATTAGGATGGGACCCTGGCGGAGGTCCCGATTGTTGTGCGGTGCAACATTAATGGGCGGACCGAATACCGCGCGTGAGGTCAAGGTGATGACCAGGCTAATCGGCGGGCTGCGGAACGGATTTCTGTTCCTCATTGCTTTCTTCAAGCCCAAGCCGGCGCAGGAGGTGCTGGAGCGGCAGCCCGTACCGCCGCCGCGGCCGTGGGAGCGGTCCTATCCGCCTGGGCTATCGTGGGAAGCCGACATCCCGGTCAAGCCGCTTTTCGCCATTCTCGACGAAGCGGTCACCAAGTGGCCCGATCATCGGTGTCTGGAGTTTCTCGGCAAGCGGTATACCTACGCCGAGGTCGGCGCGCTGGTCGCCAGGGCGGCCAAAGGGTTCCAAGCGCTGGGCGTCGGTAAAGGGGTGCGCGTCGGCCTGTTCCTACCGAACTCGGCCTATTATGTAATCTGCTATCACGCGATCATCAAAGCCGGCGGAACCGTCGTCAATTTCAATCCGCTCTATGCCGAACGCGAGATTACCCGGCAAATCAGGGATTCTGGCACCAAGATCATGGTGACCATGAATCTGAACACACTCTATCCGAAAGTTTCCCGGTGTCTGAAGGACAGCGGCCTGGAAAAGATCGTGGTCTGCGGCATGGGGCAGGCGCTGAGCTTCACAAAGATGGCCGCATTCATGCTGTTCAAGCGGCGCGAAGTGTCGGCCATTCCGGCGGACGCGGCGCACGTGCGGTTCAGCAAGCTGATCGCCAACAATGGCATCCCCGCCCTGGTGGACATCGACCCCTACCTGGACGTCGCCGTCCTGCAATACACGGGCGGGACCACCGGCGTGCCCAAGGGCGCCATGCTCACCCACGCCAATCTCTATGCCAACACGGTGCAGACCGGCCTGTGGGCCATCGACCTCGAACCCGGCCGCGAGAGGGTGCTGGCGGTGCTGCCACTTTTCCATGTCTTCGGCATGACCGCGGTGATGAACCTGGGTCTCTACTGCGGCTCCGAGCTCCTGCTGCTGCCGCGCTTCAAGTTGTCGGAGGCCTTGGCCGTCATCGCGCGCGAGAAGCCGACCGTGCTCATGGGTGTGCCGACGATCTATTCCGCCATCAACGAATCGAAGGAGCGGGAGAACTTCGATCTCTCGAGCCTGAAATACTGTGTTTCCGGCGGGGCGCCACTGCCCGTGGCGATCAAGAGCAAATTTGAAACGCTGACCGGCTGCAACCTGGCCGAAGGGTATGGCCTGACCGAAGCGGGGCCCGTTTGCACCATCAATCCGATCGGCGGCTTGAACAAGGCCGGCTCGGCCGGCTTGCCGTTGCCCCGCACTCTGGTCGAGGTGGTTTCTCTCGACGATCCCACGGAAGTCCTGCCCATCGGCGAGATCGGCGAGATTGTCATCAGCGGCCCGCAGGTCATGGCCGCGTACTGGAACCAAGATGAAGAGACCCGCGGCGTATTGCAGGACGGCCGCCTGCGCACCGGCGATGTCGGACGTATCGACGAGGACGGTTATATCTACATCGTCGATCGTATCAAGGATCTGATCATCTCCGGCGGTTTCAACGTCTACCCGCGCATGGTGGAGGAGGCGATTCTTCTGCATCCCGCGATCGAAGAGGTTGCGGTATGCGGCATCCCGGATGCCCACCGGGGCGAGGTGGTCAAAGCGTTCGTCAAGACGCGAGACGGCTTGGGCCTAACGGGTGCCCAGTTGCGCGAATTCCTGAAAGATAAGCTGGCCCCGTTCGAGATCCCGCGGCGGGTCGAGTTCCGCGAGGATATTCCGAAGACTCTGGTGGGCAAGCCCCTGCGTCGCGAGCTGGTGGCCCAAGAGCAGCGCTTGGCGGCAAAAAAAGCGGCGCTTGGGCGGGCGCCCGGAGCCGCCGCGTCGGCGCAGAAGGACTGTGTTGCATGAGCACCGAAACGATTACCCAAGGACTACAGGGCCGCTTGGCCGACTTCGCCGGCTTGAATGCCCGCATTCGCTTCGACATGGGCGCCGACGGGGCGGTGGCGATCGATGCCAAGGACGCCGCGCCGCGCCTGGCCGACGAAAACATGGAGGCGGACTGCACCATCCGCGTCTCGGCCGAGAATATGGAAAAGCTCATGGCCGGGGCGCTCAATCCGATGCTGGCCTATACCCTGGGTAAGCTGAAGGTGGATGGCTCCATGGGCGTGGCCATGAAGGTCGCCGCCCTGCTGGAGGAATAAGCCGCGCGGCCGGCTTCAACCTTTCCCGATTCACGTCGGGTGCAGCGAGCCGCGTCGGGTGCCGGCCTCCGGCGTATTCGCCCCTTCGCTTCCACGGGTGACGTCCGACGAAGAAATGGGCCCGCCGAAGCGCCGCTCGAGGCGGCTGCCAAGCCAAAATCCGCCAATGGCCAAGGCGACCAAGGCAATCAGGATCGCCAGAGGCGGTACGCCTAATAGTTGGTCGAGGGTCTGTCCCTTTGGTCCCGGCGCCGCCCAATAGACTGGGAAAATCGCATCGAAGCCCCAGGCGAAGACCGCGACCCCCGCGACCATGCCGACGATAAAGACAAGCGCATCCCCGCGTCCGCTGGCCAAGCCCACGGCGGAGGTGCCCGGGCAATAGCCGCCCAACGCAAACCCGGCGCCGATCAAGGCGCCGCCGATCGCAATAGCCCAGGCATACAATGTCGGGATGAAGACGCTGCGCGGGGCCATCATGCCGAGCGCCTCGGCCAGCCACAGGCCGGCGGCGGCGACGATGACCGCGGTGAACATGACCTTGAAAACGGAGAAATCGCGCAGCGTGAATTGCGCTGTCAGCTTACGCGCGCTGCCGAACCCGGCGCCTTCCAGGGCGAGCCCGAAAAGCACGCCGAGGGCGAGCGCCGGCCAGAAGCCGCTATCATAGAGGGGAAAGCTCATGTCCAGGCTCCTCGGACCAGTCGCATGGTGAGAAACCCGGCGGCAAAGAAGGCAATGAGGAAGACAAAGCCCGCCACCGCCAGGGTGGCCGAGCCCGACAGGCCCAGGCCACTGGTGCAGCCGCGTGC
>JAJFGI010000228.1 GCA_021776215.1 Kiloniellaceae bacterium | reverse complement strand
AGGCCGATCGCCAAAATGGTCAAGCCGATCGCCAAATCGGCGGCGCGCAGGCGGAAAGCCTCGCTGCGGGCGAACTGCGGCAGGATCTCCTTGTGATGGACGATCGGACCGGCGATCAACTGCGGGAAAAAAACGACGAACAGGCAGTAGTGCAGGAACCTGTGCTCGGTCGTGACACCGCGCCGGACGTCGACCAGGTATGCGATCTGCTGGAAGGTAAAAAACGAAATAGCCAGCGGAAGTGTAATGTCGCCAAGATCGAGTCCGATGCCGAAGGCGTTGTCGGCGGCGGTCGCCAGAAATCCGGCGTACTTGAAGTATCCGATCAGCCCCAGGTTGACCGCTATGCCGATTGCCAAAAGGCCCGAGACATGCCGGCCTCGGCCAGTGGACCGCGTTTGGGCAATCCGCAGGCCCAGCAGGTAATTGAACGCCACGGAAAAACCGATGAGACCCAGGAACGCCGGGTTCCACCAGCCATAGAAGAACAGCGAGGCGGCAACGAGCCAGGCAATCGCCAGCACTCGCTTGCCCCGGCCCGCCAATAGGAAAAACACCAATAGCGTGACGGGCAGAAAAACGAAGAGGAATTCGTATGAGTTGAAGAGCATGAGAGCGTTGGGGCCGGATTGTTCCGGCCCCTAAGGCCTGATCGGAACGGCCTAACCCAAAATGTCTATGCTCCCGCCCTCACCCAATCTGCGAATGGTGGCCAGGCATTCGGAAGCCTTGGCCTCCGGTATTCCCGCGTCGGCAAGCAACTCACGCACCTTTTGACCGCGGCGGACACGTTTCAGCAGCGCCACGTCATCCTCCGACAGCGGGAATGATTTTTCGCCCGCGACCTGGCCCATGAGAATCTCGGTCCAGTCGTTGCGCGTGTAATGACGGCTCACGCGGACGAGACGCGGCGAAACCTCCAGAGCGCTGTCCAGAAGGTCGTGATCGGTGATCTGAGCCAATCTCGCCAACGAGGCCTTGCGCTGCATCGCCATGAACGGGTCTTCGGCAAGCGGATCGAGGCGCATATCATTGAATTTCAGGTACAAAGCGACCGCTTTGGCGCCATTGATCCGTTCATGATATATCTGCGATCCCAGGAACATGACCACGTCCCCGACGCCGACATAGAGCTTTATCGGCGCTACGTTCTTCAGAACGTTTTCAGGCAAGTCGGCGGCCGCGAAGCTGTTGCGCCAATCTTCCGACGAATCGAATCCGTTGATCTCACGCGACTGGTCCGGATAGAGGACGACGGCTGATTCAGCCGGCATGAACAGCGGAATACCCACGGCAACCCGCGATGCGAACCGGTCCTTGTGCGCCGGCGGGTTGGGATGCGCGTTAGGGGCGTAGACCTTGATGTGACGCTCGGAGAGGGTCACCTTATCGGGCGCCATGCCGGTCACGGCCGCGATCGTATCCATGCCCTCGCGCAACAGCCTGTTGTCCTCGGGAAACTCGAACAGGTACTGTTGCTTCTTGTTCTTGAATTCCCAGTCCGACAGAAACTGCGAGCGGTCCCTCTGGTATTCCTCCAGACGCTCTTTGACCATCTCGATGAATTCAGGCGCCACGCCGCCTTTGATGTGCACATATCCCTTGGCCCGAAACTCCTTGGCATAGGGCGCGGGGTCGAAGTCGAACACCCGCATAGGAGGGGTGACATGGGTGACCTCACGCGAACCGCTCACAACATTCTCAAGGGACATATTTCGTATTCCTTTGCCGCTGATGACGCCTACCTGGGTTGAACTGCGACACAGAGCCGACGGAACCGGGTACCCTCACCAACCCGGACTACGGCGGAAAGCAGTAAGCCGGATGCATCCTCGAATCCCCATTGCCGCAGCCTTTGCAGCAATGCAGGTGCCGACGATCAAGCTAGCCGAAAATTCCGCACAACCCCTCTGGCCTGCCGTTTTCGCAGGCATCCCATCTCATACCCCGACCTAGTCAATTCTACCGAAATACTGGTTGCAATGCAAATATTCGACGGATTCTCCAGTTAAAATCTTAAGGAATACTATTAATCTCTTTGCGGCAGTCCAGGGCATTTTTCGACGCTCGAGCCGCGCCCTTGCCGGGTGGCCGCTGGAACCGGCCGGCACGGCTCAATCGGGCGGTTTGCGAAAGGCGTTGCCTTGAACGAGTCGGTCAAGAAGCTCCTCGAACTGCCAGGGACGGTCCGGGTCCAGGTTGGCGGCGTGAATTTTCTCAAGGACGTCCAGCGTGCCCCGGGCCATGGTGGCGGTCACCCCGATCTCGTCGTACCAGGCTTCAGCCTCGCCAATCTCCTGGATTCGCCGCGCCACATGCTTGGGAAAGCTGGGCAGCAGGCGGGCAATCAGCTGCGTGGTCTCCGGATAGAAATCCGCCATGCAGGCGACGAATTCCTTGTGCCGGCCGGTGCTGCCCGCGGCGACGAGAATTTCCGCCGACAGGGCAACCAGTCCTTTGGTAAAGGCACCCAGACACATTTTCAACGATGAGGCGACGCCAACCTCATCCCCCAGCGTGCGGACCGGCATGAAGCCGTCGAACAGCGCCCGAAGGTCGTCGGCACCCGGCCCGCTGAGGAGGAGCACCGACTTCTGGCGGAGCCGCTGGGCCTGACCATGGATCGTCCCGTCGATACAGCGGGCACCGGCCGAGGAGACGATTCCGGCGATGTCACGCATGGTCGCCGGCGAAATCGAGTTCAGGTCCAGATAAACCGGAGGCTGGGTCGACGCCGGTGCGGCTTGCAGAGTTTCGCTGACGCGGCGGGCGGTGTTTACGGCCTCGCCGGGCGGCACCAGGGATATGATGAGATCGACCCGATCCAGCGCCGCGGTCAGGGTCTCGGCGAGCTGAAAGCCCTCGGTCTGAGCAGTGTCGCGGGTTTGTTGGCTGCGGTCGGAAACATCGGTTCGGACGTGGTGCCCGGCCGCCCGCAACTCGCGGCCGATGGCGGCCCCCATGTCGCCCGGGTAGAGGATCGCGATCTGTTTTGCCGTCGCCATGACAGCCTCGGTCAGCGCAGTGCCGCGGCACCGCCCACGGGTTGGGCCTGCCGCCGGCCGATAAGCCGGCTGAATCTCCGCCATGCGCCGACTATCGCGGGTAACGGATCACTCCAGGAGAGGAATTGGAACTGCTGCGACCGCATGATGCTCTTGAGCCAGCGCAGCAACGTGATTTTTCCTTTTCCCTTCAGCTCCTTGTAGGCCAGAAAGTCCTGGGTCGGCAGCCACAGAGTCAGGCCGGACCGGTACGAGTCGACGGCCGGCAGGGGGCGCCCGGTCAGCTTGTTGTACGTCAGCAGCGCCAGGTCGAGGCCCGCCGCCTTAACCAGGCAGTTGGCCGCGGTGAAACGGGCATTGCACTCGATGATCTTCAGTTTGCCGTCGCGGGGGTCGCGCTTGAACTCGACATTCCCCAACCCTCGCAGGTTGACATGGCGAAAGAACTTGAGGCCCATGTCGCGCACATCGGGGCTCCAATCCGTGACATGGTAGCAGCCTTCGCCCATGTTCTCCGGGTGCCGCCGGATGACCCGTTTGGTGAAATGGAACAGCGGCGAACCGTTCTCATCCATGTAGGTATAATAGCTGCACAGCAGATCATCGCCCCCGGGGATGAACTCCATCAACAGGAATTCGATCCCGTGGTGCTGCAAATCCGTGAAGTTTCGATGCAGCTCCTGGTAACTTTCGACGGCCAGATACTTCCGATTCTTCCAGATACGCCGCGTGTGATGCGAGAACAGCGGCTTGATGATCAGCGGAAAAATCAGGTCATCCTTGAGCCCCTCCAGGTCCGAAACGGACCAGACGCGCCAGTACTTCGGCGTCGGGATATCCGCTTCGACCGATTTCCCGTAGGTGCGCAGCTTGTCGAGCAAGCTCAGGCGCAACTCGCCATCGCCTTCCTCGATCACGAACTTGTCCACCAGCATCGGCCGATGGGCGATGATCATCTCGATCGCCTCGTCGCTGCATGCCAACAGTACGGCGCCCCGGAGGTAGTCGGACCGCGAGCCCAGTAGAAACGTGCCCCAGGCGTCCGGGCCGCTATCGCCATCGGGCAGATCGATCCAGCGGCAGGTCCGCGAATAGCGGACCCGGGCATTGGCGCGGTTCAGGACATGGACGGAGATGCCGGCAGCATGCAGGCTCCGCGCCACCGACAGGGCGTTTGCGTCACCACCGACGACTATGGCCGGCGGGCTATCCGCTTGCTGCTCTGACTTCACTGACATCACCCAGGACTGTTTGCAGCACGGCGACCGCCGCCCGGAACTCGCCGCCCTTCTTCAGGTAGTGGTAATAGAACCCGGGCGTCGTATTGACATCGACAATGGCACCACCGGCTTCGGCAAGGCCGATGCTTGGATCCGGCGTGATTAGGTCGACACCGGCGAGCCTGACACCCAAGCGCTCGACGACATGCCGCCCGACATCGATGACCGATTTGCAGACCAGCGACGTGGCCGCCTCGTTGTCGTCGGCGCGATTGCTGTTGATGACGTTTTTCACCTGAACGACTTCGCCTTTGCCCGGAACGGTGGACAGGGATTTGCCCAGCCTGGCCAAGGTGTTCCTCATATCGAGGTCGGCCCACAAGGTGGTCTGCGCCACCGTCATCCCGACCTTTACCCGCAGGGCGTTCTCCCGGCGGACCAATTCTCGGATTGACGCGTTGCCGTCGCCGGTCAGCGTCGGCGCCCGGCGGACGATGCAATCGACCAGCTTGCCGTCCAGGTACAAGAGGCGATAATTTTCTCCGGTGACCTGTTCCTCGACAATGGTTTCCGGACAGAAGCCCCTCGACCAAGCCATGGCGCGGGTCAATTGCACACCGTTGGTGATGTTCGTCGTCACGCCGGCGCCCGCCCCGGTCCCGTAGGCCGGCTTCACAACGATCGGCGTATCGGCAGCCTTCAGAAACCGTCTGGCGGCACCCAGGTCGAGGCTATCGATCGCCCGATGTTTGGGCACCGGCAAACCGGCGTCCTGCAACATCCGATAGACGATCGGCTTTTGGCCCGCCAGGCGCAAGGTGACGGAATCGTCGAGCGGACTGTAGTTCAGACACACGCGGATGGTGTGCGGGCCGTGCCGCACCTCGAAAATTTCGGAACCCAAGGCGGTTATCGAGCAGCCCATGTGCGCTGCCGCGTCACGCCAGGCCTTTTCATAGAACGCCCGCCGGTGGCTGGCCATTGCCGCCACGGGGGCGCTGCGGTTCTGCAGGGCGCTGCGCACCCGGTAGAGCAGGGCCAGCGATTCTAGGGCTCTTCGTATCATTCGACCGTACCAAAACAGAGGCATAAGCGCAGAAGCGCAGCCAAACACACATCCGGCGCTTTACCGGTCGAACTCACGTCGCCCATGCGCCCCACCTCAGCGACCCAGCCGTCTATCGAGCCGGCGGGGGCGAATGATTGCCGTGTGGCGCTCGTTAGGCCATAGCGCATCTCCACGGTGTTCCTCGACTGGCAGGGACAGTACTGTTGGCGATGAATTATGCAAGGCCGTCAAGCCAAGGGAATGAAAACACATTGTTCACCAATTGCTTGATAAAGCATTAACCAATGCTCCCGGGTCGGTTGTTTCCGCCCCCCCGGGATGTCGCGGGACCGGCTGTTAGTGAATTGGTGAGAATGGTGTGCAAAATCTAGGTGCTGGCGAGGAGTTCCAGGTCCGCCCCCGTATTTTGCTTGCGCCGTAAGGCAGGACGTAGTTTCAGATAAACGCAATTCGGGCTGGCTGGTTCCGGGGAAATAGCCAAGTCCGCCCGCCATCTTCTCGCCCCCGCCATATAAAGATTGCAGGTTTCCCATGAGTTCGGAGCTTCGAATTGCGGTCATCGGCCTCGGGTATGTCGGTTTGCCGCTGGCGATATGCCTGGCGCGCAAGTTTCACGTCGTCGGGGTCGATGTCGACGAATCGCGGGTCGCCGAGATTCACGACGGCCACGACCGTACCGGCGAGGTCGACGACGCGATCTTGCGTTCCTCGACATTGGCGACGGTGACGGATCTATCCACGGTCGCGGGTTTCGATATCTACATCGTCACGGTGCCGACGCCGATCGACGCCGACAACAAGCCGGACTTGAAATATCTCCTCGACGCCTCGACCACGGTCGGCCGCGCGATGAAGGCCGGCGCCATCGTGGTCTACGAGAGCACGGTCTATCCCGGCGTGACCGAGGACTATTGCGGGCCGATCCTCGAGCGCGAGTCGGGCCTGACCTGTGGTCGCGATTTCTTCCTCGGGTATTCGCCCGAGCGGATCAACCCCGGCGATCGCGAGCATACGCTGGAACGCGTCACGAAAGTGGTCGCCGGCCAGACACCGGAGGTGGCCGAGCGTCTCCGCGAGGTGTATGGCACGGTGAACGGCGGCAACATCTTTCTGGCCCGGGACATCAAGACGGCCGAGGCCGCCAAGGTCATCGAAAACGCGCAGCGCGACATCAACATCGCGTTCATCAACGAGGTGGCCGTCATCTGCAGCCGGTTGGGCCTGTCCAGCCAGGAGGTCCTGGAGGCGGCGCGGACGAAATGGAATTTCCTGAACTTCCAGCCGGGTCTGGTGGGCGGCCATTGCATCGGCGTCGATCCCTACTACCTGGCGCATTGCGCGCGCAGT
>JAJFGI010000227.1 GCA_021776215.1 Kiloniellaceae bacterium | reverse complement strand
GTGATCGTGTTCTTCGTGCCAGCAGTCATAGTCGGTGACCATCGCCACCGTGGCGTAGCACATCTCCGCCTCGCGGGCGAGCTTGGCCTCCGGCATGTTGGTCATGCCGATGACGTCGCAGCCCCAGGTCCGATAGAGCTCCGACTCCGCCTTGGTCGAGAACTGCGGCCCTTCCATGACCAGATAGGTGCCGCCGCGCCGGTGCGGCAGCGCCAACTCGGCCGCCGCGGCCTGCAGCCGGTCGCCCAGGCGCGGACAAACCGGGTGTGCCATGGAGACATGGGCGACCAGCCCGGTATCGAAGAAGCTGCGCTCGCGCGCCGAGGTGCGGTCAATGAACTGATCGGCGATGACGAACGTTCCCGGCGCCAAGTCGGCCGTCAGGGAGCCGACCGCGCTGATCGAGATGATCTCGGTCACGCCCGCGCGCTTCAGGGCATCGATGTTGGCGCGGAAGTTGACCCGCGACGGTGGGATCCGGTGGCCGCGCCCGTGCCGCGGCAGGAACACGATCGGCTGACCGCCGAGCACGCCAAACAGCAGGTCGTCCGACGGTTCGCCGAACGGCGACTCGACCCGCCGCCACTCGGTGCCCGTCAGGCCGGGAATGTCGTAAAGGCCGCTACCGCCGATGACACCGACAACGGGCGGTGTCCCGGGCTCGCTCATGGCCGACGCTCCGAGAGACGGACCCGCGCCATTGCCCCGCTCAATGGAGGTCGGACCAGACCTTGCGCTTGGCCGCGTAGAGGATGCCCGTGAAGACCAGCAGGAACAGGACTACGCTGACCCCCAGGCTATGGCGCCTCTCCAGGTTCGGCTCGGCGGTCCACATCAAGAAATTGGCCAGGTCCGTTGCCATCTGTTCCGTTGACGCCTCGGTGCCGTCGGCAAATTCCACGGCGCCGTCCGAAAGCGGCGCCGCCATGGCGATCTGGTGGCCGGGAAAATAGAGGTTGTAGTTCAAGCCCTCCAAGGCCTCGAACCCGGCCGGCGGATCCTCGTACCCGAGCAGCAGGTTACGAATGTAGTCCGGGCCGCCCGGACGGGCCTTGGCCATCAAGGAAAGATCGGGTGGCGCGGCACCGTTGTTGGCCGCCGCCGCGGCCTTGTCATTCGGGAACGGGGACGGGAAATAGTCTGAGGGCCGACCGGGCCGCTCGAACATGTCGCCTTCGTCGTTCGGCCCATCGCCGATCGAATACTCCGTCGCCATCTCCTTGATCTCATCCTCGCTGTAGCCGAGCACCTCCAGATTGCGGAAGGCGACGTACTTGAGGCCGTGGCAGGCCGAGCAGACCTCCCGGTAAACCTGCAGGCCGCGCTGCATGGCGGCGCGGTCGAAGCGGCCGAAGACACCGGAAAACGACCAGTCGTACTTCGGCATAGCCTCGCCCTCCGCGGCGTGGACCTGGCCGGCACCGACGGTGACGAGGGCCGCGAGGGCGGCGGCGGTGAGGATTTTCATCACGCTTTCTCCCGCGCTGCGGCCGGGGCGGGGGCGCCGCCGCCTTTCAGGACCGCTTCACCGATCGAACTGGGCAAGGGCCGTGGCCGCTCCACATAGCTCAAGACGAAGACGATGACGAAGTGCAGGAAGTAGTACGCCGTGGCGATCCTGCCGATGATCAGGAACATGCCCTCCGGCGGCTTGGCGCCGATGTAGCCGAGCAGGATGCAGTCGGCCAGGAAGATCCAGAAGAACTGCTTGTAGATCGGCCGGAACTTGGCACTGCGCACGGGCGAGCGGTCGATCCACGGCAACACGAACAGGATCAGGATCGAGCCGAACATGGCAATGACGCCGAGCAGCTTGTCGGGAATTGCCCGCAAAGTCGCGTAGTACGGCAGGAAATACCACTCGGGCACGATATGCGCCGGCGTGGAGAGCGGATTGGCCGGGATGTAATTGTCCGGCTCGCCAAAGAAATTCGGGGCAAAGAAGACCACGGCCGCGAAGAACAGCAGGAAAACCCCGACGCCGAACGCGTCCTTCGCCGTGTAGTACGGATGGAAGGGGATCTTATCCTGCGGGCCATTAGCCTCGATGCCCAGCGGATTATTCGAGCCGAAGCGGTGCAGCGCCCAAATATGCAGAACGACCGCGCCAACGATGACGAACGGCAACAGGTAATGCAGGGCGTAGAATCGGTTGAGCGTCGGATTGGCGACCGCAAAACCGCCCCAAAGCCAGGTCACGATGCTCTCACCGATCAAGGGTATGGCCGAGAACAGGTTGGTGATCACGGTCGCGCCCCAGAAGCTCATCTGCCCCCAGGGCAGCACATAGCCCATAAAGGCCGTGGCCATCATCAACAGCAGGATGACCACGCCCAGAATCCACAACAACTCGCGCGGCGCCTTGTAGGAGCCGTAGTAGAGCCCGCGGAAAAGATGGATATAGACCACGATGAAGAAGAACGAGCCGCCGTTCATATGGATGTAGCGGATCAGCCAGCCGGAATTCACGTCGCGCATAATCCGCTCTACCGAATCGAAGGCGAACGCCACGTGCGCCGTGTATTGCATGGCCAGCATGATGCCGGTCAGAATCATGATGACCAGCGCCAGCCCGGCCAAGGAGCCGAAGTTCCACCAGTAGTTGAGATTGCGCGGCGTCGGATAACCGCTGCCGACCGCATGGTCGATGAAGGAAAAGATCGGCAGCCGGTATTCGATCCAGCGGATCACGGGGTTGTTGGTCTTGAGGCCGCTCATCGGTTCCGGCCCCCTCAGCCGATTAAGATCGCTGTATCTGCGGTGAATTCGTACGGCGGTAAAAACAGGTTCTTCGGTGCCGGACCCTTGCGAATCCGCCCCGCCGTATCGTAGTGCGAGCCGTGGCACGGACAGAACCAACCGCCGAACTCGCCGCGCGGATCACCCGGAGCTTGACCCTTGGGGATACAGCCCAAATGCGTGCAAATGCCGATCTGGATCAGCCATTCCGCCTTTTTCACGCGTTCTTCGTCGGTCTGCGGATCGGGCAGGTCGTTCACCGGCACGGCGCGCGCGGCATCGATGGCCGCCTGCGGCCGATGATCGATGAAGATCGGCTTGCCGCGCCAAACCACGGTGATCCGCTGTCCCAACTCGACCGGCTCCAGGTCCACCTCGGTCGATGACAGGGCCAGCACCTCGGCGGACGGGTTCATCGAGTCGATCAGCGGCCAGACCACAGCCGCCGTACCGAGGACGCCGAATCCGGCCGCCGCAAGGTACAAGAAATCACGCCGCGTCTCGCCATCGTCCGGATGTGCGGGGGTCGCGCTGTGTGCCATGCTGTCGATTCCCTTTGGTCCCACCAATGGGGCAGCGCCACGGCGTACCCCCCACGAGCCGAGTCGGGCCAGCCGAGTCGGGCCAGCTTGTTTCGCAGCACGCATATAGAGGAAAATTCCCGCGAAGGCAAAGGCCCAAACCGCCCCCCCACCAAGCAATCGGTAACCCATGCGCCTCGTTCTCTACGAACCGGATATTCCACAGAACACGGGGGCGCTGTTGCGTCTGGCGGCCTGCCTGGGTCTGCCCGTGGATATCATCGAACCGTGCGGCTTTTTTCTCGATGACAAGCGGCTGCGCCGCGCCGGCATGGACTACCTGGAGCACGTGACCGTGACCCGGCATAGCTCTTGGCCGGCCTACCGGGAGGCCGCCCGGGACGCCACGGCAGGCCGCCTGGTGCTGTTGACAACCGCCGCCGATGACCGCTACGTCGACTTCCGCTTTC
>JAJFGI010000226.1 GCA_021776215.1 Kiloniellaceae bacterium | reverse complement strand
ACGAGAAACCGAGGTTTTCCGCGGGCGACACGGTGTTAAAACTGTGGCAACGAGAATAACGTCGGGCCGGGCCCCGACCGGGTTCTAGCGGGGCTTGGGCAGGACGCCCAGGAGGGTCGGGCCGATCTGGTCGCGCAGCCGAGCCTCGTCGAAGGGCGCCAGCTGGTTGCCGGCGATGACCTTTTGCACCGCGTCGACATAATCGGCACCGCGCTCCGAGTAGGCCGCCAGATGCTCGGCGAGGACGGTGCCATCCAAGGCCTTACCCTTGGCCCGCAACACGGCCCGCTGGTCGCGGAACTTGGCGTAGGCCCCATGACCGTTGAGGTTGCGGAAATAGGATGCCACGGACTCCGCCAAAGTGGAAAAACGGCGAATGCCGTGGGTCGCGCCCTGGTCCCGGTCGTCGGGGACCATGGCGATGTCTTCGTCCAGTGTCCATTGGCCGAAGAGGGCATTGCCTTCGGTTGTGAAGCGCGAGGTGCCCCAACCCGATTCAATCGCGGCTTGAGCGAGCGCCAGGGATGGCGGAATGATATCGACCCGCTTGGTCAGCTCTTTCAGGTCGTCCGCCTTGGTACCGTATGAGTCCGCCAACTCCTGGAGCCACTCTTGATCCCGCGCCGACGGCGCCGCGCCCTTCTTTGATTGGGCCACAAGATCGAGCAGGCGCTGCCGGTCCGCGTAGACGTGCTCGTTGGCTTGGAGAACCAGCGGCAGAACCAGGATGACGAAGGCCTGCTTCCGCTTATCGGCCGGGACCAAACCGCGCCAATCCTTGGGAATACGGGACAAGAATAGCCGCGGCACGCGGATATCGCCATTGGCGACCGCATCCAGGTTGTAGCCGTGATCCAGGAACCGCTCGATGACGTCGGTGACCCGGCGCGGCCCGAGTGGCCGCGAATCGGCGCTGAGATAGAGGGCAAGAGCGGCCGGCAGGGCAACGCCGAGCACCGCTAGCAACCCGCAAATGGCGACAACGGGGCTTCCGGATTTTCGGGCGTGCTGCGGCTTGGTCCTGATTCGTCGCACCCTAGTGTCCGTTTTTTTTTGGCCGGACCGATGGCCCCGGTCGCAGGCACCCTACGAAAAATGTCTTAATGCTCTGGTAAGGCGCGGCGGTAAGGCGGGGCCGCGGCCCCCTGCGTTCCATATTTGTTCCCACCTTGGAGACATCGCGATAGGGCCGCCAATGAAAATAATTCAAAAACATCCCCGGCTAAGGTTATAGTTTCCTGACTTAAATCGGCCGCGGCGGGGAAGACACGACGTTTGGGGGATAGGGTATGTTTTTGGCGAACCTTCTACGGGGAATCATCACGCGCGGCGAGTTGACGCTGATCGACGCGCACGGCACACGGCACAGCTTCGGCGACCGGGCGCTGGGCCCCGCCGTGACCATACGCCTGCATGACCGGCGCCTGCATCACACGCTCCTGCTCAATCCGCGCCTGTACGCCGGTGAGGCCTATATGGACGGGACCCTCACGGTCGAGGACGGCACCCTTTACGATTTCCTGGACCTGGTCGCGATGAACACCGGGCTTGGCCCGATCGGCGGCTGGGATGGCCACCTGGCTCGGCTCCGTAAGGCTTGGCGTTGGGTCCAGCAGTACAACCCCATGGGCCGTGCCCAGGCCAACGTCGCGCACCACTACGATCTGTCCGGCGAGCTTTACGAGATCTTCCTGGATTCGGACCGGCAGTATTCCTGCGCCTATTTCGATAGCCCGGACGCCACCCTGGAAGCGGCGCAAGCCGCCAAGAAGCGCCATATCGCCGCCAAGCTCGCGTTACGGCCAGGGATGCGGGTGCTGGACATCGGCTCCGGCTGGGGCGGTATGGCACTCTATCTGGCGCGCATCGCCGACGTCGAAGTGACCGGAATCACCCTCTCCGTCGAGCAGCACCGGCTGTCGCAGCAGCGCGCCGCCGCCGAAGGGCTGGACGATCGGGTCCAGTTCGTTCTTCGCGACTACCGCGAGGTGACCGGCACATACGATCGTATCGTCTCGGTCGGCATGTTCGAGCACGTGGGAGTCCCCCACTACCGAACCTTCTTCCGCCAGGTGAACGATTTGCTCGCCGACGATGGGGTCGCCCTGCTCCACACCATTTCGCACATGGATATACCGGCGGGCACCAACCCCTGGCTGCGCAAGTATATCTTCCCCGGAGGCTATTGCCCGTCGTTGTCCGAAATCCTGCCGTTTACCGAGCAGCTCGGCCTGTGGGTCACCGATGTGGAGGTTCTGCGCCTGCACTATGCCGAGACCCTGCGCCATTGGCGGGACCGTTTTGTGGCCAATTGGGACAAGGCGGCGGAGCTCTATGACGAGCGTTTCTGCCGCATGTGGGAGTTCTATCTGGCGGGCAGCGAAGTGGCATTCCGCCACCAGGGTCAGATGGTCGCGCAGATCCAGTTGACCAAGTCGGTCGATACCCTCCCGATTACCCGCGACTACATGACCGAGTGGGAGCGCGACAACATGCCGGCCGCCGCCGATGCCGAACACCGGCGTCTCAAATCGATCCGCTGAGAGGGCCATCGGTTGTCCCTGTGATCCTGGCCCCATGGGCCGGACCCGCAATCCCGGCCATGGCGCAAACTCGCCACCGCTTGGCGCAGAAAATCTCAGCGATATCATTGCTTTCGTCTCTGCCTTGCAGGCAATGGATTAACGGCAGATAACCGCTGGTCGCATGGCGTCGCGCCGAGCCATGCAAAACTTTCGCTGCTCATGCCAACGGCCGGGGTCCTAGAGTTTCTGACGGTCCGTGTATTGGGCCGGCAGCATGGAGTGTTTCGTTATGACCCAGGACGACAAGAAGACCGCGCTGTGGACGGCTGGCGTGACCGTCGGCCTCGTGATCCTGGTCGCCATACTCTGGTTCTCCGGGGTGCTCGCCACGACAACCGGTTGAGGCCACCCGCGCGTCCATGCTCTTTCGGCCCCGCCCCGGGCGGGGCCTTTTGTTCGGTGCCGGTCGTGACGCCGGAAGACCTATCCCGACCAAAGCGTCCCGGCGGAGCTGCCTAGTCGGTTGCGCCGGCGCTGTTGGCCGAGGTTTGGGCGGCGCTTGGCGACGCGCATTGGTCCCCC
>JAJFGI010000225.1 GCA_021776215.1 Kiloniellaceae bacterium | reverse complement strand
ACCCTGCGTCTCCTAGGCCATGATACGGCCCGGTTGGGGCCCATCGAGATGCTCGACCTGCGGCGCCGGCTGGGTGTGGCTTTCCAGGGCGGCGCCCTGTTCAGCTCGATGAGCGTGGCCGAGAACATCAAGTTGCCGCTGCGCGAACACACCAAACTCGACGAAGCGACCATGGACATCATGGCGCGCCTGAAGCTCGAGGTCGTGAACCTCTCCGGCTTTGGCGATCTCATGCCCGCCGAGTTGTCCGGGGGGATGCTGAAGCGGGCGGCGATTGCCCGCGCCATCGTCATGGACCCGCGGGTGCTGTTTTTCGACGAGCCATCGGCCGGCCTGGATCCGATCGTCTCGGCCGCCCTGGACGAGCTGATCCTACGCCTGCGCGAGGCCATGGACATGACCATCGTCGTGGTCACCCACGAGGTCGAGAGCGCCTTCAAGATCGCCGATCGCATCACCATCCTCGACCGCGGCCACATCCTTGAGGTCGGCACACCGGACGAGGTGCGCCATAGCTCCAACGTGCGCATCCAGAACATGCTCAACCGGCGCTCCGTCGAGGAACCGCTTGAGCCGGCCGCGTACTTGCGGCGATTGACCGGCAACGCCTAGGGCACCAGAGACTGTACGAAAGAAATTTGATCCAGATGTACAATCCACGCACCAACTACGTGATCGTCGGTCTCTTTGTCACCGCCATGGTGGCCGCCATGGTGGTTTGGCTCGTCTTGTTGACGGGGCGAACCGGGCCGCGCGAATCCTATGTGCTGATCTTCGAGAACGTCACCGACCTGAAGTTCGGCACCCAGGTGCGGTACGAAGGCTTTCCCGTCGGCGAGGTCGAGGCCATTACTCCTCTGCCCGATGGCGCCCGCATGCGCTTTCAGGTTGATGTCGCAATCACCCGCGACTGGCGCATTCCACGGGACAGCGTGGCGCGGATCACGGCCTCGAGCTTCCTGGCCGCCAAGACAATCGATATCCGCAGTGGCGACAGTCCCGAGATCATCGCCGCGGGGGGTGAAATTTCGACTGCCCCGGCCGGCGACATGTTTGCCGTCATGGCAACGGCGGCGGCCCAAATCACCGAGCTCAATCGCGACAGCATTCGCCCTTTGCTTGCGACCCTGAACGATCTGGCAGGGACACTGGCAAACGGCGCGCCGCGCATCACCGAAGACCTGACGTCGGTGACGCAACGGATGAACGATAGCCTCGGCGCCCTGCAACAAATCCTGGCCAGCGACAACGTGCAGGCCGTCCGTCGCGTGATCCAGAATGTGGAGAACACATCCGACACCATGGCAAGCAGCAGCGGCGATCTGGCAATGACCTTGCGCCGCGCCGACAATCTGGCGCGCAACCTGGACGAGTTGGTCGAAGAGAACCGTGGCAACCTGGATCAATCCTTCAAGGACGTCCAGTACACGCTGCGTTCGATGACTCAAACGGTTGACTCGATTGTCTACAACCTCGACGGCGCAGCCCGAAATATGAATGAATTCAGCCGCTTGATCCGTCAGAATCCGGGACTTCTACTTGGCGGGTCGCCACGCGAAGCCGTCTCGCCAGCGACCAACGCCGGCAACTCCGCGAGCGTCGGCGAGGTCAGTCAATGAAACGCTTGCGCATTCTTTTCTATGCACCGCTTTTCTTGCTCGGCGGTTGCCTGACGTCGGCACCGCCGGTGCCGCGCGACCACTACTACCGGGTTCTGATTCCGGCACCGGCGCGGAGCGAGATACCGATGCTGCATGGTGTTCTGGCGGTCTCTCCGCTGGATTCCGATGGATTGCTGCGCGAACGTCCGCTGCTCTACAGTGCCAGCGGTCATTCGTACGAAATGCAGCAGCATGATTATCACTATTGGATCGATCCGCCGCCGCGCATGCTGCAGATTCAATTGATCGACTACCTGCGGCAAAGCGGCATTGCCGCGAGCGTCGTCACTCCGGACCTTCGGGTCAAGGCGGACTATGAGTTGAGCGGCCGGATCAAACGTCTGGAGCGCTTGCTTGGCGGCGGCCCGCCACGCGTGGTCGCGGAGCTTGAGCTGGCCCTGGTGGAAAGCGCCTCGAAGCGATTGATCCTGGTGCGCAGCTACGACGCGGAAGTGCGCAGCGACGACGAAAGTGTTACCGCGTCCATTTCCGCGCTCAATGTGGCACTCTCGCGAATTTTTGAGCGTTTTCTGATAGATGCCGGCTGGAGTACGACTGCGGACGCAACCCCCCTCCCCGACTAGCTCGCGATTCTGTGTTTACAGACAAGTGCAAGGTCGTATATGTAGAATCCCATACAAAACTGCATCAGCCGATACAAAAGAAGCTGAGCGGGTCCGCGGTCTAGGGAGAACCAAGAATGACGAGAGAAGTGGGAGGGGAGCTGATCCGGCTCACCGGGGAGATCGTGGTGTCCTACGTTGGCAACAACCAGGTGCCGGTTTCCGAGTTGCCAGCGGTCATCAATGTTATTGCAGGGTCATTGCGGTCGCTTGAACCGACCGACGATGTACCGGGAGGAGGCTTGAAACGTCGCCTGTCGGTGAGCCGGTCGGTGACGCCGGACTACATCGTCTGTCTGGAAGATGGGCGCAAGCTGCGCACCCTGAAACGACACCTGCGGACAGCCTTCGGCATGACGCCGGAAGAGTATCGCGCCAAATGGGGTTTGCCATCGAACTATCCGATGGTGGCGCCCTCGTATGCCGCATACCGCTCGAAGCTAGCCAAGCAAATCGGACTCGGCCGCAAGACGACGGCACCGTCGATCCGCAAGACAGCGCGCGGCTGACCGGCTTCCGCTAACGGGCCAGGTCACGCGGCTTCACCCACCGCATTCGCCTCGGTCAGTCCACGACCCGTCGATTTTTTCGGGCATATTTCGCTCGGTGTACCCGCGCGATTCTGGCGGATTTCCCGGCCGTTCCGAGATTCTTAACCCCTTTGCTGCATAAAATACGCGTTGGTTAGCAGTTGGTTAAGTGTCGCCAACGGGGGGCGCGCCATGCGAATTCTTCAAGTCGAGGACGACCACACCGCGGCGCAGACGGTCGAGAAGATGCTCGCCTCGAAAGGGCACACGTGCGAGACAACGGCCTACGGCGAGGACGCTGTCGCCCGGGCGACGGCAAGCGTCTATGACTTGATCCTGCTCGACATCATGCTACCCGACATCGACGGCTACGAGGTGCTTCGCCGCCTCGGCCAGGCCGGAATCGACACCCCGGTGGTGATTCAGACCGGCATGGTCAGCCGCGACGAAAAGGATAAAGCCGACGGCCTAGGCACCAACTACTACTTGCTCAAGCCATTCGACAGAGAAGAACTCGGCACCAGCATCAATGCGGCCCTTGGCGGCGCGCATGACTCGGCCAAACCCGCCGCGCAATCGCCCGATGCGTTCGACCGCCGGAAAGAGCCCCGCGCCACCGGCGCCAGCCGGCGCCGCCACCCCCGAAAGCGGATATTGAAGACGGCGCAGATCGTCTACGACAATCATCGCTGTGTAGCCGATTGCCTGGTGATCAACATGTCGGAGAGTGGTGCGGCGCTGAAATTGAACGATTTCATCGAATACCCGACCGCGTTTGTACTCAAGATCCTCCGCGGCGCCACCTACCATTGCGAGGTCTGTTGGCAGCGTGGCAACAAGATCGGCGTGCGCTTCATCAAGCCTTAGAAACCGACCTCGTCGCCGCCCTTGAGGCTCAGCATTTCGCGGGCTTCGGTGGGGGTCGCCACCTCCAGAGACAGCCCCTCCAGCACCTGACGGATCTTGCGCACCTGCTGGGCGTTGCTTTCGGCCAGGGCGCCCGGCCCGGCCCAAAGCGAATCCTCCAGACCGACGCGCACGTTCGCCCCCATCGCCGCCCCCAAGGTCGCCAATGGAATCTGGCTGCGCCCGGCGCCGAGGATGGACCACTGGTAATCATGACCGAACAAGCGGTCGGCGGTGCGGCGCATATGCATGAGGTCTTCGGGGTGAGTTCCGATACCGCCGAGGATGCCGAAAACGCTTTGCACGAATAGCGGTGGCTGGACCAGTCCGCGCTCAAGAAAATGAGCCAGATTGTAAAGATGCGAGATGTCGTAGCACTCGAACTCGAAACGGGTGCCGTTGCCGCTGCATGCGGCCAGGATGCTTTCGATGTCGTTGTAGGTATTCTTGAACACCAGATCCCGGCTCTTTTCCAGGTGCTGTCGTTCCCAGTCGTGCTTGAGATTCGGGAAACGCGCCAGCATGGGAAACAGACCGAAGTTCATCGACCCCATGTTCAACGACGCGACTTCCGGCTTCAATTTCGCCGCCGGCTGCATCCGCTCCGCCACCGGCATCTGCGGTCCGCCGCCGGTGGTGATGTTGATGACCGCCTCGGTCGCCTGCTTGATCCGCGGCAGGAAGCGCTGATAGACCGCCGGGTCCTGGGTCGGTCGGCCGTCCTTGGGATCGCGGGCATGCAGGTGCAGGATGGCCGCCCCCGCCTCCGCCGCGCCGATGGCCGCGGCGGCGATCTCGTCCGGTGTCACCGGCAGATAGGGCGACATGGACGGGGTATGGATCGAGCCCGTCACGGCACAGGTGATGATGACTTTGCGGGCCTTGGCCATTGGGTTTCCTTCCTTCTTGTCCGGTGCGCCCACAATGCGCCGGCGGCCCGCGCCGCTCAAGGCCAAGGGCTGGCCGGTGCACCTTCCCGCTGGCACGGGCCGGGCCACATGGATAAAGTAGAGCCTCAACCAGCGACGCTGCGTGGCACGCCGGGCGTTGCGGTATATTTAAAGTCGTGCAGGGAGGTTTTCTATGACACCAGTATTGTTCCGCAAGGGCTTGGCCGCCCTGGCGTTGGCTGGCGCGGTGGTCGCGGCTGCCGTCACCGGGATCGCACCAGCAGCCGCGGCCGAGAAAATCAAAGTTGCCGCAATTTACACGGTTCCCGTCGAGCAACAGTGGGTCAGCCGCATCCACAAGGCCCTGAACACGGCCGTCGAGCGCGGCGACATCGACTACGTGTATTCCGAGAACGTGACGAATACGGACTATGAGCGCGTCATGCGCGAGTATGCCGAAGCCGGCCACAACCTGATCGTCGGCGAGGTCTTCGGCGTCGAGCGGGCGGCCCGCACGGTCGCCAAGGACTATCCGAAGACGGCGTTTCTCATGGGCTCCAGCTTCGGCCCGTCGGGGGACAATTTCTCGGTCTTCGACAACTGGATCCACGAGCCCTCGTATCTGACCGGCATGATCGCCGCCAATCTGTCCAAGAGCGGCGTCATCGGCATGGTCGGCGGCTATCCGATCCCCGAGGTCAACCGCCTGATGAACGCCTTCATGGACGGCGTCCGCGAGGTGCGGCCGGATACCAAGTTCCTGGTCACCTTCATCGGCAGTTGGTACGACCCGCCCAAGGCCAAGGAAGCGGCCTTCGCCATGATGGATGCCGGCGCCGACATCATGTACGCCGAGCGTTACGGCGTCTCGGATGCCGCCAAGGAGCGGGGCGTCATGGCCATCGGCAACGTCATCGATACGCAGAAAGAGTACCCGGGCACCGTCGTCGCCAGCGCCCTGTGGCATATGGAGCCGACCATCGACCGGGCCATTGAGGCGGTCAAGTCAGGCACTTTCGAGGCCGCCGACTACGGCCCCTACAGCTTCATGACCCAGGGCGGCGCGTCCTTGGCCCCCGTCGATCCGAAACTGGTTGATGAAAAAACCCTGACTGCTGTCAAAGCCCGCGAGCAGGAGATTCTCGACGGCCTGTTCCGCGTCAACGTGAACGACTCCGAGCCGAAGTCGAACAAGTAAGGCGTCGACGAGTCGACAATGACTGAGTCCGTAGACCGCAAGCCGGAGGACCTCGTCCTCCGGCTTCGCGGTATTACCAAGCGATTCGGTGATCTGGTGGCGAACAACGCCATCGACCTCGACCTCGCGCGGGGCGAGGTCCTGGCCCTCTTGGGCGAGAACGGCGCCGGCAAGACCACCCTGATGAACATCCTTTTCGGCCACTACGTGGCGGACGCGGGCGAGGCGCAGGTGGCCGATGCCAGCGGCACCCTCGCGCCCTTGCGCGGCGGCTCGCCGCACGCGTCCCTGCTGCGGGGGATCGGCATGGTCCATCAGCATTTCACCTTGGCCGAAAACCTGAGCGCCCTGGATAATATCGTCCTTGGCACCGACACGCTGTTTCTCCCCTGGCAGCGGCGACGGGGCGCCCGCCGCAAACTGACGGCCCTGATGGATCGCTCGGGCCTGCACGTCGATCTCGACGCGACCGTTGCCACCCTGTCCGTGGGCGAGCGGCAGCGCATCGAAATCCTCAAGGCGCTCTTCCGCGACGCCCGCATTCTCATTCTCGACGAGCCGACCGCCGTCCTGACGCCGCAGGAAAGCGAAAGCCTGTTCGAGACCCTGCGGCGGTTGGCGCGCGATGGCCTGTCGGTGGTCTTCATCTCGCACAAGTTGGCCGAGGTGCTGGCGATCTCCGACCGGGTCACCGTGCTGCGCGGCGGCAAGGTGGTCGCCACCGTCGCCACGGCGGGCACCGACGGGCCGAGCCTGGCCGAGATCATGGTCGGCAGGCCGATCCCGCCGACGGTCCGGCAGCCCCTGGACCCCGGCGAGACCGTCCTGGAACTTGCCGAGGTGCACGTGCCCGGCGCGAACAACCGCCCCGCCCTCACCGATGCCACCCTGCGGGTGCGGCGGCAGGAGATCGTCGGCATTGCCGGTGTTTCGGGGAACGGTCAGGTGGCCCTGTCCAATCTGATTTGCGGCCTGGCGACCCACGACCACGGTCGCTTCGAGATCTTCGGCCGCGCCGCCGTCGTCGGTTCGCCGGCGGGCATGATTGCGGCCGGTGTCGGCCGCATTCCGGAGGACCGTCTGCACGACGGCATCGTCGGCGGCATGTCGGTGTGGGAGAATCTGCTGCTCGAGGACTACAACCGCGCCGAGTTCGCCAGCGCCGGCTTCCTGCGCCGGGGTGCCGCGCGGGCCAATGCGCGCCAGGTGATCGACGCCTTCGATGTCCGCTGCCCGGGACCGGAGGCCCCCACCCGGCTGCTCTCCGGCGGCAATATCCAGAAGCTCATTCTGGGCCGTGTGTTGAGCCGGCAACCGGATGTCATCCTGGCCAACCAGCCGACGCGCGGCCTGGATATCGGCGCCGTGACGTATGTGCACCGGCGCTTGCTCGAAGCCCGGGGTGCCGGCGCCGGGGTCCTACTCATTTCCGAGGATCTGGATGAGCTTCTGGCACTCTCCGACCGGATTGCCGTGCTCTATCGTGGGCGTTTGTCGCCGGCGATGGCCACCGAGGACGTCACCATCCGCCGCTTGGGCCTGATGATGGCCGGGCAGACCGCCGAAGGTGCCGACGCCGATGCGGCTTGAACCGCGCAGCGATGTGCCGGTTCACCTCGCCGTCCTGGCCCCGGCAGGCGCGGTCGTCCTGGCGCTCGCCCTGACCGCCATTCCGCTGCTCTGGGCCGATGTACCGGTGGGGCAGGCCTATGCCTTGATCTTCGAGGGCGCCTTGGGCTCCCGCTTTGCCCTGACCGAGACATTGGCGCGGGCTACGCCCTTGATCTTCACCGGTCTGGCGGCGGCGGTCGCCTTTCGCGCCCGCCTGTGGAACATCGGCGCGGAGGGACAGCTCTACCTCGGCGCCTTGACGGCGGTGGCGGTGGCATCGGGCGCCTTCGTCGC
>JAJFGI010000224.1 GCA_021776215.1 Kiloniellaceae bacterium | reverse complement strand
GGCCGCGCCTGGCCATTGGCAAGCGCCGTTGTCAATGCGATATAGGGCGGATCGCGCTGTGATCCAGCACTGAATGTCATGAAAGAAGGCTTGTGTCTCTCGTGTCCGAACACGCCAAATCGCTGCCCGATCTGTTTCCGCCCGTGGACCCTTATGCCAGCGGCATGCTATCCCGCGAGGCGCCGCACAGCCTGTATTGGGAGCAGTCGGGCAACCCGGAGGGCCAGCCGGTGCTGTTCCTGCATGGCGGCCCGGGCGCCGGCGCCTCGCCGTCGCACAGGCGTTTTTTCGACCCCGCGCACTATCGCGTCGTCATCTTCGATCAACGCGGTGCCGGCCGGTCGACACCCCTGGGCGAGCTGTCGGCCAATACGACGCCGCATTTGATCGCCGATGCCGAGGCGCTGCGCGAACACCTGGGCATCGAGCGCTGGCTGGTCTTTGGCGGGTCCTGGGGATCAACCCTGGCGCTGGCCTATGCCCAGGCCCACCCCGAGCGGATTACCGGCTTGATCCTGCGCGGCATCTTTCTCTGCCGCCGGGAGGAGATCGACTGGTTTCTGTATGGCATGCGCTGGGTCTTTCCCGAGGTCTGGCAACGCTTCGCCGACGGCGTGCCCGAGGATGAACGGGGAGATCTTCTGCGCGCCTATCATCGGCGCCTGATCGATCCGGATCCGGCCGTGCATATGCCGGCGGCGCGGGCCTGGAGCACGTTCGAGGGTGCCTGCTCGACCTTGCTGCCAAGCCCCGAGACGGTGGCCGAATTCGGCCGCGATACCATGGCGCTGGGCCTGGCGCGCATCGAGGCGCACTACTTCATCAATGACATCTTCCTGGACGACGGGGCGC
Source organism: Kiloniellaceae bacterium (assembly GCA_021776215.1). GTDB lineage: Bacteria > Pseudomonadota > Alphaproteobacteria > Kiloniellales > J153 > JAJFGI01. Next base: position 13,042 of record JAJFGI010000224.1, on the reverse strand, counting down.
TGCTGCGCGACGTGGACCGTATTCGCCGCATTCCCGGGGTCATCGTGCAGGGCCGCTACGACATGGTCTGCCCGATCCGCACCGCCGAGGATTTGCACCGCGCCTGGCCCGAGGCGGAATACATCGTCGTGCCCGATGCCGGCCATTCGGCCATGGAGCCGGGCATTCGCCGCGCCCTGGTCGCCGCCACCCAGCGCTTCAAGGCTTACGCCTGACGGGTCCGCCCGCGATCGGGCCGTCGCGTATTGCCCGGGACGTGTTGCCCGGGGCGTGTTGCCCGTTGCGTGTTGATGGCGATTCACTATGATGCTGGTCACGCGGGACACTTTTCGGGGGAAAATCGTGCAGATATTCCGTTTGCCCATCGCGCTCGGCCTTGCGCTCGGCGGCTTTGCAGCGGCGCTCGCCTTGGCGGTGCCGGGTGCGCGCGCGCAGTCCGACGACCCCTCCTATCTGGTCGGCGGCATCGGCGCCTTCGATCTGGTGCAGGACGACGATCAGGCGATCGACTTCCGCCTCGAATACCGGCATGGCACCGGCCTGTGGATCATCAAGCCGTGGATCGGCGTCGAAGGGACCAGCGACGGGGCCATCTACGGTGTCGGCGGCCTGTTGGCGGATATCAATCTGGGCCGGCGCATCGTCATCACCCCCAGCATCGGCGTCGGCGCCTATAGCGAGGGCGACGGCAAGGACCTGGGTCATACGGTCGAGTTCCGTTCGCAGATCGAGCTCGCCTACCGCTTCGATAACCGCTCGCGCGTGGGGGTTGCCTTCAGCCACATCTCCAATGCCGGCATCGGCGACGAGAACCCCGGCACCGAAATTCTCAACGTCTACTACGCCTTGCCCCTGGACGGCCTGTTCGGCCGCTAGGGGCGCGGCCCGCCGCGCGTGACCTGACCCCTGGGCCGGCCGCGCCCACCCGTGTATAAAACAAGCCGTCCCCGGCGCGCCCGTAGCTCAGCCGGATAGAGCACTGGTTTCCTAAACCAGGGGTCGCAGGTTCGAGTCCTGCCGGGCGCACCAATTTCGCCGCATTGGCGCGATCCGCGACCGGTTCTCCTTTCAACGCCCCGGCGTCGGACCCAAATCGTGGGTGGCGATGAATGGTGGCGTCGCCCTAGTGGCGATCATAACGCCGGGAATTGTTGCCATGCTGGATCTGCAAGCTATTTTGCCGCCGGTCGTACGGGGCCTGTTCGCCCTGGCTCTTGTCCTCACCGCTGGGCCGCGGTCCGCCGGCGCGGCCGGGCCGGACGGCGACCTGCTGGGCGCCCCCGGCTCGCATGTGGTTGCCGCGGGCGAGACATTCGTTGACCTGGCCCGCCGCTACGATCTCGGCTTCGTCGAGTTGCGGGCGGCCAATCCGGACGTCGATGTGTGGGCGCCGGCCGCGGGGACCAAGCTCGTGTTGCCGACGGCCCATCTGTTGCCGGACGCGCCGCGGCAGGGGATCGTCATCAATCTGGCCGAACTGCGGCTCTACTATTTCGACCCCGCCGGAGCGGTGGCCACATTCCCCATCGGCATCGGCGGCGAGGGTTGGGAGACCCCGGTGGGGCAGACGCGCGTGGCCGGCAAGCGTGAACGGCCGACGTGGACACCGCCGGCATCGATCCGCGCCGAGCGGCCGTATTTGCCGGCGCAGATCCCGGCCGGTCCCAACAATCCCTTGGGCGACTTCGCCCTCGATCTTGGCTGGCGCGGCTATCTCATTCACGGCACCAGCAAACCGGCGGGGGTTGGCCGTCGGGTCAGCCACGGCTGCATCCGCCTGTATCCCGAGGATATCGCGTGGCTTTTCCCGCGCGTCCCGGTGGGCACGCCGGTGACGATCGTCGATCAACCGGTGAAGGTCGGCTGGTCGGGCGGCGTCCTATACGTCGAGGTGCATCCCACCCAGGCGCAGGCCGATAGCATCGAAGCCTACGGCATGTTCGCGCCGCAACCAGCCCCGGATCTCGATTGGCGCGTCCAACGTGCCGCCGGAGCCGCAGCCAACCGCCTGGACTGGCCGCTCATCCGGCGGATTGCCGAGGAACGTCGCGGCCTGGCCGAGCGTGTCGGAGCGACCCCGTCGGCCGCGCCGGACCCCGCTGCCGAAGCCGACCGCGGCCTGCCGATACCCTACTTGCGCAACGACTGACGGTAGATCTCGTCGGCCTTCTGGTTGGCGGCCTTGGCCTCGGCGGCGGCGCGTTCGGCGGCTTCCGCGGCCTTCTTGGCGCTCGCGGCGGCCTCCATGGCGCTGCTTTTTGTCGCACTCAGATCGGCGCGCATGGCGCTGACCTCGCTCCGCAGCGTGTCGACTTCCTCGCGTGTCGCGCAGCCCGCCGTCAGCAGCAACGCCGGGGCGAAGACGGACACCATCAGGGCCTTGGGGATGTAACGCATATGATCCTCCGAATGGGCGGCGCCGCATACCTGGCGCACCTCGAGCGGCTTCACATCCTGCCGCCGTTTCACGAACGACCGTAGCCCCGGAATCTGCCGTCGGCGTTGATCTCGATCAATGAAAGAGGGTTGGGGAAAAAGAGCTGGCGAAAAGATAGGGGCAGGCGGCTCGCGCCCGCCGCCCCTACGGGCGGATGTCGATCACGGTCCCGTCGGCGACCAGGGCCCAAATCTCGTCCATTTCCGTATTGCTGACGGCGACGCAGCCCTCGGTCCAGTCCCAGCGCGCATGTTCGGTGCCAATTGCCTCCAGCCGCGCGGGCAGGCCGTGGATCATGATGTCGCCGCCGGGCAAGCGGCCGTGCCGGCGGGCCCGCGCCCGGTCGGCGTCATTCGGGTAGGAGACGTGGATGGAGCGGTAAAAGCGGCTGCGCGGATTGCGCCAGTCAAGGACATAGCGGCCCTCCGGCGTTCGCCCGTCGCCTTCCGCGGTCTTGGCGCCTTTTGGAGTGCGGCCGAGCGCGATGCGGTAGGTCCGCAAGACGCGCGCACCGCGCAACAGCATAAGGCGCCGCTCGCTCTTGAGCACGATGACCCGGTCCGCCGTGGCGAGGCCGGGCGCCGCCGACTCGCCAAGCGCGGCCGGCGCTTGCGCGATCACCGCCACCAGCATGCCCAACGCGCCCAACGCCGGGCCGATGCGAAGATCGCCACACCGCATGTGAATGCCCCCCCGAAGTTGCGTCCGCAAGACGCTCCGCGCCCGTCCCCAGCCTACCGAAAGGCGCGCCCAAGACAAGGCCAGAGCGGCCCTGGCGCCGAAAGATATGGAAGACCGGAAGCGAATCGGCAGCGATTGACACAGATCAATGTCGAGTTGGGCGTCATGGCCCAGACATAAGGGGCGGTCGCGGAAATAGGCGTAAGGTTTTACGGCGCACCGCATAGCGGGTGCTGATTTGGGCCGCGAGGTTATCTCGGCGCCGTTTCCGCCGCCGCGACGACTCTTTCCCCCAAAACTATGTGCCGTGACCTGAAATCCGGGAACGGCCTTTCTTTTTGTTTGATTTCGGGCTCATCCCTGTTGGCGGGCCCCGTTGGGCGACAATTTCTTTCGGCAAGCGCGTTTAAGTTGCCGCTGGGCCGATTCTCTTGCTATTTATGGCGGTGATATTTTGGGGGCTAGTGAGGCCGGGTCGCGGGGGAGCGTGATCATGGCGCCCGCGCCAAGTGCGGTGGCGGGATGATTTTTCCAGGGAGAGTGGTTTGACCAGATCCGAGATCGTCCGGGTACAGCAATATCTGCGCAATGTCTTCGGAACCGACCGGATCATGCTCAAGGAACGCAAGCCCAAAGAGGATTCCGTCGAGGTACTCGTCGCCGGCGAGTTCATTGGGGTAATTTTTCGCGATGAGGATGAAGGCGAGATTTCCTACGCGTTCAATATGGCCATCCTGGATATCGATCTGCCACTCGTCGCCGGGGTGCCGCCCGAGTAATCGGACCAGCGATCGTCGGGTGGGCGGACCGTTTATGGCTGCCGGCGTGCCGGCTGGCACCTGTTGGCGGCGGATCCGCCCCTTACTTGCCGCTCTGCTTTTGACAGCGCTTGCCGCCTGCGGCTTCGATGGCCCGGCCTACGCTCCGCCCCCCACGGATGTGGCGGCGGTCGTGGAAATGACCTCGGGCCTGAGCTTCGTTGCCGCCGAGGTGACGATCAAGGTGGGTGACACGGTCGAGTGGCGCAATCGCTCGCTCCAGGCCCATACGGTCACCACCGATCCGGTGCAGGTACGCCAGCCGCGCTTGGTCAGCGTGCCGGAGGGGGCGAAGGTTTTCGATTCCGGGCCGGTCTGGCCCGGCGAAATCTACCGCCGCACCTTCACCGTGCCGGGACGCTATCAGTACACCTGCGTCCCGCACGAGCGCTTCGGCATGCGCGGGGTTATCATCGTCGAACCCTGATCTCCGCACCGGGTCCCGTCCCATGGTGCAAGGACCCCCGCCGCGGGGCGGCTGTAGCTTAGGAGAACAGGTATTTGCGCACGTCCGGGTTATGGCTGCGCCACATCACATTGTCGAGGAAGTAGTGATGCACGTTGATGAATATCCAGAATACGAATAGGAACGCGCTGGCGCCGAACACGGCCCGATCATAGGGTATGACCACCTGAAAATATACTGGCGCGCCCCAGAAACCAATAAAGCCGAGGATTAACCCGAGCCCGATGAAACCGGCATAGCGCAGGTGATAGCGGCGGCGGAATATGCGCGCAAGCGGCTGCGGCCGGGGTTGCTCATGAGCATCCGCACGGTCCCGCTCCTGGTTTATGCGGTAGCGCGCGACCACCACCAGGTACTGCAGAGAATGCAGTGCCGGCACAATCAGCAGCCATAGCGCGTTCCAGCGCACAAACAACAGCCATAAATAGAGGCTCGCCAAATAGGCGGCCACGCCGCTGACCGGCAGGCCGCCCCCGTTGGCGCGCCACTTTTTGATCAGTGTGCTGACCGTCATGGTACTGGTGGCGACGGCGACGGTGACGGCCACCGCCTGAACCAGCGGCGGAATATGGAACATGTAATACTCGATTCCCCACAGCTCCCTCATGCTCATCACCGAATTGATCGTCAGCCAGGACAGCGCCCACACCGCGTAGGAATTGATCAACAGGATCTTTTTTTCCGTGTCGTTGAAGAACTGGCGCTTGAGTGCGGCATCCACCATCAGCATGCCGTAGCCTTGCTTGACGTAGTGCCAGCCGACCAGGAAAGCCATCAAATTTGCGCTGTAGCCGAGCAGCCGGTCGTCGCCGACGATCATGCTGTAGGCAAGAAATGCGGCGAGCGCCACGGGCACCACGATGCCCGCGAAAATGTAGCGTGCGCGGAGCGCCGCATCGTTGTCCGATCCGAACGCCTTGGCCCGGAAGCCCTCGTAGAAGATCTGATAGGAGAAGGCGAAATGCGGATGGTTGATGAAATGGGCGATACCCAAGGCGATTGCCGCGACGGTGAGGGTAAGCTCCTTTTCCGGCAGCACGAACACGACGGGGATCAGCAGAAAGGAAATACCGCCGAGGCACAGAAAATCGGTCGCCGGGCCGAACAGATAGCGTTTCTTTCTAGTCTCGCGGGCCGCCGCGTGGGCAGGGGTGGCGCCGGCCGTTATCGCCTGATCTCCCGAGATGCTCATGGACTCGCGCCTTCCGCTCGTCGCCCGATTCATGGGGTCGGCGCATGAAACCAAAATGCAATCAATATCAGGTTAAGCTTTGGATAAAATTGCAGAAGTCCCGAGATTCGATAATCTTTTGAGACGAATTTCCTCGGCATGTGGCGATCATCCGACCCGATCCAGCGGGCGGCGTGAAGCGCGCCCAGCACGTCAATTTTTCAAACGGAGACCCTACTCGCCGCGGCCCTGATCGTGCGATAAACAGGCGGCGGGTGATGCGGGGCAAAGCCGATGGCGCGGCATTGGGTCGGTACCTCCGGGTGGAGTTACGCCAACTGGCGCGGGCCGTTCTATCCGCCCGGCACGAAGCAGGGCGACTGGCTCGCCGTCTATGCCCGGCATCTGCACAGCGTCGAGATAAACGCGACGTTTTATCGCTTGCCGCGCGCGGCGCTGCCCGCCGGCTGGTATGCGCGCACGCCGGCGGATTTCCTCTTCGCCATCAAGGCCTGGCGCACCATCACGCATTTCAAGCGCCTGCGCGCGTGCGAGGCGGCGCTGGCACGCTTCTTGGACGCTATCGCGCCGCTGGCGGGGAAAGCCGGTCCGGTGTTGTTCCAGCTACCGCCACGCTTTGCGCGCGACGTCGCGCGACTTTCCGATTTTCTCGCGCTTTTGCCGCGCGGACGGCGCTTCGCGTTCGAATTCCGCGATCCGAGCTGGCATCACGACTCCGTCTATAGCGTGTTGGCCGAGTACGGTGCCGCCTTCTGTCCCTTCGAGCTGGCGGCGCTCACCGCGCCCCGCGTGGTCACAGCGGATTTCGTCTATGTGCGGCTGCACGGGCGCAAGGCGCGCTACCGCGGCGCCTATACCCAGGCGGCGCTGGCCGATTGGGCAGACTGGCTGGGCGCGCAAATGGTCGCCGGCCGCGATGTCCATGTCTTCTTCGACAATACGGACGAGGCCGATCACGCCGTGCGCGATGCGCTGAGACTGGAGCGCCTGCTCCGCGTTGCCGCCGACGGATCGTGACGCTTCGGATCGTGACGCTTCGGATGGTGACGCTTCGGGTGGCGGCGACCGCGTCGCGTGGCTACGATTCCGCCTTCTTTCGCGCCGCCTCGCCGGTTTGCAGGGTCCAGATGACAACCCGGCGCAGAACCTTGCCGAGCGCTTCGTCGAAGGCGGCGACGATGGCATCAAGATCGTCCCTCTCGGCCGGGATGATCGATTCGAAGGTCTGCGTGCCGATAATCGCGCGCCGCGGCAGTTGCACCAGGCGGGTGGCGATCGCGACATGAGCGCGGGGCGCCGGATCGCCGAAGTATTCGGCCTGAAACTCGCGCAACTCGGTCTTGAGCATGAAGTCGGCTCGCAAGGACACCGCATCGCGGCCCACCGCGACGATCCGCCGCGAGTTCTCGAACGACTCGATCATCAGGGTCTGGATCATGACCGGCGCCCGGTCCGACCAGGTGGAGCGGGCGTAGTACTCCAACTGGGTCGGCGACCGTTGCAGGGCGATGCGTGTCGAATCGATGCCGGCATCCGCCACGGGGGTCTCCACCACGAGCTGCCAGTGCACCTCGGGCAGGTCGTCATCGAAGGTGCTCTTCGGGGTCAGCCGATAGAGCAGCGGCGGCGGACCCTGACCGGGCACGGGAATCTGGCAGGCCGAGAGCGCCGCCGTGACCGGCACGGCCAAGGCGGTCAGCAGGACACGCCGGCGCCCTGGGCGCCGCGCATCCTTTGAGAACGGGTTATCGTGTTTCATACCCTTGCTGCTGGTTGCCGAAGAAGAAGCGGGCCGGATCGCGCTGAATTTCCGTGGTCACCCGGTTGAGGGCGATGACCAACTCGCGCATTTCCACCAAAAGACCGGTCAGCTCGGCGAGACCGGTGGCGGCGAAATCACGCACCGGCTCCCGGTTCTCGGCGATCATGGCCTGGAGTTCCTTGCTCGTGTTGCCCAAGCGACCGACCGTGCCGCGCAAATCACCGATCAAGGCGCGGGCATCGCTGCCGGTGGCGGTGATTTCGGCATCCACCGTCTCCGCCATGCCGCCGATGGCCGCCAGGGTGGCGTCGGCGCGCTCGACAAGCTTGCCGCTGTCGGATTTCAGCGCCGCCGCCAGCTCGCCCAGGGTGGCGGTCGAGTCGCGCAGATTGGCCATGGTGGCGCTGGCGTCCTCCAGGACCAGACCGATGTCGCCGCTGTGCGCCGCCACGGAGCTGGTGAAGGTGTCGAGGTTGGCCAGGCCGGAGGCGATGTGTCCGCGGTTTTCCGCGTTCAACAGGTCGTTGGTCCGGGCAAGCAGGACGTTGACGCTCTCCACCAGCTCGGGCGCGCCGGCAAGGACTTGCTGCAAGGAGGATGGGCGGGCCGCGATCACCGGCCGTTTTTGCCCCGGCGCCGCGATCAAGGGCGGTGCCGTCGGCGCACCGCCGCTGAGCAACACATACAGGCCACCGGTCAAGCCCTCGATTTCGAGGGTGGCAACCGAATCGGAGCGCACCGGCGTCTTGGCCTCGACTTCGATGGTGACCAGCACCTGGTCTGGTTGCTTGTCGTCGAGGCGCATGGCGCTGACCTCACCGACGTGCACCCCGCTGTAGCGCACCGGCGACCCGATGCGTAAGCCCGTGACCGAGCCCTTATAGACGATGTCGTAGCGGGCGAATTCGGTATCGAACTGAAATTTGGCCAGCCACAGGACGAAAACCATCAGCCCGATCGCCAGGGCGAGCACAAAGGTGCCGACCATCAAATAATTAGCGCGAGTCTCCATCGGACCGGCCGTCCCCCTCTCCGTTCCGCTCGCTCTCGGTTCCCCGGCTTTCGGGCGCCCGGCTCTCCGGCCGCCCGCTCCGCGCCGCAGCCTGCTCCGCGGCACGGCCGCGCGGGCCGCGGAAATACTCCTGTATCCAGGTGTCCGGCTCGCGCATCAACTCATCGATGGTGCCGACCTTAACACGTTTGTCGATCAGCACGGAAACCCGATCGCAGATCGCATAGAGACTGTCCAGATCATGTGTCACCATCACCACGGTCAGGTCCAGGGTGCGCTTGAGGGCGCCGATCAGCTCGTCGAAGCGCGCCGCGCCGATGGGGTCCAGACCCGCTGTCGGCTCGTCCAGGAACAGGATTTCGGGATCGAGCGCCAGGGCGCGGGCCAAACCGGCGCGCTTGCGCATGCCGCCGGAAAGCTCCGCCGGCAGCTTGTTCGCCGCATCCGGCGGCAGGCCGGCCATGGCGATTTTCATGGCCACCAGATCGGCGATGACCCGCCGGGGCAGGGCACTGTGTTCCCGCAACGGCACGGCGATGTTCTGCGCCACGGTCAGCGAGCTGAACAGGGCGCCGTCCTGGAACAAGACCCCCCAACGGGCCCGCAAAGCCTGCCGCTCGCCATCGCTCAGGCGCGCCGTGTCGCGGCCGAGCACCTCGATGCGGCCGCTCGCCGGCCGGATCAGGCCGATGATGGCACGCATCAGGACCGACTTGCCGCTGCCGGAGCCGCCAACCACACCCATGACCTCGCCGCGCGCGATCTGCAGATCCAGGTCCTGATGGATCACCTGCGGGCCGAAGCGTGTCGTAAGACCGCTGACGCGGATGATCGGTTCGGCGGCGGTTTCCGGCATGGCGGCTAGATACCGAGGACCGAGAACAGGATGGAGAACATGGCATCGAGCACGATCACCAGGAACACCGCCTCGACCACCGCGCGGGTGGTTTGCCGGCCGACGGATTCGGCGCTGCGGGTGACCATCATGCCCTCGTAGCAGCCGACCAGCGCGATGATGAAGGCGAAGATCGGCGCCTTGATCATGCCGATCCAGAACGACCACAGAGTCACCGATTCACTAATTTGCCGGGCGAAACGGACAAAGGAGATGTCGAGCGCCACGGTGGCCATCACGGCGCCGCCCACCAGGCCCATGATGTCGGCATAGAATGTGAGCAGCGGCATTACCAGCATCAGGCCGATCACCCGCGGCATGACCAGGACCTCCATGGGGTCGAGGCCAATGGTGCGCATGGCATCGATTTCCTCGTTCACCTTCATGGTGCCGATCTGCGCGGTAAACGCCGAGCCGGAGCGGCCGGCGACGATGATCGCGGTCAGGAGGATGCCCATTTCGCGCAAGACACCCACGCCGACCAGGTTGACGGTGAAGATCTGCGCCCCGAAGCGGGCCAACTGATCGGCGCCCTGATAAGCCAGCACGACTCCGATCAGGAACGAGATCAGACCGACGATGGGCAGGGCGTTCAGTCCTGTCTGCTCCATTTGATTGACCAGCGCCGTGCCCCGGATGCGGCCGGGCCGCCCCAGCGACCTCAGCAGAACGATGACCGTCAGGCCGAGGAAATTCAACAGATCGCGGGCCTCGCGCCCGATCTCGAACGTCGATCGGCCAAGGCGCAGAAGAACCGCGACCAGCGGGTTTTCACGCCCCGGCGGCGGCGGGTGCGGGGTATCGTACGTGCCGGCGGTCTCGACCAGGCTGGCCGCCGCCGCATCGGCGCCGTCCACGGCGATCTCCAATCCCGCCTCGCGGAACCGCCGCAAGGTCTGATGCACCAGCCAGGCACCGGCGGTATCCAGCGCCGTCAAGCCGCCCAGATCGATGCGGGCCCGGCGCGCCCCGGCGCTGGTGATGTCGGCGAGCTTCGCCTGCGCCGGGCCCAGGCGCTGGGTGATCCACGCCCCCGTCAGGCTGACGGTCAGCGAATCTCCCTCGCGCGCGGTCGCGACCTGTGGCACATCCACGGCGATGGTCATCGATTGGTCCCTCTCCCCGCCCGCGTCGCGGATTGGTCCGGTTGCAACTGGTAGCCCCCTTCGACGCACCCCCCTGCCGCCAGACTAGCGCAAGACGGGGTGTCTTGCGTAGGCTGGAGCGCAGCATGAGTCAGACAGAGCGGATATCCGCACCCATCACATCGGCCGAGATGGCCGATTTGTCCGCACGGTTTCGCCGTTTCGCCGATCGCGAATGCCGCGGCGTCTCGCCCTTATATCAGGGTTTGGCGCGGGCCGCGGCAAAGGACGAGGAGCTTTTGGCGCTCGCCGCCCAGGCGCCGCCGGAGCAGCCGCGGCCCAATATGCTTTTTGCCGCGGTGCGGGTTCTTCTACTGGGCGCCGAGGGCGATGACCCCCTGGCCTGCTTCTATCCGGATTTGACGGTTGAGGTCGTTCCGGCGCGGCGGGCCTTTCCCGCCTTTCGCGCGTTTTGCCTGCGTCACCACGGCCGGCTTGCCGAGATTCTGCGCACCCGCGTGGTCAGCACCAACGAGCCGGCGCGCTCCGCGTGCCTGCTGCCGGCCTTCGCCCTGGCGGCCCGGCGGGGCGGGGCGGCGCCGCTGCATCTCGTCGAGGTGGGCGCCAGCGCCGGGCTCAACCTCATCTGGGACCGGTATGCTTTCGCCTACGGGGGCGACGGACGTGTGGGCGATAGGGCCGCCGGCCTGACTCTGACCTGCGCGATACGGGGCCGGCGCACGCCGCCCATTCCCGTGGCTCTGCCGGCGGTCGCCTCTCGTCTGGGAATCGACAAGCAGCCGCTGGACGCGGCGAACGAGGCCGATGCGTTGTGGTTGCGTGCCCTGGTCTGGCCCGAGCAAACCGGGCGCGCCGCGCGCCTGAGCCGGGCCCTGGCCATGGTCCGCGCCGATCCACCGCCCTTGATGGCCGGCGATGCGCTCACCTGCCTGCCCGACATCGTCTCCGGCCGGCCTGCCGACGCGACGGTATGCCTCTTCCATTCTTTCACCTTGAATCAGTTTCCGGCCTCGGCGCGGGCGGCCTTCGCGGCGCTGCTGGGTGACGCCGCGCGGCACCGGCCCTTCATGCGCATCGGCTTGGAGTGGGGAGAGGGACCGGCGCCGGAGCTGCGTCTCTACAGCTACAGCCACGGCGCCGTTGACGAGGAGCTGCTGGCGTACTGCGACCCGCACGGCGCCTGGATCGAATGGCGGGCCTAACTTTCGGCGACCACGACGGCGGCCTCGTGGCGCACCGGGAAGTTGACCGACGCGGCGATAAAGCAGTCGTGGTGGGCCCGCTCGTGCAAGGCCAGCGCCTTTTCCACGTCGCTGCCGGCGGCCACGGTGACACGCGGGCGGAGGATAACATCCGTGAAGCGGCCGCCGCCGCCCTCCAGCACCATGGTGCCGCTGGCCGCGTCCTCATAGGCGACGACTGGGATCTTGGCGCGGACGCAATGCGCCAGATAGGTCAGCATGTGGCAGCCGGCCAGGGCCCCGACCAGGAGATCTTCGGGGTTGGGCAAGGCCGCATCACCGCGAAACATCGGATCGGCCGAGGCTTCCAGGGTCGGCTTACCCTCGATCGCCAACGTGTAGGTGCGCGAATAGGTGGCGTAGTCCTGCGTCGGGCCGTCGGTGGCGCCGGTCCAGGTCAGCTGGACGGCGTAGTTGTGGGTGCGTGCCATGGTGTGCTCCAGAGAATCAGAACTTCGGCGGTTCAATCGTAGCCATACAGCCAGATCGAGGTGCCATCGTGCACATTGCGCACCGAATGGCGGGCGCCCTTGGGGATGAAAACCTCGTCGCCGGGCGCGGCACTGACCGTTTCGCCGGCCACCTCCATTTCCAGGCGCCCGTCCACCACGGTCACCAGCTCGTTACAGTCATGCACGAAACCCTCCCAGCACCGCCCCGGCGGGTCGACGAAGGTGGCGCAGGAATAGCCGCGCGCCCGCCAATCGGCGGCCACGGCCGCCTTGTCCAACGGGGCGGTGAATTTGCCGCGCGCCAGAATGTCGCTCACGGTGCGGTCTCCTCGATCATTCGGGTGTGACCGGCTCGCCGACGCCGCCGCGCCCTGGGCGCGGTATCAGCCGGTCCGGCGCAGGGTGGCGGTGGCGATGCCGGCGCCGATCAGCACGCTCCCGCCGACGCGGTTGAGTGTCCGCAGGACCCGGGGCTCGCGCACCCGCTCGCGCAGGGTGCCGGCGGCCATGGCATAGGCGAAATTTGTGGCAACGGCGAGACTCACGAAGGTCGCCAGAAGCACCGGCACCTGCGTGCTCATGGGCGCCGTGGGGGTGAGAAATTGCGGCACGAAGGCGACGAAGAAGGCGATGGACTTGGGGTTGAGCACCGTCACCGCGAAGGCATGACCTAATTTTGCCAGATCAGACGGCCGGCGCGGCTCCGCCAATTGCTGGGCAAACCGGGGTGGCCGGCGCCACATCATGATGCCCAGATACACCAGATAAGCCGCGCCAACCCACTTTAACACCGCAACGGCCGTGGCGGAAGCCGCGAGCACGGCGCCGAGGCCCACGATGGAGAGGCTCATCGCCACGAAATCGCCGAGAGCGACGCCGGTCAGCACGCTCAGGGCCGACCGGCGGCCATCGGATAAGGCATAGCCGATGACCATGAAAACGGTCGGACCCGGAATCAACAGCACGAGTCCCGAGGCGAG
>JAJFGI010000223.1 GCA_021776215.1 Kiloniellaceae bacterium | reverse complement strand
CCCGGCGATGCGCTCGGCCATGTCCTGGTAGTATTCGGGATGGCCCTTGCCGACGTCCGAGCGGGTCAGGATCACCTCCGCGCCCAACGCCTTGAGGTGGAAAATCTTCTCCTGCGCCATCTTGTCGGGCACGACGATGATTAGTTTCAGGCCCAGTTGCGCCGCCACCAGGGCCAGGCCCAAGCCGGTATTGCCGGCGGTCGCCTCGATCAAAGTGCCGCCTGGCTTGAGCGAGCCGTCGCGCTGCGCCGCCTCGATCATCGATCGGCCGATGCGGTCCTTGATCGAGCCCGCCGGGTTCTGATTTTCCAGTTTTAGGAACAGCCGGCAAGGCCCTGTATCCAGGCGTTTTACTTCGATCAGCGGCGTGTTGCCGATGCTCTCCAGGACGGAGCCGAATACCGGTGCGGCCATGATCGCTCCCCGCGATGCCATCTTCGTACGAGCTTGGCCGCCACAGTGACCGGCCCCGTGCCGGCCTGCAAGCCTTACGCGGGCGGTACCGGCGGCGGGGGAACCTGTCCCTCGTCCGAGCGGGCCGAGAGGATGCGGGTCGGGAAGCCGCCGGCACGGAGGCTTTCGACGATCTCCTGGATGTGGTCGCGGTTGCGCGTCTCGATTACCGCATCCACGTCCGCCTGCTTGGCGGGCACGTCGTAAAATAGCCGCTGGTGATAGACCTCGATGATGTTGCCGCCCATATCGCCGATCAGCTTGGTCACCAGGGCCAGAACACCGGGCCGGTCGACGATGCCGATGCGCAACCGGGCCATTCGCCCGTCGCGCACCAGGCCGCGCGTGAGCACCCAGGAGAGCAGGCGGACGTCGATATTGCCGCCGCCGATGACGACACCGACCCGGCGCCCGGCGAAGCGCTCCGGCTCCTTCATGATAGCCGCGATGCCGGCGGCGCCGGCGCCCTCGGCGACGACCTTCTGCTGTTCGACCAGGATGTGTACGGCGCTCTCGATCAGCGGTTCTTCGACCAGGATGATGTCTTCGACCAGGCGCTCGATGATCTCGCGGGTGAGCTTGCCGGGGTTCTTTACAGCGATGCCGTCGGCCAATGTCTGGCCGCCAGCCGTCGGCGCCAGCCCGTGCACCGCCTGATACATCGAGGGAAAGAGATCCGCTTCGACACCGAGGATCTCCACGTCAGGTTTCACCGACTTCACGGCGGTGGCTATACCGGAAATAAGGCCACCGCCGCCGATCGGCACCACGATGGTATCCAGGTTCGGGGCGTCTTCCAGAATCTCGAAGCCGATGGTGCCCTGTCCGGCGGCGATCAACGGATCGTCGTAGGGGTGAACGAAGGTGAGATTCTCTTTCTCGGCCAACTCGCGTGCCGCCACCGCCGAGGCGTCCAGCGTATCGCCGATCAGGACCACCCGCGCGCCGAACTCGCGGGTGCGCTGGACCTTCCCGAAGGGCGCGAACTCCGGCATGACGATGGTCGCCGGGATCCCTAAGCGGCGGGCATGATAGGCGACCCCTTGGGCGTGGTTCCCGGCCGACATGGCGATGACTCCGAGCTTGGCCTGCTCCGGACTCAGGCTCTTCAGCTTGACCAGGGCGCCCCGGTCCTTGAAGGAGCCGGTGTATTGCTGGCACTCGAGCTTGAGGTACAGCTCGCAGCCCAGGGTCCCGCCGAGCCGCGCGGCCGGGACGAGCGGCGTCCGCACCACCTCGCCCTGGATGAGCTTGGCGGCGGCTTTGATATCGGCGGCGGTGACAGTCACGGTTTCGGCCTCCCTGCCGGATCGAGACCAATAGATCGCTACGGAGTGAGCCGCAAGGTCCGCGTCGGGGCTGTCGCATCACCGACAAGTTTCAGATAGACACCGTCGCGCCAGCGCTCGGTCAAGTTGCCATAGTACGGCGACAAGGGATTGCCGGACTGTCCCGTGGCGATCATGAAGCGCGAGTTGTCGAGAGTGGCCAGATCGTACACCGCGCGATAGCCGGGTCCATGCACGTCCTCGAACAGGTCGCCGGACGCCCCGGAGAAACTGACACCGCCCCGGTTGACGGTATAACTGTCGCCGTCACTCTCCACGGAATAGGTGAAGACCTTGCCAAGCAGCGGGATCCGACTCAGAATCGGGTGATTGAACCTCGCCCGATGGGCATCCCCCCAGCGAAGCTGGCCGATGGCCTTGGGGAAGCGCAGCGCCAGGGTGTTAAGTGCCGTCTCGAGAGCGGTCACCAGTTGGGTCTGGCAGTCCTCCGCCGGCCCGGTCGCCACGTCGTCGCACCAGGCGTGGCCATCTCTCAGCACGCGCAGCAGGAAATCGACCTTGGGGCTTTGAAACGCCGCGAAGTCTCCGTCCAACTCGTCCGACAGGACGGCCCGGTTCAACGCGTAGAGCCAGGCGTAGAAGAGGAGCGGGGCGGGGTCGTCGCGGCGCATGCCGCCGTCCCACCTGGACAGGATATCCAGCGCCTCGCGGCCGCGATCGGTCTGCGGTTCGGCGGCCAGCAGGCTGGGCAGCAGCGTTCGGGCGGCGAGGGACACCACGTCCTGCTGGATGGTCTGCGAGGCCTCGATGCTCACCGGGGTGCGGCTGTCGGCATCCAATAGATCCTGAATCCGCTGAGCCCGGTAGGGGTCCGGCCAATCGGGAGTCAGCAGGTACGGATAGTCGTCGGCGACGATCTTGTTGTTGGCGGCGATCACTCGTTGCGCCGGCGGGTTCACGCGCCTGGGCAGATCGGCGAAAGGGATGAACCCGTCCCAGTCGAACTCGCCGCTCCAGCCGGGCACCGGCACCCGCCCGTCGCCGCGCTTGCGCACGGGAACCCGCGCCGGGGCGACGAAACCGATGGTGCCCGAGGTGTCGGCATAGACGATATTCTGCTGCGGGCTGTGAAAGTCGGCGGCGGCGGCCTCGAACTCGTCCCAATTGCGCGCGCGGTTGATGGCGAACAGAGCCTCGGCGGTGCGGTCGTCGGGGCGCAATGCCGGCCAGGCCAGGGCGAGAACGGCGTTGCTTCCCGCGGCTGTCTTTGCGGTATCCGCGGCCTCGTCGACGACATCCGAAATCACCGGCCCGTGCCGGGTGCTGCGCACGGTGATGATGTCCGGCTCCTCGCCGAGGATGACGATGGTTTCCTCGCGGGTGTCGAACGCCGTCGGGCCGTTCGGCGTTAGGTATCGCGCCGGATCCGCCGGATCGACCCGCTCGACGAAAAGATCCTGGGTGTCGCTGTGGGTGGTGGTGAAGCCCCATGCGATGCGCCCGTTGTGGCCGGCGACCAGGAACGGAACCCCGGGCGCCGTAGCACCGGCCCGGGTTCCCTCCGGCGTTTCGATGCGCGCCAGGTACCATTGTCCCGGCGCACTCAGGGCCAGATGCGGATCGTTCGCCAGCAGCGGTTTGCCGCTGGCGGTGAGGGTCCCGGCGAGGACCCAGGAGTTCGAGGCATCTTTCGGCGCCAGCTCCCACGGCAATAGGGACGCCAGCTCACGCAGCGGCAGGCCGTCCAGGTCCGACGCAACATCGGCGAGCGTGACCGGTCCATCCGCCGGGTAAGCCGGCCACAGGTCCGCCACCTGCTGGGGAGTCAGGCGGCGGGCAACGCGGGCGCGGAGGATTTCCTCGGTCCAGTTGCCCGACAGTTGCAGCGCCATCAGGCGCCCCCAGACCAGGCTGTCCGCGGGGCGCCATGGTTCCGGGCGGTAACGCAGCAACTGGAACTCAAGGGGCAGGGGGCCACCGGGGTCGGCGATGAAGGCGTTGACGCCGTCGGCATAGGCGTCCAGCACCGCGCGCAACGCCGGCGATGCTTGCTCGACATTGGCCTCGGCGACGCTGTACAGGCCGAGGGTGCGCATGAACCGGTCGAGGCGGCGGGTCGCCGGCCCGACCACCTCGGACAGGCGGCCGGCCCCGCTTCGCCGGGTGAAGTCCATCTGCCACAGGCGGTCCTGCGCATGCACGTAGCCCAGAGCGACGGCGGCGTCGGTTTCGCTCTGGGCGCGGATGGTCACGATCCCATCCGAATCGCGCAGCACCTCGACCGGCGCCTTTAGCGCCGCGATCTGCAAGGTGCCTTCGGTCCGCGGCAGGGAGCCGCGCAGCCACAGGTACGCGCCGCCGGTGCCGAGCACCAGGAGCAGGACCAGGCCGGCGACGATGCCGGTTGTCCAAACGATAAGAGACCGAATGCGCACCGAAAGTCTGTCGCCCGTAAACGTTGATGAGCGGCGTTACACTAGCGCGGCCGACCGAAAATGAAACCGGATTTACGTCCGCCGGAGGCCGCTCTCAAGCTTCGGTCAGGAGGCGGCCATATTGCTCGCGCAACAGGCTCTTCTGCACTTTGCCCATGGAGTTACGTGGCAACTCGTCAACGAAAAAGACCCGCTTGGGAATCTTGAAGCCCGCCAATTCGCCTTTCAAGTGGGCGATGATGGCCTCGGCGGTGATGTCCGGCTGAGTCGCGGCGCGCACGACGACGGCGGCGACCGCCTCGCCGAAGTCGGGATGGTCCAGGCCGATGACCGCGGATTCAACGACGCCAGGGATGCCATCGATGTGCAGCTCAACTTCCTTGGGATAAATGTTGAGGCCGCCGGAGATGATGAGATCCTTCGCCCGGCCGACGATGTGGATATAGCCGCGCCCGTCGATCTTGGCGACGTCGCCAGTAATGAAGAAACCGTCGGCCCGGAATTCCGCCGCTGTCTTTTCGGGCTGTCGCCAATAACCGGAAAAGACGTTCGGCCCGCGCACCTCGAGGACGCCGATCTCGCCCACCGGCAGACTCTTGCCGGTGTCGTCCGTCACGCGTGCCTCGGCGTCGGGAAGCGGCAGGCCGACGGTGCCGGGGCGGCGCTCGCCATCCAGCGGGTTCGAGGTGTTCATGCCGGTCTCGGTCATGCCGTAGCGTTCCAGGATGCGGTGCCCGGTCCGCGCCTCGAAGGCGTGAAATGTCTCCTCCAGAAGCGGCGCCGAGCCGGAGATGAAGAGCCGCATGTTGCCGCACGCGGCGCGGCCGAATTCCAGGTGCGCCAGCAACCGCGTATAGAATGTGGGCACGCCCATCATGACCGTCGCCCGCGGCAACAGGCGGATCACCTCGTTGGCGTCGAACTTGCGCAGGAACAACATCGCCGTGCCGTTCAGCAGCACGCAATTGGTCGCCACGAACAGGCCGTGGGTGTGATAGATGGGCAGGGCATGCAGCAGCACGTCGTCCGCCCGGAAGCCCCAGATGCGATGCAGCGCCAGCGCATTCGATGCCAGATTGCGATGGCTGAGCATCGCCCCCTTTGGCTGCCCCGTCGTCCCGCTGGTATAGAGAATCGCCGCCGTGTCCTCGGCCGCGCGGGATACGCATCCGGACACCGGCTCGAGGGCCGCCGCTTGCGCAGGCAGGCTGCCGCCGCCATCGACATCCAGGCTCAGCACATGGGCGACACTAGCGTCATCGGCGACCGGTTTCAGCGCCGCTGCCGTCTCCGGGCGGCAGACCAGGACACGGGGCTCGGCGTCGCCCAGAAAGTAGGCCACTTCGCTGGTTGTATAGGCGGTGTTCAGCGGCAGGTAGATACCGCCGGCGCGCAGGCACGCCAGGTACAGGAAGATCGCCTCCGGCGACTTGTCCACCTGCACCGCCACGCGCTCGCCGGCGGCAACACCCAATTGCGCGAGCAGCCGGGCAAAACGGCCGGAGGTGGCCTCCACATCGGCGTAGGTGTAAATGCGCCCCTCGGCGGTTTCGATACAGGGGCGGCCACGGTCGGCGGGGAAATGCTCGCGCAGCAGATCGTAGAGGTTACCCGCGGGACTATCCGTCATCGCGCCGCCACCCGGCCTACGATGCGGTGACTTGCAGATACTGCGGCGGCAGCATGGAGACCAGGTCGGTAAAGACCTCGCCCTGTACCGATACGTGGGCGCGCATCGCGGTTGCCGCCCCGTCGGCGTCTCCCGCCAGGATCGCCGCGACCACGGCGTCGTGCTCGGCCAGCGAATTCGCCACCCGGCCGGGCTGATGCAACTGGAAGCGGCGATAGCTGGACAGCCGGTTGCGCAAGGCCCGTGTCGTCTCCTCCAGATAGGCATTGCGGGTCCCGGCGTAGACCACTTCGTGGAAGATCCGGTTCGCCTCATAGTACTGCTCGGGGTCGCGCCGCCGCGCCAGATCGACGCATGCCTTGTGGGCGCGTTCGAGGGCTTGGCGCTCGGCTGGTGCCATGCGCCGCGCCGCGTACCGCGCGCACAGCGCTTCCATATCCGCCATGACCTCGAACATCTGCAGAAGCTGTTGCACCGTGATGGCGGCGACCACCGCGCCTTGCCGCGGCCGCATCTCGATCAGACCGGCCGAGGCTAGTTGCAGCAAGGCCTCGCGCACCGGCGTGCGGGAAACTCCGAAACGCCGGGCCAATCCGCTCTCGTCCAGGCGCTCGCCGGGCAGCAGGGCGCCGGAGAAGATCTCCCGCTCCAGACGTTGGCGCAAACCCTCCGCTCGCCGCCGGGAGTCCTTGGGCGTCTTGATCGACGGATCCGTGACGCCCGACGCCACGACCCTTCCATTCTTCGCGGTTGCCATACCGGACAGTATAGCTGTATGCGCCGCGTAACCACAAGAATGCAAAAGACATTCTCTTGTATACAAGCCTAGACAGGTTAAGGGCCGGGGTGTATCGTCAGCGGCTAAGAATACGCGACTGCCGCCCGCGACGACGCGGGGCGGGGGCACCACCATCAGGGAGGATACGGTGATGGGTAGGACTTCCAGACTTTCTGTTTTGCTGACCGGATTTGCCGCGGCGGCGATGATCGCCGGGTCGGCGGCCGCGGCGGAGATGACGCTGCGCGCCTCGCACCAGTGGCCGGGCGGCAAGGGCGATGTCCGCGATGAAATGGTGCAGATGATCAAGTCCGAGGTCGAAGCGGCCGATGTGGGCGTGACCATTCAAGTCTATCCCGGTAAATCGCTGTTCAAGCCGAAGCAGCAGTGGGAGGCGATGGTCAAGGGTCAGCTCGACATCTCGGCCTTCCCCCTCGACTATGCCAGCGGCATGCATCCGCAGTTCAGCGCCACCTTGATGCCAGGCCTGGTGAAGAACCACGAGCATGCCAAGCGCCTGAACGATTCGCCGTTCATGGCGGACATCAAGAAAATCATCGATGATGCAGGTGTCGTTGTGATTTCCGATGCCTGGTTGGCAGGCGGTTTTGCGTCGTCCAAGAAATGCATCTTGGAGCCGGAAGATGCCAAGGGACAGACGCTGCGTGCGGCCGGGCCGGCTTTTGAGCAGATGCTGGCGGCGGCGGGTGCCTCGATCAACGCCATGCCGAGCTCCGAGATCTACACCGGCATTCAAACGGGCGTGCTGGACGGCGCCAACACCAGCTCCGGCAGCTTCGTCTCGTATCGCATCTACGAGCAGGTGAAGTGCCTGACCGAGCCGGGTGAGAACGCCCTGTGGTTCATGTATGAGCCGATCCTCATGTCCAAACAAAGCTGGGATAAGCTGGACGACGCGCAGAAGGCGGCGTTCACCGCGGCCGGCCAGAAGGCCGAGGACTTCTTCTTCGGCGCCGCCAAGAGCCTCGATACCAAGCTGGTGGAGGTCTACAAGAAGAATGGCGTCGAGGTGGTCAGCATGAGCCCCGAGCAGCAGGCCAAGTGGGTCGCGATCGCCAAGGATTCGTCCTACAAGAACTTTGCGGAAAAGGTGCCGGGCGGCAAGGAACTGATCGAGAAAGCTCTCGCCGTCGAGTAGTTTCGGCACGTTGCCGGACAGCGTAGTCTTTAGGCGGCCGCCGGTGGTCATGCCGGCGGCCGTTCGCTTGCTCGCCAAAGAGTTTCCAGGATGACCGTGTTTCTCGAATCCGTGCGCCGCCTGTCGAGGCTTAGCGGCGTGGTGGCCGCGGTGCTGCTGATCGCCGCCGTGCTGGTCGTAAGTCATTTGGTGTTCGTCCGCTATGTCTTGGGCGCCTCCGCCATCTGGCAGCACGAGTTCGTGACCTTCAGCTTGATCGGCGCCACGTTCTTCGGCGGGCCGTACCTGCTTCTCAACCACGGTCACGTCAACGTTGACCTGCTGCCCATGTACCTGGGTCGGCGCGGCCGGCTGGCGCTGGCGGTGCTGGCCTCCGTGGTGTCGCTCGCCTTTTGCGCGGTCATCGCGTGGACCGGCTTCGTTTGGTGGGCCGAGGCGTGGAGCAATGGCTGGCGGGCCGAGACGGTTTGGTCGCCGCCGCTATGGATCCCGTATCTGGCCATGCCGATTGGCGTCGGCCTGATGGCTCTGCAATACGTGGCTGACATTCTGGCGCTGGTCACCGGCCGCGCCACGCCGTTCGGCCTGCGCGAGGGGGACGCCCTGTGAGCCCGATGGCTCTTGGCGTTCTGGTTTCCGTCATTACGATCGCGGTGCTCGTTACCGGGGCGCCGGTGGCCTTTTCGCTCGGTGCCGTCGCGGTCGGCTTTCTTCTCGTCTTCGACGGGTTCGGCGCCTTGTCGATCATTCCCAACATCTTTTACGGCGGACTCGACAATTTCGCGTTGCTGTCGATCCCCATGTTTATCCTAATGGGCGGCGCCATCGCCTCGTCGCGCGCCGGACCGGACCTTTATGAGGCCCTGGACCGCTGGCTCTACCGGGTGCCCGGCGGCTTGATGGTCTCCAACATCGGCGCCTGCGCCATCTTCGCGGCGCTATCCGGCTCGTCCCCGGCGACCTGCGCCGCCATCGGCAAGATGGGCATCCCGGAGATGCGCAAGCGCGGCTATCCGGCCAGCGTCGCCACCGGCTCGATCGCCGCCGGAGGGACTCTCGGCATCCTCATACCGCCGTCGATCACCATGATCGTCTACGGCATCGCCACGGAGACGTCGATCGGCCGCCTGTTCATCGCCGGGCTGCTGCCGGGTGTGATGCTGACCGTATTGTTCATCGCCTGGGGGCTGTTTGCCGCGTGGCGCAAGGGCTATCGCTTCACCGGCGAGACCAACGTCCGCTACACCCTGCGCCAGCACCTGGCGGTTCTGCCGCGGGTCGGTCCGTTTCTGGTCATCATCGCCGGTATCCTTTGGGTCCTCTACGGCGGCGTCGCCACACCGTCGGAAGCGGCCGGCGTCGGCGCCATGTTCTGCTTGCTTCTGGTGGCCGTCATTTATCGAATGTACCGGCCCGTCGACATCTGGCGCATCCTGCGCGCGGCGATGGGCGAGTCGGCCATGATCATGATGATCATCGCCGCCGCGGCGCTGTTCAGCTACATGATGTCGTCCCTGTTCATTACCCAGTCCCTGGCCCTATGGATCGGCGATCTCGACGTCAATCGCTGGGTCCTGATGGCCTACATCAATGTGTTTCTGCTGGTGGCCGGATTTTTCCTGCCGCCGGTGGCGGTGATCCTGATGACGGCGCCGACGCTGCTGCCCATCGTCGAGGCCGCCGGATTCGACGCCATCTGGTTCGCGGTGGTCTTGACCATCAACATGGAGATCGGCCTGATCACCCCCCCGGTTGGCCTTAATCTGTACGTTATCAACGGCATCGCCCCGGATGTGCGGCTGCAGACCATTCTCTGGGGCGCCTTGCCCTTTATGGTTTGCATGGTGGTGGGCATTGTTCTCTTGTGCTTGTTCCCCGAGATCGCCCTGTGGTTGCCCGAGGCGATGATGGGCCGATCTCTCTGAGCCCTGATAGTTTGGCGGATAGATAAGAAATTTGTCCGTACGGCTTCGCGATGGCTTCATAAATATATGTTAATCATGGCTTCATGGTCGGTGGCCGGCACAGGAACATGACCGAGCAAAGTGACACCTTTTTCGCCCGGACCCTGTCGAACCTAGCCGGGGTGTGGCGCGATATCGCGCACAGCGCGGCGCGTAGCGTAGGTCTGAATGGCCGCGCGGTGGCGACCGATCCGCGCTCGTTGCGGGCCTTGATGGCCGAGTGCCTGGAGGCCCGCGGGGGAGAGGTTTCGGCGCGCATGCGTGCCGCCGAGCTGGGCAAAACCTATCTGGAGCTGGACGCCGCCGGCCGCCGCCGGTTCCTGGAGATTTTGGCGGAAGAGTTCGCCGTGGACGAGCCGACGTTGGCGGCTGCCATTGCCCAGTATCAAGCGGCCGCGGACGCGGTCGAAAAACTTACGGCAGGGACGGCCCTACGCAAGGCCGCCATCCCGCGCCGGGTGCGATTGCTGACGCAATTCAATGCCCTACCGGAAGGTGTTAAATTTCTGGTGGATCTGCGCGCCGACTTGCTGGCGTTGCCCGGCAAGACCCCGGCGCTGCGCGGTCTGGACGCGGACCTGCGCGAGCTTTTGACGTCGTGGTTCGACGTCGGCTTCCTTGATCTCTATCAGATCACCTGGGAATCGCCGGCGGCGCTTCTGGAAAAGCTGATCGCCTACGAGGCGGTGCATGAGATCCGCTCCTGGGACGACTTGCGCAACCGGGTCGATTCCGATCGCCGGCTGTTCGCC
>JAJFGI010000222.1 GCA_021776215.1 Kiloniellaceae bacterium | reverse complement strand
GCAGCGAGCGGGCCCGCGTTGTTCTCAACCGCGTGAAGCTCCAGGCCGGTCCAGACGGTGGCGAGCAGACCGGCCAGTAGGAGCAGAACCATGACGCCGCCAGCGGGGCTGTGGCCGAGGTAGCGCTTTGCGCGAAACGTGATGAGATCGATGACGTATCTCCAGGCCTTGAGCGGCCCATAAACAAAGTCGCTGAAACGGGCATGTTTCGGCCCGACGAAGCCCCATAGGATACGCATTACGACCAGAACACCGATCGTGTATCCCGCCCAAACATGCACCGTGAGGAGGTCGTCCTCGGTGAAATAGGCGGTGAAGAAAGCGACGACCACTGTCCAGTGGAACACCCGGACGAACAGATCCCACACGCGGACCCTCGTCGTTTCATCGCCTGCGTTAGTTGTCATTGCCGATCTCGTGGTCATCGAAAATCTCCGCTGGCGTTTTCTGTTCAAACTTGGCGTCATCGACTGGTTCCGGGCTTCAGAAACAGGTAGATCGCGTTCGTGGTCACTTTCTGACTCTTGGACGTCCCCTAATCAGTCAAGGTCCACATCTGCCAGCCAAGGACTGTGTCCTGGCCCGGACAGGGCCGGCGCCCTACCCGGGCCGTGCGGCAAGAGCGGGAACCGTCACTCGCTATGTCCTCCGGCGTTTGAGACGCCGCCACCCTCGGAGTGACCGTCGGCCGTGGCCGCGAGGTAGATGCCTTCGACGAATCCTATGAAGGCGAGCTCGGCGCTGACACGCTCCCGCGCGGCCTGCACCTCTTCGCGCCTAGTCGGCGCCTTTGCCGCGATTTGCCGGGCCTGCGCCTTCTCGAAGCGCTCGGCGATCTCGCGGCCGACTTGCTGCGACATCAGATGAACGAGCGGTCTCAGCTCGCCGGATTCGAGCGCCTTCTCCGCGGCCGGAATGGCCGGGCCAAAGTCGACACCCGCCGGTTTGAGGCCCGTATAAGGCGCGTTCTCGCCGACGCGATGGAGGCGTACGGCGGTCTCCATGAAATAGCGGTCGGCGAGCGCCTTGGCCTCCGGTCCTTTGCCGCGCACGACGAGCGCCTGCTTGAACGCCGCGGTCAGCTCCGGCTCCGCCGCGGCGGGAGCGTAAGGGAGGACCAAGTTGACGTTTTGGCTGTCGAGAGCCTCGATGGCGGCGGTGGCGACGGGACCGTCGACCGCGTCGCAATGGGCCTCGGCGCTCAACGGCATGAGCAAGAGGCCGAGGAAGAGCACGGGGATTGTCAGGATCTGTCTCATGTCAGTCACTTCAGAGAGTTGTCGTTCGTCCCAAGTTCGAGCAGGCATCGCTGCGCTGCCCTAGCATCATCTGGGCTCACTTCGTAGAACGGCGCTCGTGCCGGTCCGGCCGGCGGGACGACAGGCGCGTCTTGCCTTCGGCATGGCCCTGCCCTCCTATTTCCCAAGTTTCAGCTTCACGTACTCGCCGATCAGCAAGGCCGTCGGATACAGGACATCCTCTTCCGTCCGGGCATGGAGGATGAGCTTTTCGGCGAAGCGGGCGACTTCCGGCTCGCCGTCTTCGCTCGCCGCTTCCACGAGCCGATCGAGCGCGGCGACGATGGCCTCGTGCTCGGCAAGCATGTGAGGTAGCTCCGTCTCGAGCCTGTCCGTCATCGCAAGGACCTCGGCCATGTCCGGAGTGAACCTGCCCTCGGCAAGGTGTTTCAGCAATGCGAGCGGCGGCAGGGCGAACTTCTCCTCCTGCACGAAGTGCGGATGGAGAAGCCGCGCCACCGCCTGGGCCGCCGCTCCGACGCGGCCGCCGGCCTTGGTTGCTTTCGCGAGCTCCTCGTGCAGTTCGTCATGCTCGATCTTGAGCGGTTCGGGGATCGTGAACTGCATATTTACCTCCTGGAGTCAGCCGCATATGGACAGCCGCTATTAAGCGTATACTCACTAGTTAACACGGCCTAACAAGATTTCAAGGAAGGATTAACGAATATCCCGGACCGCCAAATGGCTGGCCGAAGAAGTCAGTCCTTTGCGATTTGTACTTATTATATATCTAAATCAAGGGAGAGGCCGCATACCGAGACAACATCGCTCCGTCATCATTTGTATGGATCAGGCTTTTCCGACGTGGGCTTGACAAGCCGAGCAGAGATTATTAGTTAGTAATCAATCACTATTAAGGAGGCCCTGCCTATGGTAAAGCACGGCGTGAAGGAGCCCGAAACATTCAAGGATCAAATCGCGAAGGCGACCCTGCGGCTGGTCGCCGATCGGGGCACCGACAGGGTGACCACGAGCGATGTAGTCAAGACGATGGGGATCACCAGGGCCGCGATGGCTCGCCATTGTCCGTCCGAAGACGATCTTTGGCTGGCCGTCGCCGCCCTGATCGAACGGCGCATGAAACAGGCATGGTCCGCGGTCGCCGCGGGCGAACCGTCACCCTCGGCTCGCTTGCGCTCCCTGCTTGCCGTCCAGATCGGACTGATCACGGGAATTCCCGCCTTGCGGGCTTTGCTCCTATCTGGAAGCCTTCATGCGGACAGCACGGCCCTGCGCCGGGGACTGTGCAGCGTGAGACAAGGCTTCAAGGGCCGCCTCGTCGAGGCCTTGACGGAGGGACAGCGTGCCGGACAGTTTTGCGAGGAACTCGACGCCGAAGTAACAGCGGATCGTATCATGGAGGCCATCCAAGGCATGGTTGTCAGCTGGTCGCTTAACCAGCAGGCAGGCGATCCGGTCGAGGAGATCTGGCTGCGGCTCGACGCGTTCCTGCATGAAACGGCCGATCGCCCTGAGGCTGAACCGATTGATCACGATCGACGCGGACTTTCCTGAGGAGGCTTTAAGTCGATGCGCGTTCGCAAGAGTGCCGAGGAACGAAAATCGGAGATCGTCGAGACGGCGCTGCGTCTGGCCGACAAGGTCGGACCGGACCGGCTCAGTACGGAAACGATCGCCAAGGCCATTCATCTGACGCAGGCGGCTATCTTCCGCCATTTCCCGACCAAGCAGGACCTGTGGGAGGCGGTCGCGGCGCGGATCGGCGAGAAATTCCAGCAGCGCTGGCGGCCGAACGACGACCCGGACGTGCCGGCGCCCGAAAAGCTTCAGGCGCTGATCGCCTCTCAGCTCAAGCTGATCCAGTCGACGCCAGCGATCCCCGCGATCCTCTTGTCCCGGGAGCTTCACGCCGAGAATGCGCGGCTGCGCAAGCTGTTCTACGGCATGATGGAGCGGTTCCACGGACGGATCACCGGCCTTATCGAAGAGGGCGAGAGGAGCGGTCACTTCCGGGGTAATCTGGATCCGCGCGATGCGGCCTTCCTCGTGATCGGCCTCGTCCAGGGCCTCGTTTTACGCTGGTCGCTGAGCGACCGAACGTTCGATCTCGCGGACGAGGGAAGCCGCCTCCTCTCGGTCCTGCTTGGTAGCTTCGGCGCATCGCCGCAGCGGGCCGGTAACGCCGGCGTACGAGCAGCCAATTCATTGACCGGCGGCCCCCCCGCCCCGGAGACGGGCCACAGGTGAGAAGCCAATCGGAGATTCGTCCATGAACAAACGACTGCTCATTATTCCGGTTCTTCTCGCCGCCGCGGGGGCCGCGGCCTACGCCTACTTCCAGCTGCGGTCAGAGGCCGATCCAAACCTGATACGCGTCTCCGGCAATATCGAAGTAACCGACGTGGAGGTGAGCTTCCGGATGCCGGGCTGGGTCGCGGCGCGCCCGGCCTCCGAGGGGGAGCTGATCCGGGAAGGCGACCTTGTCGCGCGCCTTGATAGCACCGAGCTTGCTCAGGAGGTCGCGCTCCGGGAAGCCGAGGTGGCCGCCTATCGAGCCGAGCTCGCCGCGCTGGTCGCCGGCTCCCGGCCCGAGGAAATCGCCCAGGCCGAGGCGACCATGGCTCAGGCCCGCGCCCGCCTCGACGAGCTGTTGGCCGGTTCTCGGCCCCAAGAGATCACCACCGCAAAGGCCGGGGTGCGACTCGCCCAAGCGGATGTCGAGCGGCTGGCGGCGGAATTCGAACGGCAAAGAGAGCTGCTTGCGCGCAAGGTTGCGTCGCAACAGGCCTATGACCGGGCCAAGGCCGAGCACGAGGTGGCAAAGAGCCGCTTGAAGGAGGCCCAAGAACAGTTGAAGCTTGTCGAGGAAGGTCCACGGCAGGAACAGATCGATCACGCCCGCGCCGTGCTCGCCGAGGCCGAGGAACGGTTGGCATTGGTCCGCAAGGGACCGCGCCAAGAGGAGATCGACCGAGCGCAGGCGCGTCTCGACCAGACAAGCCAGTCTCTTGCGCTAGCGCGAACGCGGCTCGGCTATGCAACGCTGCAGGCGCCGTTGTCCGGCATGGTGTTGTCGGAAAACGTCGAGTCCGGCGAGTACGTGGTGCCGGGCGTACCTGTTATCACGATTGGCGATCTCGTGAATGCCTGGGTCCGGGCCTATGTCAACGAGACGGATTTGGGTCGGATCAAGCTCGGCCAGCCGGTCTGCGTCACCACCGACACCTATCCGAACAAGGTCTATCCCGGTGAACTGCGGTTCATTTCGTCGGAAGCCGAGTTCACGCCGAAGAACGTCCAGACCACCAAGGAACGGGTGAAGCTCGTCTACCGGGTCAAGATCGAAATCGCCAACCCTGATTTCGAACTTAAGCCGGGTATGCCGGCCGACGCCGATATCTGGTTTGGCGAGGGGGCGCCGCCATGTCTGCCATAGGAGCTGCGATTAGTGCGGACGGCCTGACTCGCCGATTCGGCGACCTTGTGGCCGTTGACGACCTCACCCTATCGGTCAAAGAGGGCGAAATCTTCGGCCTCGTCGGCCCCGATGGCGCGGGCAAGACAACCACCATGCGGCTCCTCACCGGCATCCTGGAGCCGAGCGCCGGCGACGGCTGGGTCGCCGGGCATCATGTCTGGCGGGAGGCCGAGGCGGTGAAGGAGGATATCGCCTATATGAGCCAGCGCTTCGGCCTCTATCCGGACCTCACGGTCATGGAGAACATCGATTTCTACGCGGACATTTACGGCGTGCCGCGCAGGGGACGGCAGGAGCGTGTGGAGGAACTCCTCGCGTTCAGCAATCTCACGCCGTTCAAGAAGCGCCACGCCGGCAAGCTGTCGGGCGGCATGAAGCAGAAGCTAGGCCTTGCCTGCGCGCTCGTCCACACGCCCAAGGTTCTGTTCCTCGACGAGCCGACGAACGGTGTCGACCCCGTCTCCCGCCGCGACTTCTGGCGCATCCTCTATCAGCTCCTGCGCGAAAAGGTCACGATCTTTGTCTCCACCGCCTATCTCGACGAGGCCGAGCGCTGCGCCCGTGTCGCCCTCATGGACAAGGGCCGCATTCTGGCGGTGGGCACGCCGGCGGAGGTGAAAGGCCTGATGCGCGGCACCCTGATCGAGGTGCGAACCCTCGATGCGCGCAAGGCGGCGGCCGTTCTGCGAGAAAAAATCGACGCCCAAAGCGTCGGCTTGTTCGGCGACCGCATCCATGTCGTGGCGCTGGACGCAGAGCGGGCCATCGCCGAGGTGGAGACCGCGCTCAAGCAGGCGGGTTTTGAGGCGCTCAGCCTACGAACCATCGAGCCATCGCTCGAGGATGTATTCGTCTCGGTCCTCTCCGAGAAAGGGGAGGACGCGCATGGCTGACGTTGAAATTGCCGTGGCGGTCAAGGATCTCGAACGCCGGTTCGGAGAATTCGTCGCTGTCGACCGCGTGAGCTTCGACGTGAAGACCGGCGAGATCTTCGGTTTCCTCGGTCCGAACGGCTCGGGCAAGTCGACGACCATCCGCATGCTGACGGGCATCCTCGCGCCATCCTCTGGCGGCGGCACGGTCGCGGGCTACGACATCACCACCGAGGCCGAAAAGATCAAGGCGCATATCGGCTACATGAGCCAGAAGTTCTCGCTCTATGAGGACCTTACTGTCGAGGAGAATATCGACTTCTACGGCGGTATCTACCGCATACCGCGGGACAAGCGGCAGGCGCGCAAGGAATGGGTGATCGAGATGGCGGGGCTCACCGAGCACCGGAACTCGCGCACGGGCGTGCTGTCGGGTGGCTGGAAGCAACGGCTCGCGCTCGGCTGCTCGGTGCTGCACGAGCCGCCGGTGATCTTCCTGGACGAACCGACCTCGGGCGTCGATCCGCTGAGCCGCCGCCGCTTCTGGGATCTCATTTACGACCTTTCGGGCAAGGGCGTCACCGTGTTCGTGACCACCCACTACATGGAAGAAGCCGAATACTGCGACCGCATCGGCCTCATCCATCGCGGCGAGCTCGTCGCCGTGGGCACGCCGCGTCAGCTCAAGACCGATCTCATGAAAGAATCCGTCATCGAAGTCATCTGCGACCGGCCGCAGGATGCCATCGGCGACGTCGAGGACCTCGAAGAGATCAAGGGCGTGGCGCTGTTCGGCAGAGGGCTCCATGCGGTAGCCACCGATGCGGCCGCCGCCGAGCGAGCCTTGGGCAAGCGTTTGACCGAGCGTGGCTACACGGTCGAGGGGATCGAGTCGGTCACGCCGTCGCTCGAGGACGTGTTCGTTTCCCTGGTCGAGGCACGTGACCGAGCGCACGATGCGGCAAAGGAGGTCGCGGCGTGAGTAAGCAGGCGAGAACACCAGCAGCGGAGCACCCGCGACCGGCTGAAAGTCCGGCCTATCGGCTGGCCTCCGAAGATCTCGATTTCCTGGCCAAGGACGATCTCCGCCCTCTCCGCCTTCAGTTGGAACTGCTGAAGCCCGAATGGTACTTACGACAGGAAGACGTGCGCTCGACTATCGTGGTATTCGGAAGTGCCCGAATCCTGCCGCCGGAGGTCGCCGGTAGGCGGGTTGCGGAGCTTGAAATTGCCGTTCGCGAGAAACCGGACGATCCGGAGTTGCAGTTAGAGCTCGGACGGGCGCGCAAACGGCAAGCTTACTCACGCTACTATGAGGAAGCCCGGCAATTCTCCGCGTGCGTTTCACGCCGCTTCCAAGAGGAAGGACGGCGGGACTTCGTCGTCGTCACCGGCGGTGGCCCCGGCGTCATGGAAGCCGCCAACAGGGGCGCCCGTGAGGCCGATGCGCGAAGCATCGGGTTCAACATCACCCTGCCTCATGAGCAGGCTCCCAACCCGTTCGTCAGCCCGGAGCTTTGCTTTCAGTTCCGGTACTTCGCGATCCGCAAGATGCACTTTCTTTTGCGCGCGAAGGCTCTGGTGACCTTTCCGGGCGGGTTTGGGACGATGGATGAACTCTTCGAGGTCTTGACCCTAATCCAAACCGGGAAGATCGCGCCCATCCCCGTCGTGCTGATCGGCCGCGACTTCTGGACTCGCGCAATAGATTTCGACTTCCTCGTCGAGGAAGGGGTCGTCGACCCGGACGATGTCGCCTTGTTCAAAATCGTGGACCGCGCCGACCAAGCGGTTCAGATCGTACACGATTTCTATGGTGGGAGGCCGCCCGAATGAGACCTCCTCTGCACGACTCAACGAGCCAGAGAACGGGAGTGTCACGATGATGCCGGCACGTGTGGATGGAAAGTTTTGGATCTGGCCGGCGAGCATCGTCGCGATTCTTTTCGGTCTGCTGACGATTCGGGAGGGTGGCGCCGTCTTGTTCTGGAGCGAGGCGGCGCGCCGCGCAGCCGGCCAGTATGTCCCCTTCGTCGTCTGGTTCAATTTTCTGGCGGGGTTTGCATACGTTGTTGCCGGTTTTGGCCTTTGGTTTCGGCAGCGGTGGGCGGCGGCGCTTGCGTTCGGGGTCGCGGCGGCGACGCTGGCCGTCTTCGTGGCGTTCGGAATCCATATCGCGCTCGGCGGCGGCTATGAGCCGCGGACGATCGTCGCGATGAGCCTGCGCAGCGCCGTGTGGATCGCCGTCGCGGCGGTCGCATACCGGTTCCTTTGGAGAACGCGCAGAAGGGGCGGCCTGTGAAGATTACGTTCCATGGGGCGGCGCAGGAAGTCACCGGTTCCTGCACCATGATCGAAACTGAGGGGGCGCGCTTTCTGGTCGACTGCGGAATGTTTCAGGGCGGCAGGGAAGCGGACGGCCGGAACCGCGCGCCCTTCGCGTTCGATCCTCACACAATAGACTTCGTGCTTCTGACCCATGCGCATATAGACCACAGCGGCCTTTTGCCCAAGCTTTGGCGAGACGGCTTCCGTGGCCCGATCTACACCACGTCAGCGACCGCCGACCTACTAAAAATCATGCTGCGCGATAGCGCGCATATCCAGGAGTCCGATACCGAGCGGACGAAACGACACCGAAATCGCGATCGCGCGCCAGCGGAGCCGGTCTACACCATGGCCGATGCCGAAGCTGTATTGGGTCATCTCTACGCCTTGGGTTATGACGAGCCTTACAGCCCGCACGGCTCCGTGCGCATCCGACTCCGCGACGCCGGCCACATTCTCGGCTCGGCAATCCTGGAGGTATGGATTAAGGAGGATTCCCACGAGCGCAAACTGGTGTTCTCGGGAGATCTCGGCCAGCCGGGCCGTCCGATCCTCCGCGACCCGTTCCCGATCGAAGACGCCGATATTCTGTTCGTCGAGTCGACCTATGGCGACCGGTTTCACAAAAACCTTGCGGACACCATCGACGAGTTCGTGACGGTGGTGAACGAGACGCTGTTGGTCAGGAAAGGGAACGTCATCGTACCGGCCTTCGCGGTCGGCCGGACACAGGAGCTTATCTACTACTTTCATCATTTAACGCGCGAGGGACGATTCGGGCATCTCGACATCTTCGTCGACTCGCCGATGGCGACTGCCGTTACCGAGCTCACGATGCGTCACCTCGAGCTTTTCGATGCGCAGGCTAGAGATCTCGCCGCATGGCATGCGACAGGAGACGGTATTCCAAATCTCCAATTCATTGGAAGCGTCGATGAATCACGTTCCCTTAACGCCATTCATGGCGGCGCCATCATTGTCGCCGCGAGCGGCATGTGCACCGCCGGGCGCATCAAGCACCACTTGCTGCACAATCTGGGGCGCCGTGAGAACGCGGTCCTGATCACAGGGTTTCAGGCCCAGGGCACGCTCGGACGCAGGCTCGTGGACGGCGCCGACCGCGTGCGCATTTTCGGCCATGACGTGCCTGTGCGAGCCAGTATCCACACGCTTGGTGGGTTTTCCGCCCATGCGGACCAAGCGGCGCTTCTGGACTGGCTTAGCGCTTTTAAGCGGCCACCTGCGCGGACCTTCGTGATGCATGGGGAGCCCCGTGCCTCGG
Organism: Kiloniellaceae bacterium; assembly: GCA_021776215.1. Classification (GTDB taxonomy): domain Bacteria; phylum Pseudomonadota; class Alphaproteobacteria; order Kiloniellales; family J153; genus JAJFGI01. The sequence goes on along the minus strand of JAJFGI010000222.1, from coordinate 1,636 downwards.
CCACCCTCGCGAACGAAATAACACGCCGGTTGGAATGGGACGCGCAAACCCCCGAGACGGGAGAGACGGTCGTCGTCGGGCCGGATGAGGCGGGAGGCCGGCCGCAATGACAACCATAAAGCCCTTCCGTGTCTGGGCCGTCTCGCGCAAGGAGTTCATCCACATCCTGCGCGATCCGCGCAGCCTGGGGATGGCGATCGCCATCCCCATGCTCCTGCTGCTCCTGTTCGGCTACGCCCTGTCGCTCGATGTGGACAACGTCCCGACGGTTGTCTGGGACCAGAACAATTCGCAGGCCAGCCGCGAATTCATCAGCCGGCTACAGGGTTCGCGTTATTTTTCGGTCCGGGACTATGTCACCAGCTACCCGGAAATCGAGGAAGCGCTCGACTCCGGAGCGGCCCTTGTCGCGGTCGTGATCCCCGAGAGATTCGCCGGACGGATCGAGTCCGGGCGAAGCGCGCCGGTGCAAGCAATCGTCGACGGCAGCGATCCAAATACGGCGACCATCGCGATGGGCTACCTCGATGTGGTCGCCTTCGGTTATTCGCGTGACGTCGCGCTCGCCGAGATACGGCGGACCACCGGCCAGGTGGTTCATCCGCCGGTCGACCTGCGCGCGCGGGCCTGGTTCAATGCCGATCTTGAATCCAAGAATTACATTATTCCCGGTCTGATCGCCGTCATCATGATGGTCATCGCCGCACTCCTCACCTCGCTCACCGTGGCGCGTGAGTGGGAGCAGGGCACGATGGAACAGCTCATCGCAACGCCGGTCAAAGGACCGGAACTCATCCTCGGCAAGCTGATCCCCTATTTCGCCATCGGCATGCTCGATGTGGCGCTCGCCGTGCTCATGGGCGAGTACCTGTTCGATGTGCCGTTGCGGGGCAATGTGGCGCTTCTGTTCGCTATGGCGGCGATCTTCCTCGCCGGTGCCCTATCGCTCGGCATGGTGATCAGCATCGTGACGAAGGGCCAACTGCTCGCGAGCCAACTCGCCATGGTGCTGACGTTCCTGCCGTCCTTTCTGCTCTCCGGCTTCATGTACGCCATCGCCAACATGCCGCTCGGGGTCCAACTCCTCACCTATCTCGTGCCGGCGCGCTATTTCGTCACCATGCTCAAGGGAATCTACCTCAAGGATGTCGGGCTGGAAGTGCTGGCGCTCGAAGCGGGTCTTCTCGTCCTGTTCGGCATCGCCCTCATGCTCTTCGCCAATGTGCGCTTCAAGAAAAGGCTTGAGTGATGTTCGAGCGCCTCAAACACATGCTGATCAAGGAATTCCTGCAGATCTTCCGGGACCCGAAGATGCGCGGGATTATCTTCGTCATGCCCGTACTACAGGTTCTGGTGTTCGGCTATGCGGTGACGCTGGACGTGGAGCATATCAGGACCGCGATCTACGACCTCGACAACAGCGTGGCGAGCCGCGAGTTCGTGGCGCGCTTCGAGCAGTCGGGCTATTTCGACGTGGTCGAGCGCGTGCAAAGCACGGACGCATTGAAACGCCTGATCGATCGGGGAGACGTCGCCGCCGCCTTCCAGATCAACAGCGGCTTCGCGGACGACCTCCGGCTTGGACGGATCGCGGAAGTCCAGTTGATCGTCGACGGCACGGACTCCAATACCGCCG
>JAJFGI010000221.1 GCA_021776215.1 Kiloniellaceae bacterium | reverse complement strand
CTGATGGACGGTCGCATTGTCGAGCTGAAGGACTAGGGACAAGATGGCGAATGTGGTGGTCGTCGGCTCGCAATGGGGCGACGAAGGCAATGGCAAGATCGTCGACTGGTTGTCCAAGCGCGCCGACGTGGTAGTCCGCTTTCAGGGCGGACACAACGCCGGCCATACGCTGGTCGTCGGCAATGTGGTCTACAAGCTATCGCTGCTGCCCTCGGGGGTGGTCCGGCCGGGCAAGCTTTCCATCATCGGCAACGGCGTGGTTGTCGATCCCTGGGCCCTGGTGGACGAGATCGCCCGTATTGGCGAATTGGGCGTTACCATAACCCCGGAGACGTTGAAGATCGCCGAAAACGCCGCCCTCATCCTGCCGTCGCACGGCGCCGTCGATCGTGCCCGCGAGGAGGCGGGCGGCGCCGGCAAGCTGGGCACCACCGGGCGCGGCATCGGGCCGGCCTACGAGGACAAGGTCGGCCGCCGGGCCGTCCGGCTGTGCGATCTGGCGGACGAGGCGCTGCTCGCCCAACGGCTGGATGCGCTGCTGCTGCACCACAATGCCATTCTGCGCGGCCTGGGCAGCCCCGAGTTCGACCGCGACGAGGTCATGGCCAAGTTGCTCGACGTGGCGCCCGCGGTCTTGCCCTATGCCGACCGGGTCTGGCACTGCCTCGACGAGGCGCGCCGGCGCGGCGACCGCATCCTGTTCGAGGGCGCGCAAGGAGCGATGCTGGACGTCGATCACGGCACCTATCCGTTCGTGACATCGTCCAATACGGTGGCCGGACAGGCGGCGGCAGGGGCGGGTACCGGGGTCAACGCCATCGGCTATGTCCTGGGCATTACCAAGGCCTATACCACGCGGGTCGGTCAGGGACCCTTTCCCAGCGAACTGCATGACGAGACCGGCAAGTTGCTCGGCGAGCGCGGCCGGGAATTCGGCACCGTCACCGGACGGCGGCGGCGCTGTGGCTGGTTCGACGCGGTCCTGGTGCGCCAGGCGATCAAGATCGGCGGGATCGACGGCATCGCCCTGACCAAGCTCGATGTCCTCGATGGCTTGCCCGATCTCAAGGTGTGCATCGGCTATCGGATCGATGGCAAGCAATACGACCATCTGCCGGCGCTGCCCTCCCTGCAGGGCCGGGCGGAGCCGATCTACGAGACCCTGGAAGGGTGGACGGCGAGCACAAAAGGCGCCCGCTCCTGGGCGGATCTGCCCGCCAACGCCATCAAATACATTCGTCGGATCGAGGAGCTGATCGAGGCGCCGGTGGCCCTGCTCTCCACCAGCCCGAATCGGGAGGATACCATCCTCGTGCATGACCCCTTTGCGGACTAACGGCTTGTTGGGGTTCGTCCGCATCGGGGCGCTGTTAACCAACTCTTTGCCAACTTTCGCTTAACCTTTTCCGGTCCAGCCGCCTCCTTCTCGGAGGCGGGACCAAGTCGCGCGCCCAGCGGCGAGGCAATGCAGGGCGGGATACGAGGAGGCCATGAGCGAACAACCGATCCATACGGATGGCGGGTCAGATCCGGCAATGCTCGGTGGCCGCTACACGATCCAGATGGAAAATCCCATGCCGCACCTGGATTCGCCTTTGGCCAAGGCCTATGCGGTTAGCGATTCGCGCGCTGCCTCGCGCGGGGTGTTCGGGCTGATCTGCCGGCCCGAATTGCTGCCCCGGATTGACGTCATCCCGCAGTTTTCGCGCATGCGCCGGATCCCCGTACTGACCCCGGTTGATGCCGGCTCGATTCCGATTTCCGACTCGGAAGGGCGGCGGTTTGCCATCGTTTTCGATGTGCCGACCGGCGAACGTGTTCTGCCGTCGGCGGATGCCACGATCCCGCCCCTGCGCGAGGACCAGGTGGTGCGTCATATCATCAAGCCGTTGATACCGGGGCTAAAGGAGATGTCGGGGCGCTTTATCCCGCACCGGGCCATTCGGGCCGACAACATTTTCTACACCGACGTCAGCCGGAAGGCGGTGATCCTGGGTGAATGCGTGAGCAGCCCTGCCGGCATGTCGCAGCCGGTTTTGTATGAGCCCATCGAGGCGGGCATGTCCAGACCCACGGGTCGGGGACCCGGTGAGGTCGGCGATGATCTGTATGCCTTTGGCGTCACTCTCGTCGTCCTGCTGGCCGGTGGCAATCCGGTTGCCGACATGAGCGACGAGGAACTAGTGCAAAGCAAGATCACCCACGGCAGTTACTCCACGCTGGTCGGCCAGATGCGGATTTCCCTGTCGATGATGGAACCTCTGCGCGGATTGCTCTGCGACGACCCGGACGAGCGTTGGACCACCGGGGACATTGAACTGTGGCTCGGAGGCCGGCAGCTCAGCCCGAAGCAGCCGATGTTGCCGACCCGTGCCACGCGCGCGATTTCCTTTGCCGGACGGGATTACTGGAATCGATTTTCGCTCTCCTACGCCATGGGGCGGGACTGGATGGAGACTCGTGACATCCTCAAGAACGGTGAGTTGGAAGGATGGATTCGCCGCTCCTATTCGGATGACGAGACCGCCGATGCGATCGCTGCCGCCGGCGGCGGTGAAAGCGCCAAGCCGGAGCACACGGCATGCCGGGTCCTGACAGTGCTGCGAACCGGTTTGCCGATCCGCTTCCGGGACTTCTCGGCGCGGATCGACGGCGTCGCCCAATGTTTTGCCGCCGAGTTCAACGATCCTGAGTTTCGCAAGACGTTCGTCGAACTCATGCGGGCGAAGCTGCCGCAGATGTATCTGCAGTCGACGTCCGGCAGTCGCTCGGAACAAGCGGCGCAGATGAAAATCTTCGACATGATTAATTATTTCTTGGATCGGCCGCAGATCGGTTTTGGATTGGAGCGGGCGCTTTACGAAAGCAACCGGGGGTGGCCCTGCCAAAGCCCGCTGATCAAGACGCAGTATGTGTGCGAGACCGAAGACCTACTGCCGGCGCTGGATCACGCGGCTCGGCACGGGCCCAGCGGCGAGCCCATGGATCGTCATATTGCGGCGTTTTGCGCCGCGCGTGTGCGCAATTTCTCGGATCGGGTTCTGAGGATGCTGGCTGTACCAGAGGATCTGGCGACCTACCGTCTGGGGACGCTGCAGATGCTGGCCGATGTGCAGCGTGCCGCCGGCGGACGGCCGAAGCTCCCCGCCCTCACCCAGTGGCTGGGTGGATTGATGGATCCGGTTATTAAACAGTTTCACAACCGGTCCTACCGGGCGCAACTGACTAAACAGGTCGAGCAAGCCAGTCGGAAGGGGGATTTGCTGGAGCTGCATTTCCTGGTCGACAGCCTGGATGCACAGACCCAGGACGCCGACGGATATGCGCGGGCCAGGACCGAATACGCCAATCTCGCCCAGGCCATCGCTTGGCTCGAAGACGGGGGCCTGACGGCGCCGGCGCACGTCGCCGAAAAGGGACAGCAGTCGGCCACGGTCATCTCGGCGATGATCTCGGGCTTGATGATCGTCGCCCTGGCCGTGATTTACGTGATCTAGGGCATCGCTGAATGGCCGGCCAACCGGAACAACAGGGCGGATCCAAGGTGAAGGGAAAAGGCAAGCTGTCCGGAAAAATGATCGGCTCCGCGGTCTTATTGCTACCCGCGATCGCCGTGCTTATGCCGTCGTGCATTCTACTGGGGATCGGCATGGCGCCGAGCATCGTCGCTTACATCGTCGATCGCACCAGCGAAAAGTACCTGTCGATCACCGTCGGTTTACTGAACGTCTGCGGGACACTGCCGGCCCTTGTCCGATTGTGGTCGCAGGGCCAGACCTATTCGTCGGCGTTTCGGATCGCGGCCGATCCGTTCACACTGGTAATCGCATATGGTGCCGCGGCTGTCGGGTGGATGATCTATTTGGCGCTGCCTCTGATTCTGGCACACTACTACGCCGCGACGTCGGAAAGTCGCCTGCGGACCCTGCGCGGCCGGCAGGATGGCTTGATAGAAGCGTGGGGCGATGAGATTGCCGGTGAGTCGCCGGCGGACGCCGATCGGGCGGAGTCCTAGACTCGTAACTCTTGTGCTAAGGCATAAGCCTTAGGCGGTCGCCAAGCGTTCGTCGATCGCGGCGTTGCGGATTGCCTTCTGCAGTTTTTCGAAGGCGCGCACCTCGATCTGACGAACCCGCTCGCGGCTTATGCCGTATTCCTGGGACAACTCCTCGAGCGTGGTCGGGTTCTCCTTCAGGCGCCGCTCCTCCAGGATGTGCCGCTCGCGCTCGTTCAGAGATTCCATGGCCACCGCCAGCAGCTCGCGCCGCTTGCCCAACTCTTCCGAGTCGGCCAGCGAAGTTTCCTGAGTCTCGGTCTCGTCGACCAGCCAGTCCTGCCACTCGCCATCGCCGTCGATGCGCAGCGGCGCGTTCAGCGAATGGTCCGGGGCGGCAAGCCGCCGGTTCATGCTGACGACATCCGCCTCGGGCACGTTCAGCGTATCGGCGATCTTGGTGACCTGCTCGGGCGCCAGATCGCCCTCATCGATCGCCTGCATCTGGCCCTTGAGCTTACGCAGATTGAAGAACAGCTTCTTCTGCGCCGCCGTGGTGCCCATCTTCACCAGCGACCAGGAATGCAGGATGTATTCCTGAATCGCCGCGCGGATCCACCACATGGCATAGGTGGCCAGGCGGAAGCCGCGCTCCGGGTCGAAGCGCTTGACCGCCTGCATCATGCCGACATTGCCTTCCGAGATCAGCTCCGAAACCGGTAGGCCATAGCCGCGGTAACCCATGGCGATCTTGGCCACCAGACGAAGATGCGAGGTGACCAGGCGGTGCGCGGCGTCAATGTCGCCGTGCTCGCGCCAGCTCTTGGCCAGCATGTATTCCTCGTTCAACTCCAGCATCGGAAATTTCCGGATGTCCTGGAGATAACGGGAAAGGTTCCCCTCGGAAACCGAGATTGGTAGCTTGGTTGATCGCATTGCCACTGTCCTTAACTTACTAACGCCTGATTGGAACCCGCGGTTCCATCGGCCGGAGCCCGGCCATCCCATCCCTTGGCTCGCTCTCCTACGATGAACCAATAGCCAACGGTTGCCATTGATTCAAGTAAATCATACCAAATTGATCATGTATCTACAATGTTATAGTGATTCTAAAATAGTTTTCAAGGTCTTTAGATCCGGCGGTAATTCGCTTTCGAAGCGAATATCCTCCTGAGTTTCGGGATGGCGGAATCCCAGGGATTTCGCGTGCAGGGCTTGGCGGCCGAGGTCCGCGAGGGCGGCCTGCGCCGCAGGGGGCAGGCGCTTGACCCGGCCGTCGCCGGCCCGGCCGTAGACGCGGTCGCCGAGCAGCGGGTGGCCGATATGGCTCAGATGGACCCGAATCTGGTGGGTCCGGCCGGTCAGCAAGCGGCATTCGATCAGGCTCGCCAGCCCGCCGGCGAGGGTTTTGAGGACCCGGTATCGGGTTGTCGCTGGCTTACCGCCCCGGCGCAGAACCGCCATTTTCTTACGATTCCGGGGGCTGCGGCCGATATTGCCGGAGATGTCGCCGGCGCGCGGCTCGGGGACTCCCCAGACCACAGCCTGGTACCGGCGCTCGATCTCGCGCGCCGCGAACTGCCGGGACAGGCTTTGGTGCACCGCTTCCGTCTTGGCTGCGACCATGAGGCCGCTGGTATCCTTGTCCAGGCGATGCACGATACCGGGCCGTCGCACGCCGCCGATGCCGCGCAAACTCGGCCCGCAGTGGGCGATCAAGGCGTTGACCAGGGTCCGGTCCGGGTTGCCTGGCGCCGGATGCACAACCAGACCGGCCGGCTTGTCGAGCACGAGCAAATGCGGGTCCTCATAAATGATGGTTAGGGCGATGGCCTGCCCCTCGAGATGGGTAGGGGCAGCCTCGGGGACGATGATGGCGAAAGTTTGGCCGTGTTTGACCCTGTAGGAGGGCTCCACTATCGTCTGGCCGGCGGCCGCGACCTGGCCGGCGACGATGAGGGCCTTGAGGCGGCTGCGCGAAAGCTCGGGCAGCCGCGCCGCCAAAAGGCGGTCGAGGCGCTCGCCCTTATCCGCCGGGTCGACGGCGACCCGGTAGGTTTTTGCTGTGCCGGGTGCCACGAATCTGTCGTCCTCTCGCCGGAGCCCCCACCAATGGGATGCGTAAAGGGTTGCATAGCATGCGTGCGCTGAAGGCTCTCGTGGTTTTCATGGGCATCCTGATTGCCGGCGGTTTGGCGCTGCTGACCTATGCGGTGATCGGCGGCTTGCCGGAGAGTCGGCCCAGCGGCTTTGGCGAGACCACGGTGGCCCTGCCGCCCGGCTGCGTCATTGCGGAGGCTATGGTCGCCGACGGCAAGCTGGTGCTACGTGTCGACGGGCCCGCCGAGCGGGGCTGCCAACGGGTGATCCTGTTGGATCCGGAGAGCGGCCGCGAGCTTGGCCGCGTGACAACACGGGAGCAGCCATGACTTCATCCGGAAGCGAAGAAAACTTGATGCCAAGATGGTAAGCTTCACCTCCGACAATGCCAGCGGCGCCGCGCCGGAAATCCTCCAGGCACTGGCCGAGGCCAACAGCGGCGCCGCCATGCCGTATGGCCAGGATGCGATCACCCGCCGTGTCGAGGCGCGCCTGGCCGAGATCTTCGAGGCGACCGTCGCCGTCTTCCCGGTGGCAACGGGGACGGCCGCCAATTCCCTCGCGCTGTCGGTGATGGTGCCGCCGTATGGTGCGGTCTATTGCCACGAAACGGCGCACATCCATGTGGACGAATGTGGTGCGCCGGAATTCTATACCGGCGGCGCCAAGCTGGTGCCGCTCTCCTGCGCGCACGGCAAGATCGATGCCGCGGCCCTTGGCGCGGCGATCGAGGGGGCGGGTAACGTCCACGCCGTGCAGCCGGCGGCCGTTAGCATCACCCAGGCCAGCGAGTCGGGCACCGTCTATACCCCGGCCGAGATCGCCGCCCTGGCCGAGGTCGCGCGGCGGCATGCTCTGGGCCTGCACATGGATGGGGCGCGCTTTGCCAATGCTCTGGTGGCCGGCAATCACAGCCCCGCCGAGATCACCTGGAAGGCCGGAATCGACGCCTTGTCCTTCGGGGCCACCAAGAACGGTGCCCTGGGCGCCGAGGCGGTCGTTCTGTTCAAGCCGGCCTTGGCGGAAACCTTCGCCTACCGGCGTAAGCGGGGCGGGCATCTGCTGTCGAAGATGCGCTTCTTGTCGGCGCAGCTCGACGCCTATCTGCGCGATGATCTATGGCTGCGCAACGCCCGCCACGCCAATGCGATGGCCGCACGGCTCGGTGCCGGGCTGGCGACTATTGCCGGTGTCACTCTGTGTCATCCGGTCGAAGCTAACGAGATTTTCGCCCGCATGCCCGAGACCCTGATCGCCGGCTTGTTGGCGCAGGGGTTTGTTTTCTACCGCTGGGGCGCGGAGGCGCGGGGCGAGATTCGCTTGGTCACCTCCTTCGATACGGACTCCAAGGATGTGGACGCCTTCCTGGCGGCGGCATCCCGCTTGGCTGGGTAGGGGCGCAGGCGCAACGTGAACCGGGCGCCGCCGCGGGGCGCATCGGCCACCTCGACCGTGCCGCCGCAAACCTCGGCGATACGGGCGACGATGGCCAGCCCCAGGCCGGCGCCACCCGGCTTGCCGCCACTTTGGTCACCGCGCCAGAATCGCCGAAAGACCGCGCTGCGCTGGGCCGGCGGTATGCCGGGCCCGTCGTCGTCCACATGCAGCGCGCCGTCCGTCCCCACGGTCAGCTCGACCGTGCCGCCTGGTGGCACCGCGGACAGGGCGTTGTCCACCAGGTTGCGCACCGCGTGATGCAATGCTTCGGCCTCACCGTGCACGGGCACCGGTCCGTCGTGGCCGGAGACGACAAGCGTCTTGTTTTCCTTGAGCGCCAGGGGGGCCAGGCGGGCCGCTACGTCGGTGGCGACCAGGTGTAAGTCCGCGGACATGCCGGCCGCCATCGTCGCCGTCTCCAACTGCGCGATACGTAAAAGCTGCTCGACGATCCGCGCCATGGTGGCGACATCCCGCCCGAGATCCCGGGCAATCTGCCGGTCCGGTAGAATATCCAAGTGCGCCTGCAGAACGGCCAGCGGCGTGCGTAGCTCGTGCGCGGCATCCGCCGTGAAGTCGCGCTGAATCTGGAAGCCATGCTCCAGACGGTCGAGGCCGGCATTCACGGCGTGCAACAGGGGTCTAATCTCCGCCGGCATGCCGTCTTCCCGCAAGCGCACATGAGTGGTTCGCGGGCCGATGTCCGCCGCCTGCCGCGAGGCTTCCGCCACCGGCGCCAAGCCGCGCCGCAGGGTGTAGGCGATGACGATCGATAGGACGGCGAAAACCGGGAACACCAGCCAGATGATGACCTCGGTAAACTCCTCCAGTGTTTCCTCGCTCAGGAGTTCCTCGTTGCTTCGGCCTTGGCCGACGCGAACCCGCAGCATGCCGGCCGGACCATCGACTTCCTCCTCCACGGCATAGACGCTCGGCTGACCAGGGCTGTGCAAGAGGAGAAGGTTGGCAGCGCCGGTCCGTCGTCGGCCGACCTCGTCCAGCGGCGCGCCGCCATCGCGCGAGGAGAACAACTTGACGCCGTCGGCGTCCAGCACCTGATAGCTGAAATTGCCTTCCGGGGCGGCATAGGCTTGCGCCAGGCTGTCCGGCAATTCCAGCCGCAGCGTGCCGTCATCGGCCAGGCGCAAATGCCGCGCTATGTCCCCGGCCTGAGCGGTCAGGCTCTGATCGTGCAATGTGTCGACGGTCAGGTACAGGTGCGCATACAGGGCAGCGTACAGGACCACCGCGGATGCCGCCGCCGCCGCAACGGTGCGCCAGATCAGGCGACGGAGCAGCGAATACTCGGCGCGGCGGGCGGTCATCTCGGTTCCGCCATCAGGCACCGTCCTCGGATAGGAGATAGCCAACGCCGCGCAGGGTATGAATTTTAAGGGTGGCCTCTTCAGCCTGCAGTTTCTTGCGTAAACGGTGGACCAGGACCTCGAGCGAATTGCTGCCGATCTCGTCGTCGATGCTATAGACCCCGTCCTCCATGATCTCGCGCGGGACGACCCGTCCGGCACGCCGCAACATGAGCTCCAACAAATCCAGCTCCCGCCGGGACAAGGTGATCGGCCGGCCGTCGACACGCGCTTCCCGGGCAACCGTATCGAAGGTCAGATTGCCGCAGGTGAGAACCAGGCCCAATGCATGGCCGGGACGGCGCAGCAGGGCCTTCAGCCGGGCGACCAGTTCTTCCATGGCGAACGGCTTGAGCAGATAGTCGTCGGCGCCGCCGTTGAGGCTATCGACTCGATCCCGCAGCCCGTCGCGCGACGTCAGGACAAGGATCGGCGTCACCCCGCCGGGTTGGCGCACGCTCTTTACCACTTCCATACCGTCCCCGTCCGGCAGGCCGAGGTCGAGTACGATGGCGTCGTAACGGGCGGTGGCGACGGCGGCCAGGGCGTCCTCGACCCGGCCCGTCAGGTCGGTTACGAATCCCGCCGCGGCCAGGCCGGTACGCACGAATCCGGCCAGCCGGTCGTTGTCCTCGATCAGAAGTATCTTCATTTGATCCCGTTCAGCCGTGGCCGTGCCGAGGCATAGACTATTGGGTTATCTGGTATTGGCAACGCCGTTCCACCAGCCATGGGGCTGGTAAGGTTGCCGTAAGCAAGACTTCCGATTATATTTGGCCGGCGCTCGGAATCCCCGCTAACTCGAAGGTCGATTGTTGGTCGAGAAATCAGCCGAAAAACGGAAAGTCCGCCTCGTGCCGGACGGTGGCAAGGAGCCTGAGCGGCGCGACGAAAGCCCGGGCGGCGCTCCGGCCGCGGCGCATCCCGGGGCGGTTGATCAGATCTTTGCGGTCCCACGGGCCACGGCCGGCGATTTCCGGTTCGGCGCGGAAACGGCGGCCGTTTTCGACGATATGGTCAGTCGCTCGGTGCCGTTCTACGGCGAAATCCAGCGCATGGCGTGCGAATTGGCGGCTGACTTCGCCGTCCCCGGGTCGGCATTGTATGATTTCGGATGCGCCACGGGCACGACCCTGGTGGCGCTCGATTCATTGATCGACCGCGACGTGCGGTTTGTCGGGATCGATAATTCCGACGAAATGTTGGCCAAGGCGCGGCAAAAGCTGGCGGCCGCGGAGAGCGGCCGGCACATCGATCTGGTCAATGCCGACCTCAATGGCGCGGCCGCGGTCGATGATGCCAGCGTGGCCCTTCTCCTTCTAACGCTGCAGTTCGTTCGCCCGCTGCACCGCGATCGCCTGATTCGGCAAATCGCGGCCGGCACCCGGGAAAACGGCGCCTTGATCATGATCGAAAAGATCACCGGTGCGCACACTATGCTCAACCGGCTGTTCATCAAGCACTACTACGACTACAAGCGGGTGAACGGCTACTCGGACCTGGAGATTTCGCAAAAGCGCGAGGCATTGGAGAACGTCCTCATCCCCTATCACTACGAGGAAAACCGCGAGATGCTGGTCGAGGCCGGCTTCCGGCATGTAGAGCGCTTCTTCACCTGGTATAACTTCTGCGGCATTGTCGCGGTCAAATAGGCATGGTCCCTTGAGTCGGGCCCTGAATCGGACCCCATGAATCAGGCGGTTGATGCCGGCGCTCCGCCGCTGGTCCGCTATGGCGTTTTTCTGTTCCGCGCGCGCAACGCGGTGTTTCCCCTGGTTACGGTGCTGGTCCTAGCCCTGTTCGGGCCGGTGCAGGCGTTTGGATCGGCGGCGGCGGATCGCTGGCTGGACGCGCTGGGACTGCTGATCGTCCTGGCCGGGCAGGGGGTGCGCGCGGCGGTCATCGGCCTCGCCTATATCAAACGCGGCGGCCTGAATAAGAAGATCTATGCCGAGGTGCTGGTCCGCGAGGGCATCTTCGCTCACGCCCGGAACCCGCTGTACGTGGGGAACCTGCTGATCCTCACCGGCCTGTTCGTCATCCATAACAATCCCTGGGTCTACCTGCTGGGCGGCGGATATTTCTTACTGTCCTACTATGCCATCGTCGCGGCGGAGGAGCGCTATCTGGCCGCCAAGTTCGGCGCCGACTACACGGACTATTGCCGGGAGATCGGCCGCTGGCTGCCCAACCTGCGCGGGCTGGGCGAGACCATGCGCGGCATGACGTTCAACTGGCGGCGCGTGGTCATGAAGGACTACAGCACGGTTCACACCTGGTCGACGACGGTTCTGGCGCTCATCGCCTACGAGGTCGTCACCGAACGCGGGTTTGCGGCGGCGCGGCCGGTGCTGCTGGCCAGTGCCGGGGGGATTGTCGCGCTCGCGCTGGCCGCCCTGGCCGTGCGCACCCTCAAGAAAAGCGGCTGGTTGCATGACCGGCCCATAAGCCAGGACGGCTGAAGCGCCTGGGACCATGAGGCACCGCTCGCTGCCAGGGTTGTCTTAGCCAACCGGAGACCCTTGCCAGGGCGCCGGGGTTTGGCTATGTCATGGGCGCACCGGTCACCGGGTAGGTCCCCTTCGTCTAGTGGCCCAGGACGCCGCCCTCTCACGGCGGAAACAGGGGTTCGACTCCCCTAGGGGACGCCAATTAGATCAGATAGTTCGCGCGCTGTTTTCCGGCGTCAATGGTTCATATCTAGATTTTGTCTAGAATAGCGTGCCGGATGTCGGCCGCCCTCCCGGCATTATGCTGCCGGTGCCTAAGCGTCTAAAAATACTGCACAACCACCGCCCGGCTGCTGCGAAAACAGCCGCGTACCTGCTCGAATGCATCGGATAGCGCAGCCCGCGGTTGGACAGCCGGGCTCACAACCTGAAGGTCGTAGGTTCAAATCCTACCCCCGCCACCAAATTTCAAAGACTCAAAAAAGCCTCCCGCAAGGGAGGCTTTTTCGTGTCCGCACTGTGTCCGGAAAATACCCGTCGGAGGTAGCCTATGACTGGCTTCCAGAACGGACCCCCGGAACATCGAAAATACGCATTGAATGATCGTTCCAGACA
>JAJFGI010000023.1 GCA_021776215.1 Kiloniellaceae bacterium | reverse complement strand
CGAGAGCGCCTATTTCGTATGGCTCAACCGCGGTAAGGAATCCCTTGTCCTCGATATCAAGGACGCCGGCGACGCAGCCCTGCTGCATCGCCTGATCGCGCGGGCCGACGTGTTCATCCAGAACCTGGCGCCGGGTGCGGCGGAACGGGCGGGCTTCGGGTCGGCAAAGCTCCGGGCCGCGCATCCCGGCCTGATCACCTGCGACATCAGCGGCTATGGGGAAAGCGGACCCTACCGGGATATGAAGGCCTACGACCTGCTGGTGCAATGCGAGAGCGGCCTGGCCTCGATTACCGGCGCGCCGCAATCGCCGGGGCGGGTGGGGGTGTCGGTGTGTGATATCTCCGCCGGCATGTATGCCTATATGGCGGTTCTCGAGGCGTTGCTGGAACGGGGCCGGACGGATCGCGGCAAGGGAATCGCCGTGTCGCTGTTCGACAGCGTCGCCGACTGGATGACGGTGCCGCTGCTGTTCAACGATTATGCCGGGGCGGCCCCGCCCCGGCCCGGCCTGCATCATCCGTCCATCGCACCCTACGGCGTCTATGCCACCGGCGACGGCGGCGACATCGTCATCGCCATCCAGAACGAGCGGGAGTGGGCGGTGTTCTGTGCCGAGGTGCTGGAGCGGCCGGACCTCGCCACCACCGAACTTTTCCGCAACAATGTGCAAAGGGTGCGGAGCCGCGCCGCCCTCGACGCGGAGATCTTGACGGCGTTCGGCCGCCACAGTGCCGACAATCTGGCGGAGATATTGCGTAACGCCGGCGTTGCCTTCGGGCGGCTCAATTCGGTGGCGGCCTTTTCGGTTCACGCACAATTGCGCCGGCAGACGGTGATGACGCCGAGCGGCCCGGTCGAGCTCGTGGCGCCACCCGCTCGGCATATCGACGGCGAAGCGGAACTTGGCGCGGTACCGGCGTTGGGCGAGCACAGCGATTCCCTGCGGCGGGAGTTCTCTGCGTGACCGGACGGCACCGCAAGGTGTTCCGGAGGGAAAGAAATGGGCCCGCTGCGTGCGCGGCGGGCCCTGAGGCCTCGCGACAGGTTGAGGCTTGCCGCTCAGAACAGGCCTTCGATGAGGCCCTCATCGTTCAGCCGGATGTTGTTGGCCGCGGGCACGCGCGGCAGGCCGGGCATGGTCATGATTTCGCCGGTGATCACGACAAGGAACTCGGCGCCGGCCGATAGACGCACTTCGCGCACCTGGATTGTGTGGCCGGACGGTGCGCCCTTCAGGTTCGGATCGGTGGAGAAGGAATACTGCGTCTTGGCCATGCAGATCGGGAACTTGCCGTACCCGGCGTCCTGCAGGTCCTGGAAGCGCTGGCGCACGGCCTTGTCGGCGGTGACTTCGCTGGCGCCATAGAGCTGCGTGGCGATGGTCTCGACCTTGTCCCACACCGGCATGTCGTCCGGATAGAGCGGTTTGAAATCCGCCTTGCCGCTTTCGCAGATGTCCACGACATGCTCCGCCAGCTCGGTAATTCCGGCGCCGCCGTCGGACCAGTGATTGCACAGGATCGCCTTGGCGCCGAGGGTTGCGGCGGTTTGGCGCACGGCTTCGACCTCTGCGTCCGTGTCGGTGATGAAACGATTGATCGCCACCACCGGCGGCACGCCGAATTTCTTCACGTTTTCCAGATGGCGGGCGAGGTTGGAGCAGCCCTTTTTCACGGCGTCGACATTCTCGTTCTTCAGATCGTTCTTGCCCACGCCGCCATGCATCTTCAGGGCGCGGATGGTGGCGACGATGACGGTTGCCGATGGTTTGAGCCCGGCCTTGCGGCACTTGATATCGAAGAACTTCTCAGCGCCGAGATCGGCGCCGAAGCCGGCTTCCGTCACCACATAGTCGCACAGCTTCAGCGCCGTCTTGGTCGCCAGCACCGAATTGCAGCCATGCGCGATGTTGGCGAAGGGACCGCCATGGATGAAGACGGGATTGTTCTCAAGGGTCTGCACCAGGTTCGGCATCAGCGCGTCCTTGAGCAGCACGGTCATGGCGCCGGCGGCATTGATGTCCTTCGCGGTCACCGGCTTGCGGTCGCGCGTCTGGCCGACGACGATGTTACCGAGGCGGCGTTCCAGATCCTCCAGATCCATCGCCAGGCACAGAATGGCCATGACCTCCGAGGCAACCGTGATGTCGAAACCATCCTCGCGCGGATAGCCGTTGGCGACTCCGCCCAGCGAGTTGACGATCTGACGCAGCGCCCGGTCGTTCATGTCGAGCACCCGGCGCCAGGAGATGCGGCGCGGGTCGAGGCCGGCTTCGTTGCCCCAATAGATGTGATTGTCGAGCATCGCCGCGAGCAGATTGTTCGCGGACGTGATGGCGTGGAAATCGCCGGTGAAGTGAAGGTTGATATCCTCCATCGGCACGACCTGGGCGTAGCCGCCGCCGGCAGCGCCCCCTTTCATGCCGAAGCAGGGACCCAGCGATGGCTCGCGGATGCAGCTCATCGCCTTCTTGCCGATCTTGTTTAGGCCGTCGCACAGGCCGACCGTGGTCGTCGTCTTGCCTTCGCCGGCGGGCGTCGGGGTGATGGCCGTGACCAGGATCAGCTTGCCGTCCTTCTTCTTCCCCTGAGCCTTGATGAAATCATAGGAGATCTTGGCTTTGTAGGGCCCGTAGTTGAGCAGCGCATCCGCGGGAATACCGACCTTCGCGCCGACCTCGCCGATCGGTTTCATCTTGGCGTCGCGGGCAACTTCAATATCGCTTCTAACCGTCATGGGTGTCCCCTGTGGTGTGGAATTTGTTACTGCGGCAATCGCAGCGATTACGCGCCGAACTTGTCGCCCGTCTTCAGGCCGCTCGCCGAGGCGTAGTCCTGCGCCGTTGTCTTGTCGCCTTTGCCGGCGCGCACCCGCTTGATCAGGATGCCGCCCTTGCCGGCCGCGACCAGAACGCCGTCGGCCGACACGGAAAGCACCGCCCCCGGCGCGCCCCTAGCGCCATCATCCTTGCGGGCTTCGAGAATGTTGAGTTGTTCGCCCTTGTGCGTCGTCCAGGGGGCCGGCTGCGGAATCGCCGCGCGGATGGTGTTGTAGATCTCGGCGGCAGGCTTCGCCCAGTCGAGCTTGGCGAGATCCTTCTTGAACCAGGATTCGTAGGAGCCCTTCTCCAGATCCTGCTTGATCTTCGGCGCCTTGCCGGCTTTCACCAGCTCAAGCGATTCGATCATCGCATCGACGCCGAGCGGGAACAGCTTGTTGAAGTAGACGTCGCCAAGCGTCTCGTCCGGTCCGATCTCGACATCCTTCTGCAGCAGGATCGGACCCTCGTCGAGCCCTTCGTTCGGCCAGAAAATGGTCAAGCCCGTCTTGGTCTTGCCCATGGCGATCGGCCAGTTGATGGAGGACGGTCCCCGATGGTCGGGCAACAGCGAGGGATGGTACTGAAAGGTGCCGTGCGTCGGCACGTCGAGCACCTTCTGCGGCACGAAGAGCAGCACGTAGGCCATCATACAGACATCGGGCTTGAGCGAGCGCATCAGCTCTTCGGCTTCCGGGGTCTTCCACGATGCGGGCTGGTGCACGGGCAGACCCTTTTCCAGCGCCAGCTCTTTCATCGGGTCCGTGGGCCGGCCGTCCTTATCCGGCGCGCAGAAGACGCCGACGACATTCTCGCCGCGCTCCAGGAGGTTCTCCAGAACCGCCTTGCCGAATGCCTGCTGGCCATGAACCACGATACGCATCTACGGTCTCCCGTTATCTTCTCTTTCGTGGGTCGGCCCGGGGCGGGCGCGGCCTAGACCCCGCCAGCCTCCCGGAT
>JAJFGI010000220.1 GCA_021776215.1 Kiloniellaceae bacterium | reverse complement strand
CCGCTGAAATCATCCATGAGCATGCCGAGAATGATCAGGAACAGATTGATCATGAGCAGGATGACGTACTTGTTGTCGGTTACAGACAGCAGAACTTCGACGACTGCCTGCGGCACGTTCTCCATCGTGAACAGGCGACTGAGCATGACCGCGAAAAAAACCAGAATCATGACGACACCGACTGTCGTTCCAGCCTTATGGCCGACGCGCCACAGATCCCGGAAAGAAACGTCCCGATACACAAGGAGGCCGACCAGGACCGCATAGGCCACCGCCACGGCCGCCGCTTCCGTGGGCGTGGCAATGCCGCCGTAGATGGACGCCAAGATGATAACGGGCATGACCAGCCCGAATGTGGCCCGACGGCCCTTTAGAACAACGTCCCGCGCGGCTTCTTTGAATTCGACGGCGGCCGGTTGCTGAATAGGCATTTTCCGTGTGAGCACGAAATTCCAGCCGCTAAACAGAGTCATCAGAAGAAATGCCGGGATGATTGGCGCCAGAAAGCAGGCCGCGATGGATGTGCCGGATATCCAACCGTAGACAATTTGTGCCGAACTCGGCGGGATAAGGAGCGCCAGGACGGAAGAGTTCGCCACCAGTGCGGCGGCATATCCCCGGTCGTACCCACGCTCCACCATGCGTGGCACCATGATGGTGCCCATGGCGGCGACCGCCGATGATGCTGTCCCCGATATGGCTCCAAAGACCGCCGTGACCGCGATGACGACGATCCCCAGTCCGCCCTTGAAGCGCCCAAATATGCTGTCGCAGAAATCCACCAGGCGGCTTGCGAGGCTCCCAGTGCTCATGATCTCGCCCACGAGGATGAAGAGCGGCATCGCCAAAAGAATGATGGACGACGTCTTGTTGAAACCCGCCGCCACCAGGAAATTTGTCGAGGCATAGTCGCCGGTCAAGAATAGAAACAGAACAGCGGCCGCGAAGCAGAATGGAACCGGCACGCCCAGAATCAGCAGGACGGTCAGTAGAAGAATGTCGAGGATGACGTTGATATCCATGTTACCGAACGTCCCCGCTGTTTTTCACCATCGAGGCCCCATCTCCGGAACGGCCTACCTTTCGCAAGTTCTCGACGAGCTCGATCGCGAAATAGAACGACATCAACGCCAGACCGACGAACATCGACGCATGAACCCAATAGAGTGGGGTTCTCAGCTCGAGCGAGCGCGGGCCCAGGCGAATGCTCCAGGCCAGGTATTCAAACGCCCATATGCTCATCCACACGGCGACCACAACGGTGATCACGTTGGCGAGAACCTTTATGAGCAAATTGATCCGGTCGCTCTTCACCAGCATTTCGATCAGGCTGGCGGAGATGTGCGAACGCTCATAGGCGCCGTACGCGCCACCGATGAAATAGGTCCAAACCGCCAAATACGTGGCGAGTTCTTCCATGCCGTGGAGAGGAAGAAACAGGAAGTAGCGAAAGACGATTTCAATGAGTATGATTATGGTGAACAGCGCGCATGTTATGACCAGCGTCGCCTTTTTGAGCCACAGCTTCACACGCCAGACCGTTTCCCCCAGGCGGTATAGCCTTGATTTCTGTTGTGAACCGGTCATCGATAACTCTTTGCCCTGATCCGATGTTTCCGCCGACCCAGAGGGGAGCTCTGCGGATTGAAGTGGCGGTCGCGCCAGGCGACGCGACCGCCACACGGACTCACGTCAATCAGATCACTGAAGTCCCAGCTCCTTGTTGAGGCGCTGGTAGAGCTCATCGCCGATTTCTTCCTTGATGGTCGGCCAGACATCCCGGCGAGCGACCGCAGCAAACTTCGCTGCCTGCTCCGAGTTCAGTGTCACGACTTCGATGCCGGCATCTCTCAACTGTTGCATGTATGCGTTGTCGGATTCCTCTGCCACGGGGAAGCGCGCATTCATGACCTCCACGGCCGCGTCCTGAACCGCGCCCCGGTCCTCTGCCGACAGTGAGTTCCACAGCGCCTTGTTCATCATGATGTAGTGGTTCTCGAAGTGATCGTTGTACTGGATGTACATCTTGGTGATGTCTTTGAAATGGGTGACCGTCAGTTCGGGATTACCCCCAATGACGCCATCCATGACGCCGGTCTGCAACGCCGTATAGACCTCGTCCCACGGGACCATAGTCACGCTGAAGCCGAAGCGCTCCATCAGCGCCCGGTGGGTGACGCCTCCCGGCCAGACGCGAATCTTCATCTTTTGGCTGGCGTCGGGATTTTGCGGCTCCGGAACGGCCTTGGTGAAAGCACCACCGCCCATACCCAGGGCCCAGGTGCTCAAAATCTTGACACCTTGGCCGGCGACAATGTCATCGACGATTTCATACATGTAACCGCCCGGAGCGTAGGCCTTGGCCGCTTCCGCATAATCCGTGACCGCGTACGGGAATGAGTCGATCGCCAGGCGCTTGTCGAACGTAGACGGAACCGCACCCATCGTCATTTCAACGGCACCGCTCATGACTTGCTCGTAGACCTCGGTCCAATCGCCGAGTTGGTTCGTTGGATAGATTTTTATGTCGATGCGTCCATTGGACTTGGCTTTGACGCGCTCGGCGAAATCCAGAGATCCCGCATGGGCCTCCGAATCAGGCTGATATGACGTCGAAAGCCGCCACTCGGCCGCCGATGCGACTGAGATGCCCCATGATAGGGCAGCCATAAATATCAGGAATTGCGTACTGACGCGAAGACCCTGTTCAATCTTGTTGTACATTCTTGCCTCCTTCTAGCGGCGTAGCTGTCATGTTGGGCCTAAGAGACCGATGACCGGCGGACTGCATCCGACGGCCGCTCGCGCGAGTTCGCGGCAGGCCCAATTGTTTGCCGCGATGTCTCGTCAATCGAAAAACGATTTATGCGGAAGGGATCGATGGGCGTCGATGTCGCATCATCGAGAGCCAGTTCGCAGAGCACCGCCCCCACGCCCGGCCCCAATTGAAACCCGTGGCCGGAGAAGCCGAAGGCATGGAGTATGCCGGGCGTGGTTTCGCTCGGGCCGATCACCGGAAGTCCATCCGGCATGACGCCCTCGATACCCGACCAAGTGCGGATCACTTGTGCGGTTGCCAGTCTCGGCACGAGCCCGACCGCCAACCGGACGGCCTGGGCGGTGATTTCGGCCAGAGGGCGAGCCTTAACTTGGGTTCGGTCGGCGACGCCGACCCCGCCCCCGAAGATAACGTTGCCGCGACGAATCTGCCGGACGTAGATGTCGCCACCACAAACGCCGAGGTTCGGCGCCAGGAAGTATGGTATCGGGTCGGTGACGCACATGTTCGGCGCCATCACGTCCTCCGGCACCGGCTCACCGAACCAGGTGGAAACGGTCGAGCCCCAGGCCCCGGCGGCGTTGATGAGTCGTCGCGCACGAAGCATCGTGCTATCGGACAGCCGCAACTCGAAGATGTGACCGTCATGGGTGGCGCCAACGACCTCGGCGCCCTCACGAATATCCGCTCCCGCCGCGACAGCCGCGCGAGCGAGGGCCGGCGCAACGAGTCGTGGATTGGCGTGGCCGTCTTCCGCGCAGAACGAGCCACCGACGATGGCATCCCCGAGCCAAGGAAACCGCGCGCGGATTTGAGCGGGGCCGAGGGGCTCAAGCGTTAGATCAAAGTCGCGGGCCCGCTCCGCATAATCCTCGAGCTCCGCCATTTCGGCCTCGGAGCGCGCCAGCTTCAAATGCCCCGTGACCTCGAACTCGCAATCCGTGCCGACCAGCGTCTCGAGATCGGCCCAGATCCGTCGGCTGCGCCGCGCCAGGGGCAGTTCCGCCAAGTCCCGTCCCTGCTGCCGCACACCGCCATAGTTCACCCCGCTGGCCTGGCTGCCGCAGTGACGGCGCTCCAACAGAACCACGGACGCATCGCGGCGACTCAGATGGAGGGCCGCGGAACAACCGACCAGCCCGCCCCCGATAATCGCTACGTCGAAGCCCGTCATGGCACGGCGCCATCGAGAAAAGCGGCCATCGGCACCGGTTTGATCGGCACCTGCCCGCGTAACCGCCCAACTGCTTCCAGCGAAACGCCCAGACTATTGGCAAGAATTTCGCCCGCCGCGGGCCCGCAGATGCGCCCCTGGCAACGTCCCATACCGACCCGGGTGAAGGCCTTGGCGCGGTTGATCTCCGCCACGCCGTGTTCGCGTGCCGCATGGCGCAACGCGCCGGCGGTGATGCCCTCGCAGCGGCAGATCATGAGATCGTCGTCTGCCGAGGCGGCAAGGTCGGCCGGAAACTTGAACGCTTTTTCGTCCAGCGCCCTGCGGAAACGCTCGAACCGGCGCAGCCGCCCATTGAGAGTCTTTATGCGTTCGGCACTTCCTGCATGGCCGAGGTCATGAAGAAGAGCATGCGCCGCTCGCTCGCCACTCAGTTCGGCAGCAGCAGCCCCTTTAATACCGGCGCCATCGCCGGCAAGATAGACTCCCGCGACGGCGGCACGGCCATCGGAATCTTGGACGGGCACCCACTGTCGCTGCCCGGAGTCAAAGACACACGGGACATCGCAGAGATCGGCGATCTGAGTCTCGGGATTCAGTCCAAATCCCGTGGCAATCGAATCGCAGGCGGTCCGGTGCAGGGAACCGTGCCCATCCCGCCATTCCAGCTCACGGACCGCACCGTCCGGGCCGGCGTGAGCACACACCGGCCGCGCGCCGGATACCACCGGAATTCCGTGCGCACGCAGCCAGGCGAGATAATAGAGTCCCTTCAGGAACGTGCGGCCGCCGCTGATAAGACCAAAGAATGCACGGCGCTTGGCGCCGGCGGTCGCGGTGTCAAGAACCGCCGCCACCTTCACGCCGGCTGCCGCGTACTGGTAGGCGACCAGGTACAGCAACGGTCCGGTGCCCAGAAAGATCGGGCGCTCTCCGATGGCGCAGGCCTGATACTTGAGGGCGACCTGCGCGCCGCCGAGGGTAAAGACACCGGGTAGCGTCCAACCCTTGAAGGGGATCACCCTATCCATGGCGCCTGTCGCCAGAATCAGCCGGTCCCACGCCGCGTCCCTCGGGCCGGACTTGGTGATGACGCCGAGCTTGCGGCCCTGCGCGCTCCAGACCGTACTGTCAGGCCAATAGTCGATCTGCTCCTGTAGATCGTCGAAGGCTCGGTGCACGCTTCGTGCGCGTGCCGCTTCGAAGCCATAGACTTTCTTGGAATCGCGAACGATGCTGGGCGGCGGCCGGCGATAAATCTGACCGCCGCTGCTAGGCGCCTCATCGATCACCGTGGCCCGAAGGCCCGCCCGGACGAGCGTTTCGGCCGCGCGTACGCCGGCCGGCCCGGCGCCGATGATGACGACACTAGGCATTCTCGGTACCTCTTGTCACAAGCGCCATGCCCGGTTCGATCAGGGTGGTACAGGCGCGTAACGGCGTGCCGTCGGCCCGGCGAACCCAGCAGTCCTGGCAAACGCCGATCAAGCAAAAACCGGCACGGCGCTCGTCGCCGAACTCAAAACCCCGTAGGTCGCGTCCCCTCAGTAGCAGCATCGTCATCACGGTGTCGCCCGTGAGGGCTTCAACCGTTTCGCCATCCACCACGCACCGTATCCTGGGCCGATCGATGGAATCGATTCGCCGGAATTGGCCTTGCGAGTCAGCGGCCTGGGGCACCCTGCCCATCCTCCCTAAAGGTCCCCGCCGGTTCGTCCGGCGGTGGAAATTGCTCTATGAGCCAGTCATTGAAGGACATCGTATATCTCATATTATGGATTAATCAAGTAGATTATTCCGTATTATGGTGTTATGTAATTTGCGTGGCTGGTGACCCACGTTGTGGTTGCCCGACAATGCCTGGGAGGCGAGCATGGCAATCGCGCGGGACCTTGCTGATTTCATTACCGAAACCAAGTCGGTGCCGGAATCGACCCGGGCCATTGCTGTCAGTGCCGTGTTTGACCTGATGACAGCGGCGGTCGTCGGATATGACAGTCCGGGTGGGCGGGCCGCCCGCAATGCGGCACCGGCAATCTGGGGAACCGGACCCGCCGCGGCTTGGTTTTCGCCCGGCCGACTGACGGTCCCTGGCGCCGCCTTCGCGAATGCTGCCATCGCCTCCATGCTCGACCTGGACGACGGTCATCGTGCCGCCGCCGGCCACCCGGGGGCGTCGATTATTCCGGCGGTTTTTGCGACGGCAGATGCGTATGACGTGGACGCTGACCAAGTGATCGTCGCGATCGCCTTGGGGTACGAGATCGCTGTGCGCGTTGCCTCGGCCCGGGATATCAAGAGCCTCGACACCCTGGTCACCGGGCCTTGGTGCGGCCAAGGCGCGGCCGCGGCGGCTGGCTGGCTGCGCGGGTTATCGCCCGGCGAGATCGCCCAGGCCATCGCCATCGCCGGATCGAGCGCGCCGAATCTGGCGGCGGTCGCCTACTCGCGCGTCATGGGCAATCACGTCAAGGAGGGCATCCCCTGGGCGACGGCAACGGGGCTTGCAGCGGTGGACCTGGCGGCGGCAGGCTTCACGGGCCCGGTGGATCTGTTCGACAATGAGCGGCTCTATGATCCAGTAAAACTGACAACCGCGCTGGGTAACGGCTGGCTCATCGACGGTATCTATTTCAAGCCCTATAGCTGTTGCCGCTGGGCCCATGCCGCGATCGAGGCTCTGCTTGAGCTGCAAGCGAAAGAGAAGATTGCAACAGCGGCCATAGAGGCCATCGAGGTTCATACCTTCGGCCGCACGCTCCGCCTCAACAACGACCTGGCCCCCGATAATCTGGAGGCTGCCCAGTACAGTGTCCCGTTCTGCCTGGCGCTCGCGGCGCTGCGCGGAACGGAAGCGCTGTTGCCATTGAAAGAGAGCTTTTTGCAAGACCCGGAAGTATTGGCGCTCGCCAAGCGCATAAATCTGATAGTCGATCCTGAGCTGGATGCAATGTTTCCGAATGCCGTGCCCGCACGCGTGGTGGTCACGACACCACGCGGCCATTCGGCCCATACCGTACTCTCCCCTAAGGGCGAACCTGCCAATCCGATGACGTGGGCAGACCTGGAATCGAAATTCGACACGGCCGCGCGGCAGCTCATCGATCCGAGCTTCGAATCGGCGCTTATGGCCGGTATCTGCGCGCTGCGCGGCGGGGATATCCTGCCGCTTCGCACCGCTTTGGCGACCCCAATGGTTGCAACCCGGGAACCGTTGCCTAGATTGACGGTTCAGAAGGCGTAATGGGCCAAGCTCAGGATCTGGGATATACTTTTCTCAAACCATCTTGTCCGATTTCAGACGTTTCCGGAGCGGAGTTTGGTAAAAATATCGTTGAAACAGGCCTGTTCATTGGCCATTAGCGATGGGACGTTCACAGTTCACACAGATGAGCGAAAGTTAGGGATTGTCGGAAGAGAACGATACCGAGAAAGCCACGGGAACGCAGCTTCTCGACAGGGCCGTGGCGATCCTGAAATTCTTGGGAGACGTCGGTAGCCAGGGGGCGAAGGCGTCGGAGTTGGCCGAGGCGGTCGACCTCAAGGCATCGACGGCGCATCGGATCATTGCCGGCCTCGAGCGCCACGGCCTCATAGAGCGCGAGCGAGCAACCAAGCGATATCGGCTCGGTCTCTCACTCTTCGCGTTGGGCGCACAAGCGGCCGACGGAACGGGCTTCAGGCGTGTCTGCCACCCGGCTCTGTTGCGGCTAGCGGCTGAAACCGGGGACACAGTGTTCCTCATGGCACGCAGTGGCTTCAACACCGTGTGCGTCGACCGCCAGGAAGGCAGCTATATGATCGACAGCTTGACGGGCCAAATAGGCGGGCAAATCCCGCTCGGGGTCGGTCCGGCGGGTCAGGCCATTCTCGCTTACCTTCCGGCCGAAGAGGCCAACGTCATCCTTGAGATGAACGCTCCGCTCTATGGCAAGTTCAATAGATTGTCGGCGGACGAGATCAACGGGCGGTTGCCGGAAATCCGGAAACAAGGTTACGCGTTCGACCACGGCCGGTTGGTGGAAGGAATCTCCGCCATTGCCGTGCCAATCCTTCCCCAAGGCCGCGATGTGGTCGGCTCCATCGCCATCAACATGACGAGCGCGAGACTCGATCCCGAACGCTTGGGTGAGATCGTCGAGAGTCTTCGGCGAGAAATTCACGAGATCGAACGAAGCATCAACCCCCTGGATTTCGTGGAAAAACGCCAGCTCCAGAGATAGCTCCGATGGCTTTGTCAGGTCTAGAAGGGATTTGGCGCGCTTCAGGAGGAATTAAATGAGGCTAACAAGCGCGCAGACGAGACCGCTAAAAAGGTTCGTCGCGTGAGCATTCCGATGCTTCGGCTTTGATGGGTCAGAGGGCCCGGACGTAGGTGTGGACGTAGCCTACTCAACAGCAGGCAACATGCGATCGGACAGCACAGGCCCGGTCCGGTTCAAACTCGCACTTGGTTAGCGGCCCCGGAGTGTCTGCTTCTGGGCACAGATCAGACCAAACCGAGCCGAAACATAGCGTCGGCGATTGTTTGTCCCTGGAGGGTCGGAGCCCGATCTACGTCCGATCATTTGAGTGAGTTGGCTTTTCGGCCAGAACCGGAGCTAAGTTCCTGAAGAGCGCGCATCGTAGCTGGTACATCGCAATAGTTTCCGAGTGGGATATGCGCGCATCGCCTATGACAGCCGAAAGCACTCGGTGAGCACGTTGGCCGGGCATCAGTCCCGGTCGAGGGAAGAAGATTCGAGCCGTACCCTGTGTCTCGGATTCAAGTCGTTGAAACTCGGCCAGATCTCGACCTCGTATCTTTGGCGCGAGTCCAGAGGTCTGGAGAAAACGTGGCTGTAGAGAAGAAATCGGAGGATACCGGCAATTGGAGGTCCGAAGCTGTGCTACTATTCGGGGCGTTTCCTCGGGCCGTAGCACGTTCACAGGAACACGGAAAATATCTAGAAGAAAAGGTTGGCGGTGCGGGCAGTCTTGTGCGAACCCGTCTCTGCAGAATTCCCTGTTAAATAGGGAAAATACAGGGAAATTTCGCGAACTTGGCTAATTTGGCAAGATTTCCAGTGGAATCCGCTCGTCAATTCAGTGGGTTAGTTACAAATTTCCAAAGAATGGGAACAGGGAATTTTGGCGGCGAATCAGGGATTTTTCTCGCGCTAACAGGGAACCGTGTCTGCGTAGCAGGGAACGTTTCAACTGCATTGCGGCAGGTTCAAGTCCTCGGCGCGCAACCATCGGAGCCTACCGGATAAAATTCTCGCTCAGTCTTTGCGGACTACGATGCGGGCGTGTGAGTGGCTATTTCGTGAGTGCGTAACCCCCCGAATTTTCTGCTTGGGCGCCGTAAGCCGCCGGCCCTATGGCAAGCAGCGATTGGCCGCACAGATGTTACTCCTCGATCGGGAGCCCGGGCTTCCGCCCAGGGATTCGCGCGCCTTCGCCGGGTTCCGAGGCGAGTCTCGGTGGGCACCGGCTGTGCTTAATCGACTTTGATGGCCAGCACCGCCAGGCAATCGCCTAGGGTGATGCGGCCCGGAAAATGCCGGGCCGCGAGGATGCCATCCATCTTGGCGCGATATTCGGCGGCCGGCAGACCGGTGCGGTCGATGGTCCAAACCCGGGCCAGAAGGTCGTCCTTGCGGACCGTCTGACCGAGGTCGACATATGGCTCCACCAGACCGTCGTGTTCGCTGAATGCAAAACAATCGGTTGACGGCATGTCCAAGCGGATCGTCGGCTCGATGATCGGCGCGCCGCTCAAGATGCCGGCGTGGATCAGCAGGTTCCGCACGCCTTTCTTGCCGATCGCGGCGGAGCGCGCAGTCGCCGTGCCGCCGCCGCCCAGCTCGGTCGAGACGAAGACCTTGCCCATCTCCTCCGCGGCGGTGTCGTACATGCCGGCGGAATCGATTTCCATCAGCATCATCGAATAGGGCGCGCTGAACGCCTGCAGCGCTTCGACACAGCGCGCCTGTTGCCTCTTGTCGGATAACACATGGGCCGCGGCGAAAGGTACGAAATCGAGGGTCTTGCCGCCGGCATGGATGTCCAGGACGACATCGGCCATGGGCAGCAGGGTGCGCTGGAAAAAGTCGGCGATTTTCTCGGTCACGGAACCATCCGGACGGCCGGGAAAGGACCGGTTCATGTTGCCCTTGTCGATCGGCGAAATGCGGGTGGCGGCGCGGAACGCCGGATAGTTCATTGCCGGCACGATGATGACCCGTCCGCTGACCTCCTCGGGTGTCAACTTTTGCGCCAGGTCGTAAAGCGCGATTGGGCCCTCGTATTCGTCGCCGTGGTTGCCTCCGGTCAGCAGGGCGGTCGCGCCTTTCCCGCGCCGCACCACCGTGATGGGAATCATAATCGACCCCCACGCCGAATCGTCACGGCTGTAAGGTAGGCGCAGATGGCCGTGCTGGACCCCGTCCCTTTCGAAATCAACCGACGGCGTGATCGGATTTGTTTTTATCGACTGCCCAACTCTCACGCCTCACCTCAATTCATGATGACCAGCTTGCGCGGCACGTTGGCCAGGCATTCCGGACCGTTGGCGCCGATGACGATGCTTTCGGTGATCTCCATGCCCCAATCCTCGAGCCACAGCCCGGTCATGAAGTGGAAGGTCATGTTTTCTTTCAATTCGGTCCGGTCGCCCGGCCGCAGGCTCATAGTGCGCTCGCCCCAGTCGG
Organism: Kiloniellaceae bacterium; assembly: GCA_021776215.1. Lineage (GTDB taxonomy): Bacteria > Pseudomonadota > Alphaproteobacteria > Kiloniellales > J153 > JAJFGI01. The sequence continues at coordinate 21,520 of JAJFGI010000220.1, read as the reverse complement.
GTGGATAGCTGAGGCCGATGGGATAACCGGTGCGGTTGTCCTTGATGATGCCGTACGTCTTGAGGACCGCGAAAAAGGCATTGGCGATATCCTCGCAAACGTTGCCCACCTTGGCTTGCGCGAGGCCGGCCTCCATCCCTTCCAGCACCGCCTTCTCGCCGTCCAGAAATTTCTGGTCCGGCTTGCCGAGGAAGACCGTGCGCGACAAAGGGCAGTGGTAGCGCTTGTAGCAGCCGGCGATCTCGAAGAACGTACCCTCGCCGGCGCGCATCGGCTTGTCGTCCCAGGTCAGGTGCGGCGCCGAGGCATCCTCGCCCGAGGGCAGCAGCGGCACGATCGCCGGATAGTCGCCGCCAAACCCGTCAACGCCGCGAATGCCGGCGTCATAGATTTCGGCCACCAGGTCGCATTTGCGCATGCCCGGCTCGATCTTTTCGACGATTCGCCCATGCATCGCCTCGACAATGCGCGCGGCGCGGCGCATGTACTCCAGCTCCTTTTCGGACTTCACCGCGCGCTGCCAGTTTACAAGGGCGGTTGCGTCCTTGAAGCGCGCATTGGGCAGGTGCCTTTGCAGTGAGGCAAAGGCGGCGGCGGAGAACCAGTAGTTGTCCATCTCGACGCCGACATGGCCTTTCCCCCAACCGCGCGCCTCGATGATGCCCGACAGGTAGTCCATGGGATGGCGCTCGGTCGACTGCACGTAATGGTCCGGGTAGCCGACGATCCGGTCGTGGCCGATGTAGGCCGTGCGCTTGGCGCCGTTGGCATCCTGGCCCCGGCCGAACCACACCGGCTCGCCGTCGGGCGGCACCAGCACGCATTGATGCACGTAGAACGACCAGCCATCGTAGCCGGTCAGCCAGGCCATATTCGATGGGTCGGAGACGATCAACAGGTCCAAACCGGCGCGCGCCATCGCCGCCCGGGTCTTGGCCAGCCGCTCGGCGTACTCAGCGCGACTGAAATTCAAGTCGACCTGGGTCATGGCGGCGTCTCCACAAAATCCATCACGATTCGAAATCGGTGCCGGCGCCGGCGGCGAGCGCCCTTTGCCGGGCCAAAGTGGCGATGGCCGTGTCCTGCACGCCGGTGCCGGTCAGATCGGCGACCGTGATCGCCGCTGCCGATGGCCGGCCCGCCTGGATGCCGGCAATCACCGCGCCGAGCTCTGGAAATGGTGCACCGGCGGCTACCAAGCCGGCCTTGATGGCGTGATGCAGCTCGCCCAGGCGGCGCACCTGCGTCAAACTGTCGGCGACGTAGAGATCGGCGCGCGCGACCAACGCGGGATCGAGTTCGTTCTTATGCTCGGCGTCGGATCCCATGGCCGTGACGTGCTGGCCGGGTTCCAGCCATGCGGCCATCAGGATCGGCTTGGTCGCCGGAGTCGTGGTGACGATGATATCGGCGCCGCGCACCGCATCTTCCACCGGCGCCGCCGGCTCGACCGGGATACCCAACTCGGCCGAGGCTGCCGCCGCCGCCGCGCTGGCTTGATCCATCCGCCGCGCCCAGATGCGGGCGCGCTCAATCGGCCGCACCAGAGTCAGCGCCTTGAGCTGCAACTGAGCCTGCACACCGGCCCCCAGGATCGCCGCGATCTTGGCGTCCGGCCGGGCCAGATGCTTGGCGGCCACCGCGCCGGCCGCGGCGGTGCGCACATCGGTCAGATAACCGTTGTCGAGCAGCAGGGCCTCTACCAATCCGGTCCGGGCGCTGAACAGAACCATCAGGCCGTTGACGCTGGGCAAGCCGATTTTCGGGTTGTCGAAAAAGCCGGGCGAGATCTTGATGGCGAAGCTGTCGAGCCCCGGCACATAGGCGGTCTTCACATCGACCTCGCCGTTATGCTGCGGGATGTCGAGGCGCAGGATCGGCGGCATGACGACCGGCTTGGTCGCCAGGGCGGTGAACGCCGCCTCGACGCAGGCGACCGCACCAAGGTCTAGCTGCACGGCGGCGCGCAGATCTGCTTCGGTCAGGATCTTGATCGTGGGCATGCGTCCTATTCCTTGGTCACGTCGACATCCTCGCCACAGATGATTCGATAGTGCAGGTCCATGTCGATATTGCCGCCGCTGAGCACGACCACGGTGACGCCGGGATCGGCAATCCGCCTGGCCTGGAGCGCGGCGATGCCGACAGCGCCGGCGCCCTCGACGATCTGGCGTTCCACCCGATAGGTGTGGCGAATCGCCCCGGCGATCTTGGACTCGCTGACCAGCACCAAATCGTCCACCAGGTTGCGCACCATGCCGAAAGTGTAGCGGTTGTCGAGCCTGATCCCACCGCCCAGCGAGTCGGCGAGCGTCGTCAGCTCTTCGACGAAGACCGGCTTGCCGGCCTTCTGGCACTGGTGCATGGCGGCGCCGCGCTCCATCGAAACGCCGATGATCCGCACGGCCGGCTTGCGCGCCTTGAGCACGGCGGCCACGCCGGAAATCAAGCCGCCGCCGGAGACCGGCACGATGACGGTCTCGACCGCCGGCACTTGCTCGAGGATCTCGAGGCCGATGGTACCTTGCCCGGCGATGATGTCGGGATGCTCGAACGGCGGCAGCATGGTCATGCCCTCGTCGGCGACCAGGCGGTCGACCTCCGCCTGCGCGTCATCCTGGGAGCGACCGACGATGCGCACCTCCGCGCCCTGCGCCTTGATGCCATCGACCTTGTTCTTGGGCACCAGTGCCGACATGCAGATGACGCAGCGCACGCCGGTCTCGCGGGCCGCGTAGGCCAGCCCGCGCCCGTGATTGCCGGTCGAGACGCCGACCACGCCGCGTGTCCTTTGCGCCTCGCTCAGGTTGAGGACCGCGTTGGTCGCGCCGCGCAGCTTGAAGCTGCCGGTGATCTGCTGATGTTCGAGCTTGAGGAGAACCGGCGCGCCGATCAGCGCGCTCAAGGTTGCCGACACGTCGACCGGTGTCAGACGGACCCGACCGGCGATCGCTCGACGGGCCCGCTCGATATCCTTGAGAGATACTGTCGCGGAGTCAGGCACGGGCGGCTCGCGCGTTGGACGGCGGCGAAGGCAGTTGCGTGAGGCGGCCGTGACCCTCAATGGGCCGTTCGATCCCGGCGCGGCGCAGGGTCAGCCAGATGCCCGCCTGATTGCTGGTCACGACCGGCTTGCCGATCCGCCGCTCGATCTCGCCAGCAACCTCGGCCGCGCGCAAACCGGTGCAGGAAATGAACAACGCGTCCGCATCGGTCGAAATGGTCTCGCACGCCGCGGTGACGATGGTCGCGAGGCTGACTCGTGCCATCTCCCGGTCGTCATCGAGGCCGAGGCATGTCAAATTGGCCACATCAAGGCCGCGCGCCTGGAAATACCCGGCTATGGGCGCGCTGGTTTCCGGCAGATAGGGCGTTAGGATGCTGATCCGTCGCACACCCAGGGCCTGGAAGGCGGTGCGGGCCGCGCCACTCGGCGTTATCACCGGAACGCCCGGCTTGGCGACATGTACGGCGGCCTCCACGGCCTCGTCGCCGATGACCACCGAGGCCGCCGTGCAACTGTAGTAGAGCGCATCCAGAGACTCACCGGGCAGGATCAGCGCCGCGCCTTCGGTCAAGCGCGGCCGCATAAGCGATAAGTTCTCCGGCGTCGTCGGGTTTTCGTAGGCAATCCGGTTGGCGTAAACCCCGACCTCATCGGGTTGGCAGATCCGTGCGAAATCACGCTCCGTGGTGTGGTCCGTCGCCAGCAGGACTAGGCCGATGCGGCGCGGCACCGGCCGGTCATCGAAGGCCAAAGGCATGTCGCTCTGACTGACGATGTCTGTTTTCATGTCGCGCCTTCACCGGCCCGGCCGGCCGCTGTACCGGCGTTCGAGCTGGCGTAGAAAGATGACCGAGGGGATGCTGATGACCAGGAAGAACACGCCCACCAGCGTGATCGGCTCGATGTAGCGGTAGCTCGAGTTGGCGACGCTTTTCGCCTGGTTCATCAATTCCAGAACGGTAATGGCCGAAAGTAGGGGCGTTTCCTTAAACATGGCGATGAAATAGTTGGCCAGCGCCGGGATCATCGGCGGGAGTGCCTGTGGCAGGATGATGCGGGTCCACGTCTGCGGGGCGCTGAGATTGCAGGCTTTTGCCGCTTCCCACTGACCGCGCGGTACATTGTCGATGCCGGCGCGATACACCTCGGCTGTATAGGTGCCGTAATGCAGTCCAAGCCCGATCACGCCGGCGACCAGCGGCGCCAGAGTAATCCCGGCGTCAGGCAGCACAAAAAAGATGAAATACAGCTGCACGAGCAGTGGCGTGCCCCGAATGAATTCGGCCAGGAAGCCGACCGGGCGCGACAAAAACTTGTTGGGCGACCGTCGCGCCAGCGCAATACCCATCCCGACGACGGCCGCCAGCACCGAACCAAGCAGGGTGGCGAGAATCGTGATTTTCACGCCTTCGACAAGCGTCGGAAGAATCTGCCAGACGAAATTCCAGTCCCATTCCATGACTAGGTCCTGACCCCGTCGAGGCCGCGCGCCATGCGGCGTTCGAGGCCGCGCACACCGTAAGAAATTGCACTGGCCATGGCGAAATAGAGAATCAAGATGGTCGCAAACGGCACCAATGTATTGCCGGTCTGCGCCCGCACCACCTGCGCCTGAAAGGTCATATCGCTCAGCGAGATCAGCGAGACGACCGCGGTCGCCTTCAACAGCTCGATCGCATTGTTGCCGAAGGTCGGCAGCATCACCAACAGCGCCTGTGGCAGGATGACGCGATACATCGACTGCCAGCGGTTGAGATTGAGGGCAATGCAGGCTTCATACTGCTCGCGGCCGACCGACTGGACCGCCCCGCGCACAACTTCCGCGCCGTATGCGCCAACATTCAGGCCAAGCGCCAGAATACCAGCCTGCAGGGGCGATAGCGCGATACCGAAAAATGGCAGCACGAAATAAGCCCAGAACAACTGGACGAAAATAGATGTCCCGCGAAAAAATTCGATGTAAGCGGTCGCCAGGACGCGCGCAGCAACGAAACGCGACAGCCGCGCCAGTCCCGCGACGAAGGCCATGGCCAGCGCCAGTATGGATCCCATGAGCGTCAGCTGGATCGTCACCAGCGCTCCATCGAGGATCAATCCTATGTATCCGGTCCATTGGCCCATGGGCGAAGTGCTTTCCAGATACCTGTGTTACGCGCGGCCCGGAGCATGAGTATCCAACAGCGCCCGCCCGGTCCGTCACACCGCTAGAAGCGGGGGAAGGATGAAGCGGTGACGTTGGTGCCCCTCTCCCCGTTTTCGCGGGGAGAGGGTACTGTTTGGATCGTCGGTTTACTTCGCGGCGGTGCAGAGCTTCTCGCGGCTGGTCGACATCGCGGCGGCTGCCGAGAAGCCGTAGGGCTCGATGATCTTGGCGAATTCGCCGGACTTCTTGAGCTTGGCCAGTTCGACGTCGTAGGCATCGCGCAGAGCCTCGTCGCCCTTCTTAAAGGCGGCACCATCGCAATAGACCGGCGCGCCCTTGACCGGCGCGACGACCTCGAGGTTCGGGTCGTTGGCTTTCTTGACGAGATCGTTGATCGACAGCACGGGCAGAGAATACGCGTCGATTCGGCCATCCTGCAGCATTTTCAGGCCGCTTTGACCATCCGGAACAACGATCACCCGGTCCCGGGGCACGCCGGCTTCAAGGGCCAGTTTTTCCTCGGTGCCGCCGCCGGGCGCGCCAATCGTGCCTGTCGGGTCATTGGCAATATCGGCGTAGCTTACAAAGCCTTTCGGGTTGCCCTTCTTGAGCAGAAAGGCTTCAGCATCGCACAGGACCGGCTCGGAGTAAGCGACCGCTTCGCAGCGTTCCGGCTTCATGAACAGGCCGGCGGTAACCGCATCGTGACGTCCTGCCTGTAGGCCCGGAATCATCGCACCGTATTCGGAGATCGACGCAACGATATCCGCGACGCCGAGGCGCTTGAATATTTCGCGCGCGACATCCGGAGCGGCACCCGACACCTTGCCGTCGGCACCGACAGCCGTGAACGGCGGTTCGTTGGCGATGGCGACGCGGGCAAAGCCCTGTGCCCGCAAATCTTCAAGCTTGTCGGCAGATGCCGGCGCCGGGGCGCCGAATGATGCCAGTATGGCGATGCCGGCTGTTCCGGCCAGAATTTTGATTATGTTCACGTTCCCATCTCCTTGGTTTTATTGCGGTTCATTGCTTGCGGTTAAATCGTCGTACCTTGGCGGTCAGACACGGTGCCCGGCCGCGATGATTTTTCTCAGGAATGCCTGTGTGCGCTCCTGTTTCGGATGTCTGAAAATCTCGTCCGGCTTGCCTTCCTCGACGATCTTGCCGCCATCGAAGAACAGCACGCGATCGGCAAAATCATGGGCAAACCCCATTTCGTGGGTGACCAAAAGCATGGTCATGTCGGTCTCGGCGGCGAGCTTGCGCATGACGTTGAGGACTTCCTCGACGAGTTCCGGATCGAGCGCGGAGGTCACCTCGTCGAACAGCATGATCTTCGGCGACAGCGCCAGGGCCCGGGCGATGGCGACGCGTTGCTTCTGGCAGCCGGAAAGCTGCGCCGGCATCGATGTCGCCTTGTCGGCCATGCCGACCATGTCGAGAAGGTCCATCGCGCGGCTTTGCGCGTCCTTGCGCCCGGTGCGCTTGGTCAGCATCGGCGCCAACATGACGTTGCGCAGCACGGTCATGTGCGGGAATAGGTTGAAGAGCTGGAAGACCATGCCAATCTTCGCGCGCATCAGATGCAGATGCGCCTCATCGGCGGGAACCAGGTTGCCGTTGGCCGGCTTATGCCACAGATGATCGCCATCGACCTTGATGTGGCCGGCGTTGATCGTCTCCAAGGTCATCAGGATGCGCAGGATCGTGGTCTTGCCGGAGCCACTGGGCCCGATCAGGGCCAGCTTTTCCCCCGGCGCGACGGTGAAGGTCAGGTCGCGGAGCACCTGAAACTCGCCGAAGCTTTTGCACACCTTGTCGATTTCGATCATCGGTGACGGCATCCGGGCGCATCCTCCCCAACCGGATATTGTTATGATTTCACTGACGATGAAACAATGACAATTCATCGTCAAACGAAATATTAACTCATGACAATATTCGGTTCACGCGACAACCGGCATTTCAGATCGCCAGCAGCGCCGGCTCCGGCTCGGCGCGGACCATGCGCGTGATCACCTCGAGACCTTGGCGCAACTCGTCGGCGGTGGTCGCACCGACGCAGATGCGCACCGCGGACGTCGCCATATCTGCTTCCGCAACGAACGAGGCACCGGGCGCGATGGCGACGTTGAGCAGGCGGGCGTTGGCAACGAACTCATCCTCGCGCCAGGCGGGCGGCAGGGGCAGCCAGATGTGCAGGCTGTTCGGGTGCTGGCGCCGCACGATGTCGCCCAGCACCTCGGTGGCCAACGCATTGCGCGCCTTAAGGGCCGCCCGTTGCCATTGCACAAGCTCCCAGGCGGTGCCGTCGGAGACCCAGCGGGTGGCGATCTCGGCGATGATCGAGGTCGCGCTCCAGTTCGTGACCAAGTGCCGGCTGGCGACGGAGCTGATCATCAGGTCGGGCGCCACCAGGTAGCCGATGCGCAGGCCCGGCAGGCCGCACTTGGTGAAACTGGTGATATAGAAGGTGCGCTCCGGCGCCAGGCTGGCTATGGGCGGCGGGCGACCCTCGACCAGCGGCCCCCAGGCATCATTCTCGATGATGTAGATGTTGTGCCGGCGGGCAATCTCGACGATCGCCTCGCGCCGGGCGAGGCTGACCATGGCAACCGTCGGATTGGCCGCCGAGGGGACCAGGAACAGGGCCTTGATCGCCTCGCTGGCGCACGCCTGATCGAGCGCTTCGGGCAGGATCCCGTCGTCGTCGATCGGCAATCCCTTGAGGCGCAGGCCAAGGTAAGCGGCCTGTGGCCGCAGCATGTGATGGCCGATCGCCTCGGTCGCCACGACGTCGCCCGGCCGGGCCGCGGACATCAGCGCGATAGTCAGGCCGGGACTGGCGCCATTGGTGATGAGAATGGCGTTCGGCGAGGCCTGTAGACCGCAGAGCCGGAGCCAATCGGCCGCGACTTCGCGGTATCGCCGATGCGCCAGGCTCGGCCGGAAGGAAAACAGCGCGCTGAGCGGCAAGTCATCGAGCAGGGCGGCAAGCGCCGTCTTCATACGCTCGACATGAACCGCGTCACCGACCGGTTTCAGGATCGATAGGTCAATCAGGGTGCCAGGCCCCCGCTCGGTGATGAACGGCGGCGCCGGATCGGCCCGGTCGGGGCGCACGAACGTGCCGCGGCCGACCTCGCCGACGATCAGACCGCGGCGGATCAGCGCCTCGTAGGCTCGGCTGACGGTCTGGATGCTGATATCAAGCCGGTGCGCCAGATCCCGATGGGTCGGCAGTCGGGCGCCGGGCGTGAGCTCGCCGGTCTCGATCGCGCGCGCGACCAGGTTGACCAGCGAACGATAGACCGGGCGTTTCAAAGTATCTCGGCTGGGTGGCCAGCTTGTCATGATTCCACCATGAGGAAAATCATGACAATTGACAACGATAAATGCAGCCCGCATCGTGCCGGTATGCGCGACGCCAGACCGGATGCCATCGATCTCAAGATCCTCACCGTGCTGCAGGACGAGGGACGCCTGACCAAAACCGCGCTGGCGGAGCGGGTCGGCCTCTCGCCGACACCGTGCTGGGAGCGCCTGCGGCGCCTGGAACAGGCGGGCTACATTCGCGGCTATCGGGCCGACATCGCCCTCGAAAAACTAGCCCCGCTGACCACGGTCCTGGTCGAGGTCACGCTCAAGCAGCACCGCTTCCAGGACTTCGAGCTGTTCGAGCGTCAGGTGAAGCGGATCGATGAAATCGTCGAATGCCAAGCCACCGGCGGTGGCATCGATTACTTGCTCAAGATCGTGACGCCCGACATGGATGCGTACCAGCGCCTGATCGACAGCCTGCTGGTCGCCGAAATCGGGATCGACCGTTATTTCACCTATGTCGTCACCCGCGCGATCAAAAACCTGCCCCAGACACCGGTGCGCCTCGCGATCGCCGCCCTCGGCGACACCCCGGACCGCCATCGCGGCAAATCATCTGCCAGCGGACGCTGACTCAGACCGTATGGGCTGTCCGGCCCGATTCTTTGGCCCACCCCGCCTGACCGTTTCGGCCATCCTTCCAGTCGTGAGCAAGACTCGGAACCTGAGAGATCGAACAATGCTGGCCGAGATGGTGATCTGGAGCGATCTGTCGCGCCTGAATGACCCGCGACTGTTCCGCGAAAACGCCTACATCGATGGCCGCTGGCGCGCCGCCACCGATGGAACCGTGCGGGAGGTCCACAACCCGGCCACCGGCGAATGCCTGGGCACGGTCGCCGCCCTCGGCGCCACCGAGGCGGTCGAGGCCGTGGCCGCCGCCGAAAATGCGTTCGGCGGTTGGCGTAAGCGTCTGCCGCAGGAGCGTGCGGCGATCCTGCATGCCTGGCACAACGAGATCCTGGCCAACCGCGAGGACCTGGCGGTCTTGATGACCTTGGAACAGGGCAAGCCGATCGGCGAGTCGCGCGGCGAGATCGACTATGCCGCTTCGTTCATCGCCTGGTACGCGGAGGAGGCCAAGCGCCTGAATGTCGAATCGGTGACCAGTCCCTTCCCCGACGCGGATACGATGGTGCGGCGGGAACCGGCCGGGGTCGCCGCGCTGGTCACACCCTGGAATTTCCCCTCGGCCATGATCACCCGCAAGGGCGCGGCAGCGCTGGCCGCCGGCTGCACCGTGGTCGTCCACCCATCGATGTACACGCCCTACTCCGCCCTGGCGCTGGCCGAATTGGCCGAGCGGGCGGGCATGCCGGCCGGCGTCTTTAACGTCGTCACCGGCGATGCCCCTGAGATTGTCGGCGCGTTCTGCGCCAGCCCGGCCGTGCGGGTGGTGAGCTTCACCGGCTCGACCCAGGTTGGCCGCTTGATCGCCGCGCAATGCGCGCCCAGCGTCAAGCGCCTGATCATGGAACTGGGCGGCCACGCGCCATTCATCGTCTTCCCGGACGCCGACTTCGAGCGCGCCATCGACGGCGCGGTTGCGGCCAAGTTCGCGACCTCCGGGCAGGACTGCCTAGCGGCCAATCGGTTCTTCGTTCACCGGGATATTTACAAGCGTTTCGTCGACGCCTTCGCCGAGCGCGCCCGTGCGCTGAACGTCGGCACTGGCCTGAACGAAAGCGTCGAGATCGGCCCGCTGATGCACGAGCGGGCAGTGGCCAAGTGCGCAGATCACGTTGCCGATGCCCTGGCCCGCGGTGCGCGCCTGGTGAACGGTGGCAAGCACCATACGGCGGGGTCCTTGTTCTTCGAGCCAACAGTGCTCGCCGACGTGCCCACGGACGCGCGCATCTGGCATGAGGAAACCTTCGGTCCGGTCGCCGCCCTTGCACCGTTCGACGACGAGGACGCTGTGCTTGCCGCGGCGAACGCGACCGAGTACGGCCTCGTCGCCTATCTCTACACCGCCGACACTCGTCGGATCAGCCGTTTCGGGCGGGCGCTGGAATACGGTATGGTGGCGGTCAATCGAGTCAAGATCACCGGCGCGCCGGTCCCCTTCGGCGGAGTCAAGCAATCCGGCCTGGGCCGCGAGGGTGCGCGCCAGGGGATGGAGGCCTTTACCGAGATCAAGTATCTCTGCCTGGATAACGGCTGAGCGCGCTGCGCCTCGGCAGCAAAAGAATCGGAGTTTGAACATGTTGGAAAACCGCGACGAGTTGGATGCTTGGGATAGGGAGCACGTCTTCCATCCCTCGACCCACATGGCCCAGCACGCGCGCGGCGAAAGCCCGACCCGCGTGATCGAGGGCGGTGAGGGCGTCTATATCGTCGACCGCAACGGCAAGCGCAGCCTAGACGCCTTCGCCGGTCTCTACTGCGTCAACGTCGGGTATGGCCGGACCAAGATTGCCGAGGCGATCGCCGCGCAGGCGCACAAGCTGGCCTACTACCACGCCTATGCCGGGCATGGTTCCGAGCCAGCAATTCGCCTCTCCCGCATGATCATCGAGCGCGCGCCGGCCGGCATGAGCCGGGTCTACTATGGCCTCTCCGGGTCCGATGCCAACGAGACCAATATCAAGCTGGTCTGGTACTATAACAACATCCTCGGCCGGCCCGAGAAGAAGAAGATTATCTCGCGCTGGCGCGGCTATCACGGCTCGGGCGTGATGACCGGCAGCCTGACCGGATTGGATCTGTTCCACAAGGCGTTCGACCTGCCGCGCGCGCCGATCCTGCACACCGATGCACCCTATTATTTCCGTCGCACGGACCGCGCCCAGAGCGAGGAGGCGTTCTCGCAGCAATGCGCCGCCAATCTGGAAGCCCTGATCCTGGAGCAAGGGCCGGAAACCGTTGCCGCCTTCATCGGCGAGCCGGTTCTGGGCACCGGCGGTATCGTACCGCCGCCAAAGGGGTATTGGGCGAAGATCCAGGCGGTCCTGAAAAAATACGACATCCTGCTGATCGCGGATGAGGTGGTCACGGCGTTCGGGCGGCTCGGCTCCATGTTTGGCTCCGACCACTACGGTATCAAGCCGGACCTGATCACCATCGCCAAGGGCCTGACCAGCGCTTATGCGCCGCTGTCAGGCGTCATCGTCGGCGAGCGCGTCTGGAAGGTCCTGGAGCAGGGCTCCGATCAGCTTGGCGTGATCGGCCATGGTTGGACCTATTCGGCGCATCCGCTGTGCGCCGCGGCCGGCGTGGCGAACCTGGAGCTGATCGACGAGCTTGGCCTGGTCGGCAACGCGCGCGAGGTCGGGGCGTACTTCAACAGATCGCTGGCCCAGGCGGTCGGCGGTCATCGGATCGTCGGCGAGGTGCGCGGCGAGGGTTTACTCGCCGCCGTCGAGTTGGTCGAGGACAAAGCGGATTGCCGCCTCTTCGACCCGGCAAAAAAGGTTGGCCCGCAGGCCGCCGCCGCACTGCTCGAGCGCGGCGTGATTGCACGCGCCATGCCCCAGGGCGACATCCTGGGCTTCGCCCCACCCCTGTGCCTGACGAAAGCGGAGGCCGACGTCATCGTTGACACCGTCAAGGGCGCGGTCGAACACGTCGCGGCGCGACTTTAGGTCACCGACTGGCATTGTCACGTTAGTCGGAAGCGGCCGCAAAGATCCGTGTCGATGCTCTATCAGGGGCATTGACACGTTAAGTAGATGGCCGGCGCGGGGAGGGACCGGTACGGTCTCCGTATGACCCCGATATCTTTCAAGCGGCATCGCTTTCCGTCCGAGATCATCCAGAACGCGGTCTGGCTCTACGCCCGGTTCACACTGTCCTTCCGCGATGTCGAGGATCTGCTAACCGAACGCGGTGTCGATGTGTCGAACGAAACGGTTCGCCGCTGGTTTCTGAAATTCGGTCAACGGATCGCTGGCTATCTCCGTCGGAGCCGTTCGCGGCCGAGCTCAGACTGGCACCTCGACGAGATGGTCATGAAAATCCGTGGCCGTAATCATTGGCTGTGGCGGGCCGTCGATGACGAAGGGGAAGTGCTGGACTTCCTGGTCCAGCCACGACGCTGCGCCAAGTCGGCGAGGCGATTGCTCCGTAAGTTGCTGAAGAGACAGGGTTTCGCGCCGAAGCGCATCACCACCGACAAACTCAAATCGTACTCTGTCGCCATTCGCGAAGAACGGCTGTCTGCGGTTCACGATCAGGGATTACGAGCGAACAATCGGGCCGAAAACTCACACCAGCCGGTGCGACGCCGAGAACGAAAACAGCAGCGGTTCAAGTCACCGGGATATCAATAACTTAATTCGTGGCGGAGGGGGTGGTCTGGAGCGAACCAGTCTCTGCAGAATTCCCTGTTTAGCAGGGAAAAAACGGGGAATTTTCGCGAATCACGGCCGATTGAGACCCTCCCGCACAACATAACTATCTGATATTCCGGTTCTTTTTGACAAAATTCTCTACGTATTGGAGCAGGGAAATTATTCAGCCGATCAGGGAATTTTCTCATGATAGCTTGAGAAGCTTACTGGCAACGGCCAGACCGATATCTCGAATTGATCTGCTCAGGCTCGGCTATTTCGACGATATGCGGGATTTGGCCTCACAAGATTGCACTAAACGATACTCCCCGGTCAGTCCTGGTGACCGCCGGACGGGGGTTGCGGAATAAAGGGATTGTCCCAGGAGCCGCCCTCTGGACGATCGAGGCGGTTCATGGCTTCGACTGATTTCTCGCAGAAGTTCTGTATATATCCGGCGCATAGGGTAGCGAAATGACGCGCCGCCTCGAAGCTGTCGAAGTCGTACTCGCCGTCGAGGCAGCCATTGTTGCGGTTGTTCTGGGCGACCGCAAAGGACCGCATTGACTCCCTTTCAAGGTCCCCCGCCCGCCTCAAGCGGATTGGCTCTGACTTTGCCTTTGGCTAAATCGTCAATGCAGGTGCAGCACCGATCATGCTTGGAGGCGTCGGTTGGCCACGCAGGTTCTTCTTGATGTGTTGCGTGTTGTAGCCATTGAAGATGTGCCCCAATAGCCCGCGATCTAGGTCTGAGGTCCCGAACATCCAGTCGGCGATGGGGAAGGTCAGGTTCATGTTGACCTCCATCATCAACCGGGTGTTGTGGTGGGCAAAATGGTGGCGCCGCAAGGTGTTCACAAACGGACAATAGCGCACGAACCAGTTCTCCTCCACGTGGCAGCAGAAGTGCATGAACTCATAGATCAGATACATGCTGACTGTTGTGCTGATCAGCAGCCAACCGACGTTGGCGGAGATCAAGAGTCCCAGGATTACGGCCGGCGGGGTCGACATAATGATGAAGGTGACCAGCGCGAAGGGCGGAAACACCGTCACACGCCAGTCCTTGTGATCTCGGAAACGCATCTCTGAATCAGAGAAGAACTGATGATGGTTCAAGGTATGGCGTGAATACACTGCACGCGCGCCGGGGTTGTTGATTGGCCGGTGCATGACATAGCGATGCACGGCCCACTCGAACATGTTGCATAGAAGAAAAACCAACGGGATGGTCAGCCACTCCCACCACCGCACATCATGAATGTGCTGCACAAAGTAGTACAGCGCGGCCCCGCCCAGGGCGTAGATGACCGCGACGTGGAAATAACCATTGTACCAACCGGCTATCCGCGAGCGGTACTCCTTGCGAAAACGGGCTTGTTTATCGCTGATCATGATTCAAATCTCCTACGTATCGGCGGGCGATGCGTTTGTTTCATGCCGTATCATTCCGCGGCCGTCTTGCCTTCGGCCTGTTGCAAGGCGAAGATCGATGAATAACCTCCCGACCAATCCGGCGGCACCAAACAGGGCCGCGGATCGTGATGCGCCCAGTGAACCGGCTGACCGCGCACGATCTGCTGATCATATTTCGAATAGATCGGGTTGTGCGTATACGGAAAAGCGTCGGCCGCGGCATAGACGTTGAGTAACAGCGGCCGGCCCAGGTCCGAGGTGTTCGGCTTCGACCCGTGTATGGTGCGGCAGTTGTGGATCGTGATCGAACCGGCCGGGCCATCCAAATAAACGATCTTGGCGGGATCGATCGCCGCGGCATCGGCCTCGGACAGGCACCCGGTCCAGGTGCCGTTGGCATACTGATCATAGAGCGGCCCGTCGTGACTGCCCTTGATCACGCCGACCGGGCCCTGGTCCATCCCACAGTCGTAGATGTAGGTGCCGACCGTGCAGGGGCTGTAATTCGTGTGCGGCCAGAAGCCGATGTCCTGGTGCCACTTGACCTCTTCGCCACCCTGCGCCCATTTGAAATTTAGCTTCGAATGGTGGAACTTTACATTCGGTCCCACAAGATCGGCGATGATATCCGGGATGACCGACTGCGAAGCAAACTCCCAGTAGGTCGGGTGCTTGTCGTTCGGGCTCGACAAGCGGCGCAGGCGCGGCGACGCGGCGCTATGGCCGGCCTCTAGGTCCCAAATGGTATCAGACTTTGTGATGGCGCGGCTTTCCTCGACCATCTCAATGGTGACCGCGCGCAGCCTCTCAATCCACTCCTCCGGAATTGCCTGCTCGACCAGCAGGTAGCCATCGGCGAAATAGGAGTCGCGCTGCTTGCGGGTCAGGACCTTCGGTTCGATCGACAGCACATCCTCGGGTGTCATGGCGTAAAACTCCCGCACTTGTTCGATACGGTCGATTTCAAACCGCATCGGAACCGGCCATTCCAGAGGTGGCAACCTCATCTGATATATTACAGATACATCAGAAAGATCGAGTAGTCAAGCTACCTTGCGCCTCTATTGGAAGCCTAGAAGCTTGGTCGGCAGCCACAGCACCAGCGGCGGATAGGCGGCAACAATCGCCAGGGTCGTGATTTGCAGCACGATGAAGGGGATCACCCCTCGGAACATGTGCGTCAGCGTAATCTCCGGCGGGCTAATGCCGCGCAGGTAGAATATGGCCGGCGCCATGGGCGGGGTCAGATAGCTGGTCTGGATCACGATCAGGAACAGGATGCAAAACCACACCGGATCGAAGCCGAAGCTAACCACCAGCGGGATGAACACCGGAATGAAGATCAGCAGGACAGAAATCCAATCGAGGAAGAACCCGGCGATGAAGCTGACCGACAGGAACAATACGAGGGTGGCCCAACCGCTGAGGTCCGCGGAACGGACCAGATCGTTGGCCAGGGTGACACCGCCGGAACCGACGAAGACACCCGCGAACATGTTGCCGCCGAGCAGGATCAGCATGATCATGCACGTCACCTTCAGGGTCTTCATCAAGGCTTCCCACAGAACGCCGAGCGAAAAGGAGCGGTATGCCACGGTCAGCAGGATCGCGCCGAATGCCCCCAGACCGGCAGCTTCGGTCGGCGCCGCCCAGCCGAACATGATCGAACCGAGCACTGCGAAAATCATCAGCACCGGCGGAACCAGGGCAACCACCGTGGTACGCAGCTTGGCACCCAACGGCGGATCGCTATCGCTGCGCGGCAGGCGTGGCCCGGCGCGCGGATCAAGGGTGCACCGGACCAGGATATAGACCAGGTATAAGCCAGCCATCAGCAATCCGGGGAAGATCATGCCGACGAACAGGTCGCCAACCGAGACGTCGGCAACCGGGCCCAGAATGACGACGACCACGGACGGCGGGATAATGGTGCCCAGCGATCCGCCGGCGCAAATCGTTCCGGAAATCAGGCCCTTGTCGTAGGCGTACCGCATCATGACCGGGATCGCGAGCAGGCCGACCACGGTTTCCGTCGCCCCGATGACGCCGGTCGAGGCGGCGAAAATGACGCACATGATGATCGTGCCGACCGCCAGACCGCCCGGCAGCCGGCGGGTCCAAAGATGCACGGCCTCAAAAAGCTCTTCCGCGATTCCGGACCGCTCGAGCATGGCGCCCATGAATACGAATAACGGCACCGCCGCGAGGACGAAATTCGACGCCACATCGTTGACCTTTTGGACGAATTGAAAGATCACCGAATCGCCGAAAGTCATCAGACCGAAGATCAGCGCCACACCCATCATGGAGAACGCCACCGGAAATCCCATGAACAGGGCGAACAGCAGCGCCGGAAACATCAGGAGCGCGAGATAATCGCTCATCGCGATGCCCCCGGCGGCGTCCGGCCAGCCAGAATATAGGCCGCCTTGATCAACTCCGCCGCGGCCTGCAACGCCAGCGATACAAAACCCGCGAAAAAGACCAGACGGAATGGCCAGATGATCGGATTCCAGGCCGAATCGCCCGAGGTTTCACCGGACAGAAAGGCGTAGTACGCGTACTTCCAGAGACCCCAGCTGACCCACCAGGCGACCGGCAGGAAGAGGCAGGTATAGCCGACAATATCGATCAGCGCCTGGGTTCGGGGGGACCAACGGGCATAGAGCAGGTCGATACGGATATGGCCGCGGTCACGCAAGGTGACGGCCGCCCCGAGCAGGAAGTTGGTGCCCATCGCCATATAGGCGATCTCGTAGGCCCAGATCGTCGGGGCGTTGAACAGGTAGCGGGAAAACACCTCATAGACGGTCGCCAGAATCAAGGGGGCGACTATGATCGCGCCAAGCAGTCCGAATCCACCGGACAGACGTTCGATCAGGCGGACCAGAACATGCATGGCGGAGCTCTTACAACTACCGCAAATGGCGTGGGCGATGAGGGCGCCGAAGCGCCCCCATCACTGTGCGTATGACCTTCAGCCCTGCACGTTTCGATACCGCGCGGCATCCTTCCAGAGAGACTCGAATTCGACTTGCGACCGCCAGGCCTTCTCGAACCAGGGATTCTCCTTGGCCTGAGTTTCGGCCCATTCGTTGGCGATCTTCTTGGTTTGTTTTTGGACAGCGACATCCAGCTCAATGATTTCGTTGCCCGCCTTGCGGTAGAAATCCAAGGCCTTGGCGTCTTCCTGGCCGATCCGGGTCCACGATTCGAAGGTGACCAGTTTGGCGGCCTGTTGGATCAAGGTCCGGTCGAGATCGGATATCTTGCTCCAGGCCTCCTTGTTGAACATGACCTCGAAGGGGGCCACAGGCTGGTGGACGCCGGGGATGATCACGTACTTGGCGATCTTATGAAAACCGGGGGAGATATTCTCCCACAAGGTGCCCCATTCGGTCGCATCGATGGCGCCACGCTCCAACGAGGTATAGACCTCGCCGCCCGGCATGGTCACCGGTGCGGCCCCGAGATCCTTGGCCATTTCCAGCCAGGCACCGGCCGTGCGCAGCTTCAAGCCTTGCAGGTCGGCCAGCGTCCGGACCGGCTTGCGCGAATGCAGGAAGACTTCCGCCGTACGGATGAAAAGCGGCATGGAGACGACGCCGAACTTCTCGTCCCGAAACTGCGCCCACATCTCCGCGCCACCGGCCTCGTAGAGCCAGTGCAACATGTGCTCGGAGTCCATGCTACCGGCAAAGCCGCCAAACACGACCGTGGCCTTGTCTTGACCCCAATCATAGCCCATCCAGGTGTGCCCGACCTCGGCGACACCGTTGCGCACGGTTTCCGCAACCTTCAAGGCGGAGCCCAACTGCCCGCCCGGAAAAACCTGTATTTCCACGCGACCCTCGGTGAACAGCTTGACCTTGTCGGCGAAGGCCTGGGCACCGATCTCCATCAGCGGCCCGCCGCTCCAACTGGTGGCCATCTTCCACTTGACGGTTTCGGCGCCCGCGTCGGCGGAAAACAGGGCGCCAAGGCCCACCGCGGCCGCCACCGCAAGCATCTTGATATTTCGCATGACGTTCATTTCTTTCCCTCCCTGTTTCGGCAGGCAACTAATACCTGCCTCTTTGTTGTTGAGCCGGCGCACGGTTGTCGAACTGCCGGGTCCGTCACCTATTTGTCTCAAGCCGCTTCAGTGCGTCGTCGATGTCCTGCCCGGTCAGTTGCCAATCGTTTTCGAGGTTTGCCACGACCGCGCGCATCAAGGGTTGGCAAAGCTTGAGGGCCGCTTGATCGTCACCCAAATGATCGGCGAGCAGTGCCAGCGCCAGCTGCTGCGGTGCCGCCCCCTCGTAGGTCCACTCGAAGCCTCCACTGGTGAATTTCTTCAAGTCGTAGCGCTCATCAAGCCGCCGGCCATCGACCAGGACTTCGATGCCGTCCATGGTTCGTGATCCGGTGTATTTCTTTGTTGTCGGCACCCGCGGGAGCAATCTCTACTGGCTGATATATCTACAGTATGCTACTGAGATATGGCGCTCATGTAAAGTCGGCTTTGCATGGCAAGCTTGCCGGCACGGGCGGGCAGCGGCCCGGAACCATCGGCGAAGCCGCGAAGTTCAGCGAAAGGCCCGTGCCATGGCTGATGCGATTGAGTTCATTCAGGCGGAACATCGGAATCTCGACCGTGTCCTAAAGGTCTTGGACGAGACGCTTGATCACCTGTCCGCAGATGGGCCGAAGCCAAATCTCGATTTGCTGTTTTCGATTGTTTATTACGTACGAGTTTTTCCCGAAAAGCTGCATCATCCCAAGGAAGAACAGTTCCTGTTCCCGGCGCTGCGCCGGATCCGGCCAGAGCTAAGCTCGGTGCTGGATGAACTGGAACGCCAGCATGTTGCTGGCGCGCAGCATCTGGAACGCTTGGACGCGGTCCTCAAGTCCTTTGACCGGGAATACCCGAAAGGCCTCGATGCGCTACTCGATGCCGGGCGCCGATTCGTCCGCACGCAACGCGAACACATGGGCGTGGAAGAGCGGGATGTGCTGCCGGCCGCGAAAGTGTTCCTGAGCGCCGACGACTGGGCGGCGATGCGGCGGGCGTTCGCCAAGAATATGGATCCGCTCTTTGGTGACCATCTCGAAACCGGGTTCCGCGCCCTATACGAACGGATCACGCGGTAAGACCCCCGACCCGCATCTCCCATCTCCCGTCCCCGCCGAAAGCCCCGTAACCGATCAGGACGTCCGTGAACCGCCGACCGACAGGGCGCCGGCGCCTAAAGTGGCACGGGTAAACGTTTCGGCATAGTCGAGCAGCTGGTCCGAGGCACGGGCCGCCTCGTCGGCATCCCCCATGGCGATCCGCCGCGCCAATTGCGCGTGCAAGCGGGCGCACAGGGGCAAATCGGCCGCTTCCTTATAGTGCATGTACCAAAAACGCCGCGACATGCCATGCAATAGGCCCATGGCCCGGCTGGCATATTCGTTGTGGGCCGCCTGGGACTCGAGAAAATTCAGCTCGTGGTCGAAGCGCATGAAGCTGATGTCGTCGTTGTCCTTGGCGGCCCGTTCCATGCCTTCGGCAATTTCCAGGAACCGGGCCCGCTCCACCGCCGTGGCGCGCATCGCCCCCGCACGCGCCAGCAAGCGCTCCAGCTCGCGGCGCACTTCCAGGGCCAGGAGTTGCTTACGCGGGTTGATCTCGGCTACCAGTATGCCCTTGCGCGGCAGAATGACGACCAAGCCCTCGCGGGCAAGACGCTGCAAGGCCTCGCGAATCGGTGTCCGGCCGAAGCCGAGTGCATCGGCGAGCCGGTTTTCCGATAAGACCGCACCCGGCTCCAGGCAGAGCGTGACAATCTGTTCCTCCAACACGTTGTAAGCTTGATCGGTCTGGCTGTCAGCACGAGGCCTCGCCACAGGGGCAGTTCTGGCGGCGGCTCTGGGATTGGGCAAACTCAAATCCTCTCGTGATGCTACCCTTGTCGCGGTGTCGGATTATATCTGCTTGCGGCGTTCCAGCATGGTCGAGAATTTCTCGTATTCAGCGTCGCTAACACTATAAGTGTGGTCCTCGTCGGGGAAGGTGCCCGCCTTGACCTCCCTGACGTACTGGGAGATCCCGGTCACCGCGACCTCGGTCAGGTTCGCATATCGCTTGGTGAACTTCGGTTTGAAATCGGTGAAGACGCCGAGCAGATCATAGCACAGCAGAATTTGACCGTCGGTGCCGACGCCTGCTCCAATACCGATGGTGGGAATCTCAAGCTGTTGTGAAATCAGCGTCGCGATGGCACCGGGCACGGCCTCGAATTCCAGCATGAAACAGCCCGCATCCTGGATTGCCAGCGCGTCCTCCAGGACTTTCATGGCCGCTTCCGCGGTTCGCCCCTGGATCTTGAAGCCGCCGAACATCGCCACCGTGTGCGGTGTCAACCCAATGTGCGAAGCCGTCGGTATACCGGCATCGACCAGCGCCTTCAGGATATGCGCCTGGCTTTTGCCGCCCTGGGGCTTGACCGCATCGCTGCCGGCCTCCTGCATGAACCGCGTGGCGTTACCCAGGGCCCGATCGATGGTGTTGTAGCTTTGATAGGGCATGCAGCCGAGGACGAAGGTGTTCGGCGCTCCTTTGCGCACCGCCGAGGCGTGCATGATCATCATATCCATGGTGGCCGGGATGGTGTTGGCATGGCCGTGGGCGATCATCGCCAGGCTGTCCCCGACGACCGCCACATCGACACCGCCCATCTCGGCCCATTGCGCCGAGGTATAGTCGGGCACCGACATGTAGACCATCTTCTCGCCGGTGGTTTTTGACTCGCGAATTTCCGTGATCGTCCGCTTCTTGCGGGTTGGCTTGGCTTGCTCGCTCACCGTTCGGACTTTCCTCTGATCTATTTCTGATATATTATCAGTATCCTTTATCGTGAGGGCAAGTGTCATGTCGCGAATTCGGGGCGAACAGGTGAGGAGGTAGGGCTATGCCAACGAATATCCGGACCATGTTAAGCTTCGTCGTGGCACTGCTTGCCGTCGCTGTATTCTATTTCGAGAATCAGGCCGGCCAAGGATTCTTGAAATGGTTCGCTCTTGTCTTGGGCGTTACCATGACAGGCGCGATCTGGTTGTTTCCTGAAGCCGGGCGGCGAGACGACCGACCGACTTAGCGTGCATGGGCTTTGTCACGTTAATAGATAAGGACGGTGCTGTCATCTATGGACGGCCCTCTGATTGCAAGTGGTTTTGATGAATAGAGGCGGGTTGGGTTTGCAGTCATCTATCCGGCCTTTTGATGCAGCATAGTCTTTGCCGCGGGCCCTGATGGAATCCGAGGATCGACGCCCTGTC